>SUZP01000016.1 GCA_015059865.1 Rikenellaceae bacterium | reverse complement strand
TTAAGTCGGAGAAGACCGGTGCTTACATTTTCAAGGAGGCAGTTCTTCCAAACGACCAGGTAGCAGAGTTTATGAAATAGTAAAACCGCTACAATGTATTCGAGTTCGCTCGAAATACAAAAGGCTGTTCGCAAGAATAGCCTTTTGTATTTTTTTGTGATAACAAGAAGTTTCGCAATTATATAGTTTAGTGTTGTAGAAAAATGTCATTCCGAGGAAGCGTAGCGACCGTGGGAATCTTCCATATATTCTTTAAGTAAAAAAGCGGGAGATTGCCACGAACCAAAAGGCTCTCGCAATGAACGATTTGTTTTTTTTGCAATTTATGACAAATTGTATTATCTTTGTAGATAGTATAACGATATCTGTATCAACATTAACTAAAAAAGAAGAAACTATGATTGCATTTATTTGTTGGATTATCGGTCTTGTATTGTCAATAAAGGCAGCATTGGAGATTTATCGTCTTGAAGGCGATTTGTTGAAGAAGATTATCTTTATCGTGCTTGTTCTTATATGTAGCTGGCTCGGTTTGGTTGTCTACTATCTTTTTGCTCGTGACAAGATGGCCGAGTGGGTTAAATAGTTACACAATCGGCAATTTTACGAAAAGAAGCTGTCTGACAAAATGGGAGTGTCTGAAAAACTTGTTAGACACTCCCGCTCAGTATGTAAAATAACAAACCTATAAATATGTATAGAAAGTTTATACTTATATTGTTTGTGTTTGCTACATTTGGCATTTCGTCATCGTATGCACAAGCAGCCGAGAAAGCACCATTTAGTCGTGGGGCAGGTAAGTTCGTATTTACAGAATACGAGCCACTCAAAAATAGACCTATTACGGTCTACTACTATGTGCCAACAAAGGGAGATGTCAAGAATATGCGTGTGCTCTTTACGATGCACGGGGCTGAGCGCAAAGGTCGTATAGGAGTCTCAATTTGGCGACATTTTGCAGAGCGCGATGGCTTTATCGTTATCTCGCCTGAGTACAATAGCAAAATCTATCCTGGTTGGGCATATCAGCAAGGGGGTGTTATACGCAAACGAAAAGTAGTACCACGCGAGAGGTGGACATATAGCTCAATAGAGCCTATCTTCGACTACTTCAAGCGTATTACAGGCTCTACGGCTGAAGTTTACGATATGTGGGGACACTCGGCAGGAGGCCAATTTACCCACCGCTTTGCGTTGGCCATTCCTGAGGCAAGGTTAAATATTGCAGTGGCATCAAATCCAGGAACTTGGACATTTCCATTGATAGATGGTCTGCCAAGCAAATTCGAGAAGGGCAAGGTCTATGGCTGGAACAATTCAGTCAAGGGTACTCCTATGGCAAATGAAGAGTCGATAAAGAGATTCTTAGCTCGCAAGCTCTATGTGCATATTGGGAAACTCGACACCGCTACTTCGAGTAAGCATTTTCCAAAAAGTAAATCAGCGCTCTCTCAAGGCAAACACCGCTTGGCTCGCGCTCGCAACTTCTATAAGACAGGCAAGAGGGTTGCCAGACAAAATGGTTGGGAGTTCAATTGGGAGAAGGTTGAGCTTAAAGGTGTCGGACACGATGGTCGCGGCTCGGTGTATGGTACCTGGGAGAAGTTGGAGAATGGCAGACGCAGGCTTAGCATTGATAACTACACCACTAAGTCGGCCTACTATCTAATATTCAAGAAAGATCAAGTCGCCTCACAACAAAATAAGAAGAATAAGAAGAGGTAGGTTGTGGGTGCTTACAAAAAGATTGAGAAAAAGTTTGTGGATACATTCCTCGAAGAGAAGAAATAACCTCATTATAACAACAAAAAGGTGTCTGTTTTTAAGGATACCTTTAATTGTCAATTCGTCAATTATCAATTGTCAATTTGAAAACTTTTGACTAAAAGTTTTCCGTTAGTTCGCCTTGCCAAGCATTGCGCTCGGTGAGGCGCTTTTTTTATTTTCCCGGTGCAATATCCTCATTGAGTGTTGCTTGTTTGCGAAAAGTTTTCTAATTTTGCGGTGCTGAACGGCTGAAAATCAGCCCAACGGCAGACATAGAAAGTGTTTTCGCAGTCCTAAATAGAAAATCTGACAGTTTTCAAGGTAAGAGGGCAAACGAACAGCACTCATTTCTTGTATAGTTATGTGGCTATGCACACTTTGTGTATATACCCATACTATTCAAGTGTGGGGATATTGCATCGTTTATTCTTGCTGGGTTTTGTCAGAGCCTCTATTTAGTAAACGGGAAATCAACTCCACACTTTCTTTTTTATATTAACCGCACATTCGGGGTTGGTGGGCAAAAAAAGAATAGTTAGAAATGGGCAAGAAATCTAAACCAATCTATTTAAGACCAGATGTTTATTTGGTAATGGTATCTGCAGAATGCGGCTATCAAAACTCAATTGAAAGTACTTTTCGGGAAGAAGAACAAGGCTGGTAAACATTAATCAAAAAAAACAAAGTTATGAAAAGATATATATTTGCTATATTAGCTATTATCTTGGCTGGTTGTAGTCAAGATATGACAGAAGATGTCAAGGTGAAAGTTCAAGAAAAAGTTGTACGTGCGACAACCACTGATGATTCGCGAATTTACTTTGAACAGGATAATGATGTTTATAATCACAAGTGGGCACAAGATGATGAAATAGGAGTATTTGACAAAACTACTGCGATATCGGAATATCTGCTAATTGATGGAGCAGATACCAAAAATGGCACATTTTTGCAAATATCAATGCCAGACGATGGTAAGACGCTCAACAATTCGTATGCTATATACCCATACTCCGAGTCGTATAAAATGACAGCCGAAGGAGTGTTTAATATAACATTTCCTGCCGAGCAAACCTACGATTCCCAACATCCGAATAGCTATGGTAAAGGTGCAAATATCCTTGTTGGTATGGGTGCTAATGATAATTTTGCATTCAAGAACGTGTGTGGCTTTTTGGAGATACAACTAAAAGGCTCTGCTACGATTAGCGAGATAAGATTGCGTGGAAACAATAATGAGCGTATTGCCGGCGCAGGAATAGTATCCTATAAAGGCGATGCCGAGCCAAAAACCACTATGCTTTCAGCGGCAACAAACGAGATTGTGTTGAATATTGGAAGCGGAGTGGCTCTTGACGCACAAAATGCCAAGTCTTTTATTATCGCTTTACCTCCAACCACCTTTACAAAAGGCTTTACCATAACGACATCAGCAGCAGAGTTTTCGACAGAGAGAAACATTGTAATCTCTCGCAATAAAATTACACCGATGTCAGCTGTCGAAGTGGAGGAGGTGATTCCGGAGGTTCCTGAGACCTGGAAAATCTACTATACCGCAACCGGAAAAATTGAGTTATCCTGCGATAAGGAGGATTTTGGCGCAAATATTATCGCTAACAAATTTGATGCGGCAACCGGTAGTGGCGTGGTTGTTTTCGATGCTCCTGTAACCTATTTTGGCAGTCCATTTGCATATAACGATACACTTACGAGCATTGTTATTCCTGATAGCGTAACCGAATTTGATTGGTACGCCTTTGACAATTGCTATAATCTTACAAGCGTAAATATTCCTAATGGCGTTACAACTTTGCCCGAAGGATTATTTGAGTACTGCGATAAACTTGCAAGCATAACCATTCCGGATAGTGTAACAACCGTTGAAGATTGTGTATTTATGTCGTGCATAGGGTTAACTGATATTACTTTTGGCAAAAAAGTAACTTCCGTTGGAGCAAATGTATTCTATGGTTGCGAAGCGTTGTCTCGTGTGGAATTTTTATCGACTACACCTCCAACATTGAGCGAATCTGCATTCTACATAAATCCCGACAGCACTAAGAACCCAAAAATTTATGTTCCCGATGAGGCATTTGTGGACTATTGTAGTTGCAATTGGCGTGAAGAGTACAAGAGTTGGATTGTGGGCAATGAGCCACTTGCACCAAACGAGATAACCTATACAACCACCGATGGTAATATTATTACTCCGAATACTGAGAATTTTAGTGTTACACTTCTGTCAAACACATATGAAAATGGCAAGGGTAGAATGATATTTGACGGTGAACTGTCTTCAATTGGAGGTTATGCCTTCTCAAATTGTGCTTCGCTAAAAAGCATGAGAATTCCCGATAGCGTTTCTGCGATTGGATCTAACGCATTCTATAATTGCACCTCGCTGGCAAGTATTACAATGCCCGATAGCGTTACTTCGATTGCAAGCGCCACATTCTCTAATTGCACCTCGCTGACAAGTATTACAATGCCCGATAGCGTTACTTCGATTGGGAATCAAGCATTCCAAAATTGCACCTCGCTGGCAAGTATGACAATTCCTAATAGTGTAACTTCGATTGGAAATTATGCGTTCCAAAAATGTACCTCACTGACAAGTGTTACAATTGGCAACGGTGTTATTTCGATTGGAAAATATACATTCTACGATTGCACCTCGCTGGCAAGTATTACAATTCCTAATAGCGTAACTTCGATTGGAAATTATGCGTTCCAAAAATGCACCTCACTGACAAGTGTTTCACTTCCTGATAACATCACTTCGATTGGAGAAGGCACATTTTCTAATTGCACTTCGCTAATAAGCGTGTCAATTCCTAATAAGGTTACATCAATTAAAGATAATGTATTCTTCGGTTGCAGCTCACTAAGAAATGTTGTAATCCCAAATAGTGTAACTTCGATTGGATATTCTGCATTCCGAGATTGCACCTCGCTGACAAGTGTGGTGATTCCAAATAAGGTTTCCAAAATCAATGGTAGCACATTTGACGGCTGTACATCATTGCAGGTGGCAACCATAGGAAGTGGAGTAACATATATTTCTTATAAAGTATTCTATGGGTGTCGCAACTTGAAAACAATATATTGTATGCCATCATCTCCACCAGCGATATGGGTAGAAATTACCGTAGATGGAAATGAAAGTGCAATACCTTTTAATTCAGGTTTGACTATATATGTTCCACGAAGTTCATATAGTACTTACACCGGAATGGTTAATTGGGCTAATGGTCAAGCCAGAGAATGGAATTGGTATAAATACGAAGATTATATATATCCTTATAATTTTTAACTTTTAATCATAAACGTTCACCCTCCGCAGAAAACTCTGCGGAGGGTTGTTTTTGAGGGAGCATAAAATAGCGGAATTATATAGTTTAGTGTTGTAGAAAATAGAATATTATACCCCACCGCCCGTTGGGCACCTCCCCTAGCTTAGGGGAGGAATATATAAAATAACATACCTTTAATTCGTCAATTGTCAATTCGTCAATTGTCAATTTGAAAACTTTTGACTAAAAGTTTTACATTAGTTCGCCTTGCCAAGCGTTGCGCTCGGTGAGGCGTTTTTCGAGCATATTCCACAAGGTTTCGTTGCGCACCAAGCCCCAATTGCGCCCATAGTGATAGCGCGGAGGTGCTTCGCTGGCAAATCGCTCGACCACAATATCGGGGCGCAGACGGCGCAAAATCTCCACAAAAAGGTCGAGATACTCCTCCAACTCCCAAAAGCGAAAATGCTCAGGGTACTCATCATATTCGCGCTCCATTGCAGTGCCTTTGAAGACCTGCAACTGATGAAATTTTATCGTTGTAAGTGGCAGAGCGTTAATGCGTTCCACCTGTTCCAAAATCATCTCGTCTGTTTCGCCAGGTAATCCCAAAACAAAGTGTGCACCCACCGCAATTCCTCGCTCGGCAGTCATCTCTACGGCTCGGCGTGCGCACTCGAAATCGTGTCCGCGATTGATGGCGCGGAGGGTGTCGTCATAGGTCGATTCGATGCCGTACTCAATCGTTACATAATACTCCTTTGCCAACTCGGCAAAGAAGTCCAAAATCTCCTCGTTTACGCAGTCGGGGCGAGTGCCTACAACTACCCCCACAACCTCAGGGTGCGAGAGTGCTTCGAGGTAGCGTTTGCGCAATACTTCGAGTGGTGCGTATGTGTTTGAAAACGATTGAAAATAAGCGAGATAACGCGATGCTGTGCGATAGCGGCGGCGGTGAAATTCGATGCCCTCTTCAATCTGTTGCGTGATGCTTTTTGAGGGCTGACAGTAGGAGGGTGTGAAGGCCTCGTTGTTGCAAAAAGTGCAACCCCCAAAGCCCACTTTTCCATCGCGATTTGGGCAGGAAAAACCAGCATTTATCGCAACTTTCTGTACGCGCTCGCCGAAGTGTCGGCGGAAGTATGCCGCGTAACTGTTGTATCGTCTATCATCTCCCCAAGGGTACATTTTTCGCTCTATTTTTGTGCAAAAATAGTATTTTTATACTATTTAGTTCGATTTTTGCGTGGGAAATGATTATATTTGCAAAACAATCAAAACCTAACCGATATGGAACAGAGTCTGAAATTGAACTACATCAAAGCTGAGCATATTGATGATTTGCCTGCTGCTGACCGCGAGCTTATCGCCGAGGCACAACGAGCAACGGAGTTGGCATACGCCAAGTATTCGGGTTTCAAGGTGGGCGCTGCGGTGCGCCTGCGTAGTGGCAAGGTTTTGCATGGCGCAAACTCCGAGAGCGAGGTCTTTCCTTCGGGTTTGTGCGCCGAGCGCTCGTTATTGTACTATGTTGAGGCGAACTATGCCGATGACCCCGTTGAGGCGTTGGCGATAGCCTCGAACCCTTCGGAGCGTGAGTGCTATCCTTGTGGCGGCTGCCGTCAGGTTATTCTCGATGTTGAACGCCGACA
Organism: Rikenellaceae bacterium; assembly: GCA_015059865.1. Classification (GTDB taxonomy): domain Bacteria; phylum Bacteroidota; class Bacteroidia; order Bacteroidales; family Rikenellaceae; genus Alistipes. The sequence continues at coordinate 28,542 of SUZP01000016.1, read as the reverse complement.
AGGCTCACCGATACGGGTTATTATGAGTGGTAACGGCTCGGCTTCAATTGTCGAAAGCGCAAAATTATTGCTTCCATTTACCTTTCAACTTTAACTACTCATTACTCACTACTCACTGCTAACTACTCACTATGTTTAACCCAAACGATATACTTTATGAGGATAACCACCTGCTTGTTGTGAATAAGCGGGTGGGTGACCTCGTGCAACCCGATAAGACGAGCGATGATGCGCTCGAAAACTATCTCAAAGCCTTCTTGAAGGTTCGCGACCATAAGCCGGGGGATGTCTTTCTCGGCGTGGTGCATCGCATCGACCGCCCTGTAAGCGGTGCGGTGCTGTTTGCCAAGACCTCGAAGGCCCTTGTGCGCCTGAATGAGATGATTCGCAAGGGCGAAATCCGAAAACACTATTGGGCAATTGTCGAGGCTCGACCTGCTGCGGAGCAGGGTAGCCTGCGCCACTATATCTTGCGTGATGGCAAGACCAATCGCTCTCACGCCTACGACAAGCCGCGTGCTGAGGCTAAGGAGGCGCGCCTGAACTACGAGATGATTGGTTGTAGCGACCGCTATACGCTGCTTGATGTGGAACTTTTGACAGGTCGTCATCATCAAATCCGTTGTCAGCTCTCGAAAATGGGTTGCCCGATAAAGGGCGACTTGAAGTATGGTGCGAAACGCTCCAATCCGAATGGCGGCATATCGCTCCATTCGCGCTCGTTGTCGTTTATGCACCCGGTGCGCAAGGAGTTGGTGGAGATTGTCGCTCCCGTGCCGACAGATGATAATCTATGGCGATTCTTTGCAGATAACAACAATACCTTGTAGTAAAATAGAAATTTGTATTTAGCTAATGGCTAATGGTCAATGGCTAAAAGCCAAATTTAACCTAACCATTGACGATTTTGAAAGAGTGGCAAAAACATAAATTTTTACTTTTTATTTTTTAACTTTTTAGACTTATGCGTATCGTAATACAAAGGGTAAAGCGTTGCAGTGTCGAGGTCGAGGGCAACATAATAGGCAAAATAGACAAGGGTTTAGCTATTTTGCTCGGCATCGAAGATGCTGATACGCAGGAGGATATAGATTGGTTGTGCGGCAAGGTGTCGCGTTTGCGCATCTTCGATGACGAGAATGGCGTGATGAATTGTGATATCAAGCAGGTGGGTGGTCGCGCGATTGTGATTAGCCAATTTACACTCTTTGCCTCGATCAAGAAGGGTAATCGCCCATCCTATATTCGCTCGGCAAAGGAGACAGTGTCGCGCCCTATGTACGAGAAGTTTTTGAAAACTCTCTCGGAGGTGCTGGGCGAGGAGGTTGAGCATGGCGAGTTTGGGGCCGAGATGTTGGTGTCGTTGGTGAATGATGGACCCGTAACCATCTGTATTGACTCGAAGAATAGAGAGTAAGATAAAGAATAAAACTCTGCGGAGAATATGTATTTACCAAATTTATATTAGTTATGAAGAGAAAATTTTTTATGGCACTCACGATGCTTGTGGCTATTTTGAGCGTGCAGAGTGCAAAGGCGTGGCATAACTTTGCGCACGGCTCTATCGCCTATATGGCAGAGCAACATCTAACTCCTGAGGCTAAGGAGAAGTGCCGTTATTATCTCAGACATACCCTTTCTCACTACGCATCGTGGATGGATGCTTGGCGTTTGGAGAGGTTCGAAGTTGTAAATAAAAGCCATGCAGGTATGGCAATGCCTGATGGTGTAAATCTCGATTTTCAGAGTGGCGACCCTGCAGGTGGTGTTATGGGACACCTTGTAAACGCTCTCGCAGAGTTGGGCGATGGCAAGTATAAAAATCTGCCCGATTCGGTTGTTCGTCAGCGACTTATCAATATGGCGCACTATGTGCCCGATATGCACTGTCCATCGCATATCAATTTCCCTGCATCGGTACACCCATCGCAGAGGTCGCACCGACTCTACGACAAGGGTAAGAAGCTTGGTTATCATCGCTTTTGGGACCATTCGTTGGGTAGAGAAGGCCGTATAAAGTTACAGTACGAGGAGATTGCGGCTATGGTTGATAGAGTGTCGAAAAAGAAGGCTGCCGAGATACAGAGTGGCTCGCTCGAAGATTGGGGGCGCGATATTGTCAAGTTGGCTCAACGCTCTCGCGAGGTAGTACCAAAGGGTACGGATGTAGCCACTATGCCTGAGGAGCAGGTGGAGGCTGTTCGCGAGGTGGTGTTCGATGCGGCTGTAATGGGTGCTTATCGCCTCGCTCATGTGATTAACACTATATTTGCAGATAAGAATATTCCCGTGTCTAACGATAAGAAGTAACAGAATATGAAGAAGATATTAATGTTTTCAGCTCTTGTATTGAGCGTACTTACAGCAAATGCGTGGGCAAGAAGTGCTGAGGAAGCTGCTGTGATTGTAGCAACACGAAATATAAATCCTAAGGCGCAGAAGTTTGTTAAGAAACACTTGGGTAAGACCTTTGAGGATGATATTCGATACCTATATACCAAAGAGGGTAAGCAGGCTATTCCGCATACTAAGGAGATTCACTATCTACACCTCGACAAAGATTTTCAGCCTAAGAGCGTAGGCGAGAACGATGCCTATGCCGCAATCGAAAAGGCTATGGAGGTTGTTCGCAACTACAAGTCGTATTCAAAGGCTGAGGTTACCAGAGCTTTGCGTACGGTGATATGCTTGATGGTGGATATTCATCACCTTCCAAATGTCCGTATTGATAATATTCCGCACTCGCAGCGCGACTTCTCTTATAAGTTCCATCCAACCGAGGTTGGCAAGAAGAGGGATAGACTCGAAGTTGCAAAGTGGTCCAAGATGGGTAAAAACTATGGAGGTTATCCTCGTGGTTTTTCGGGCGAGTGGAGAGCTTATGATATAACACTCTACTTGGGTGATAGATTTGCCGAGTATAGCAAGGGTACACTCAAAGATTGGGCAGCCGATAATGGTGCATTGGCAGCACGCTATCTCGCCATATATCAGCCGGATGCAGTGGTGTCGTGCCTCGATAACAAATATATGGAGCCTGTCAATTACGACCTGATTGTCAAGGCGAGTTGCCGTCTGGCTGCACTCTTGAACGATGCAATAAAATAGGTGTTTAATACATAAAGAAATTACTAATCTATTAATCTATGAAGAACAAATCTTTATTTATAGCTCTTGCGCTCGTCGCAATTTTGGGAGTGCAGAGTGCAAAGGCTTGGAGTGGTTTCTGCCACGCAGGCTCGGTCTATGTTGCCGAGCAGCACCTCACGCCAAAGGCGAAGAAGATGTGTCGTCACTACCTCAAACATACGCTTCCGTATTACGCTTCGTGGATGGATTATTGGAAAGGTGCAGATGTGTTCAAGTCGGTGAATGCTCGCCATTCGGTGATGATTAAGGCTGATGGTAAGAACATCGATATGGCATTTGACGAGTATGGCAAACCTTATGGCGTGACACCGGGTGAGTGTATGGGTTATCTGCGCGATGCCTTGGCAGAGTTGGGCGAGGGTAAGTATAAGAATCAGCCCGATTCGCTTGTGCGTCAGCGACTTGTAAATATGGTGCATTACGTTGCCGATATGCATTGCCCTTCGCACATCAATTATCCGGAGCACCTCTATCCTCACTATGTGAACAATCGCCAAGTGGTGATAAATGGCAAGAAAAACACATTTCACGGTTTTTGGGATTGGGTGCCAGCCTATGGTCGAAAGGGTTGGAAGTTAGAGGACTACGCTAAGAATGTTGATAAGATTTCGCGCAAGCAGGCAGCGGCTTGGCAGAGTGGCACGCTCGAGGATTGGGGGCGTGACCTTGCCGAGGCTGGACATCTCGGCTATAAGATGCTCGAAGGGGTAAACGATATTGCCGAAATGAGTGAGGAGCAGATGATAGCAGCGCGTGATTTGTCCGACAAAATGGCAATGATGGCGGCGTATCGTTTGGCGCACGTGCTGAATACAATCTTTAGTTATTAGAAAGGAGGGATTGTTATGAAAAGAGTGTCAATGTTATTTGTTCTTCTTATATCTGTTTTTGTTGCTAATGCGTGGCATCGTCAGTGTGATGAGGCGGTTGTGATTGTAGCGTCAAAACATCTCTCTCATAAGGCTAAAAAGCTGGTAAAGAAATATTTAGGTAGCGACTATTCGGATGATGTTCACTATCTCTACGATACAGAGAAAGAGTTGGCGAAGCAGAAGAAACTCAAGAAGGGGGCGCGCAATATTCACGACCTTCATCTCGATAAAAACCTATGTCCAAAGAAGGTAAAGGGAGAGGATTCATACAAGGCAATAAACAATAGTTTGGAGGTTGTGCGCAACCATAAAAGTCACTCGAAAGAGGAGGTTAGAACGGCGTTGCGCGTAGTTATCAATCTGATTTGCGATTTCCATAGTGTTGCGAAAGTTCGCCTCGATGGTTATCCACACTCATACAAGCCATTCTCCTACACAACACAGGTGCGCGAGTGGGGGCCTAAGAGTGTGTTGACTAAGACGCATAAATGGAGAACTTCTTGGCAGAAATTCGATGGTGGATTCCCTCTATTCTCGCCTAAGTATTGGGCTGAAGATATGGAGATCTTTATTGGCGATAAGTATGCCGATTACTCGAAAGGAACATTGGAGGATTGGGCTACTGAGGTTGGAACTATTGCAGCCTATTATCTCGAATTTTGCAAACCCGATGCTCGTGTTCCGTATATGGAATTTAAGAGTATGGAGGTTGTTAATTACGAATTGTATGTCAAGGCAGCTTGTCGTTTGGCTGCACTCTTGAACGATGCAATAAAATAGGTGTTTAATACATAAAGAAATTACTAATCTATTAATCTATGAAGAACAAATCTTTATTTATAGCTCTTGCGCTCGTCGCAATTTTGGGAGTGCAGAGTGCAAAGGCTTGGAGTGGTTTTGGCCATGGAGCTATCAACTACATTGCAGAGCAGCACCTGAATCCAAAGGCAAAGGCCGAGTGTCGTCGTTATCTTCAACATACGCTCTCGTGGCATGCGTCGTGGATGGACCATTGGCGTGCGGTGCCACCATACCAATACACCAATAGTCTGCACTCGTTTACAGCTACGGCAGATGGTGGTATCAACTGGAAGTCGCGCAAGGGTGGGGCGGCAGGTTTGGCCTCGCGCTCTATTAAGAAGTTGAGCAATGGCAAGTACAAGAATATGTCCGACTCGCTCGTGCGTTACAATCTCTTGCTTATCATTCACGCCTTGCCTGATATGCACTGTCCTGTGCATGTCTCTTTTTCGAAAAAGGATTTTCCAGAGTATAAATACAATCTCCGCAAGAATGGCAAGAAGTTTAGCCGTCATAAGTTTTGGGATGCATCGCCTGCATTCAATCGCGAGGGCTGGACATACGAGGAGTATGCTGCTTATGTCGATAAGATGAAGCCAAAAGCTGTGAAAAGGAAGATTATTAAGGATGGCAAGATTAACACTTGGGGAAAGGATTGTGTTAAGCAGGCCCACAAGGCTTTGGCAATTACAACAAAGGACAAGGATGTTGCCGAGCTGACCAAGAAGGAGCAGAAGGCTGTATGGGCTGTGGCTGATGGTCAGGTTGTTAAGGCTGCCTATCGTTTGGCTTATGTATTGAACGAGATTTTTAAATAGATGATGGAGATTTGATAATATGAAGAAGCTATTTTTGATTGTTGCATTGGCACTGAGTATCTCGGTGGCAAATGCGTGGAATAGAAGAGCTGACGAGGGTGTAGTGTTGTTAGCCGAGAAGCACCTTACAGCCGAGGCTAAGGCTATGCTCAATAAATATTTGGGCGACTCATATCTTGACGATGTTCACTATCTCTATGACCTTGAAGAGCGAAATGCAGCATCGTACACCAAGAGTATCCACTATCTCCATCTCGATAAGAATTTGCAGCCTGCAAAGGTTGAAGGTAACAATGCTTTGGTGGAGATAGAGAGTGCGATGCAAGTTGTTCGCAATCACAAGTCGCAATCGAAAGAGGTGGTTGCTACTGCATTGCGTACTGTTATCAACCTGATGTGCGATATCCACAACCTGTCGAATGTTCGCATCGAGGGCGTACCTCATTCGTCTCTCGACTTTAAGTTCACTTGGTACAAGGGTGATGTTGGTAAGCGTAAGGCTACTGCTAAAATCTCGTGGGCGAAGTTTTGGGATGCCTATTCAAATTGGCATACAGGCTTTTCAGGCAGTTTGTGGGCAGAGGATTTGGAGTTGAGCCTCGGTAGTAAGCGCGCCGAGTTTTCGAAGGGCTCGTTGAACGATTGGGCATCGGAGATTGGTGGAGTAGCCAATGGTCTCTATGCGCGCATCAACCCGGAGTATGAGATGACTCGACGCGAGCGCAATGAGTTGGAAGATTTGAATTGTGAGATGATGGCTCGCGCGGGCTATCGCTTGGCGGTATTGCTCAATAGTGCTGCGAAATAGTGCTATACTGTATGGATTTTATAAATCATCAAGAATAAGTGGTTATGAAGAAGTTATCGTTTATATTATTTGCAATTGTTGCTCTCTTTGGAGTGCATAGTGCAAAGGCGTGGAATGGTATAGCTCATGGCAATATTGTCTATATCGCTGAGCAACACCTTACCCCCGAAGCTAAGGAGAAGTGCCGCTATTACCTTCGCCATACGCTTGCCTACTACGCTTCGTGGATGGACTATTGGCGTCCGATGGAGCAGTTCAAAAAGGTAAATAGTCCACATTCGGCTATGGCAACCGCTGATGGCAAAGGGCTCCTTATTACCAAGGGTGGAAATCCAAAGGGGCGTGTTATGGGACATCTTCGCCTTGCACTTGCCGAGTTGGGTGATGGTAGGTATAAAAATCTGCCCGATTCGGTTGTGCGTCAGCGACTTATAAATATGGTGCACTATGTGCCAGATATGCACTGCCCATCGCATGTCCGCTTTGCTCGTGCTAAGATTCCACAGTATAAGTACTCGCATATCTATAACAATGGTGAGAAAGTCGGATATCACGGCTTCTGGGATGGCTCGTTATCACGAGGTCGTAAGGGTTGGACAAACGAAGACTACTACAAACGCTTAGACAAGGTGTCGAAGAGACAGGCTAAGGCTTGGCAGAGTGGCTCGCTCACCGATTGGGGGCGCGATATTGTCAAGGGCGGACATCAAGGTCGTGCGTTATGTCCGAAGGGTACCGATATTGCAAAAATGACCAAGAAGCAGAAGAAGGAGGTTACGAAATTGGCTGACGAGATGGCGCTGCAAGCGGCTTATCGTTTGGCGCATGTGCTGAATACTATCTTCTCGGATGGAAATATTCCAGTAAAGTAAATAGTGAGGGCGATATATTATGAAGAAGATATTTTTATTGTTAGCATTTGTGATGACCATATCGGTCGCAAATGCTTGGTCGAAACGAGTGGATGAGGCAGTTATGATTGTTGCCAACGAACATCTTACTACGAGTGCTAAAAAATTGGTTAAGAAATACTTGGGAAAGAACTTTGCGGATGATGTTCAATATCTCTACGCTGTCGAGAAGGAGCAGGCAAAGACGATGGATAAGAGGGCTCGCAGAAGAGCTGCCGAGGTTCATTATCTCCACCTTGACGAGAACTTCCAACCAAAGAGAGTGAAGGGTAAGGATGCCTACAAAGCTACTCAGGAGGCGTTGGCTGTTATTAGCAACCACAAGTCGCACTCAAAGGCGGAGGTTACATTGGCCTTGCGTACGGTGATTAACCTTATGTGTGATATGCACAACCTTTCGCGAGTTCGTATTGATGGTATTTCGCATTCGCAGAAAGACTTCAAGTATCGTGTACCGGAGGGTGATTATGGAAAGATGGCAGAGACTCTCGGTAAAAAGCCTATTCGTTGGACAAAAACTTGGAATCGTTTTGATGGCGGTTATGGCTACTTCACGGCTAACTATTGGGCAGAGGATATAAGAATCTACCTTGGCAAAGATTTCGATAAATACGCTAAGGGCTCACTTAATGAGTGGGTTGCCGAGAGTGGTAAGATGGCAGCACACTACCTTGAAACCTACAAGCCTAATGCGGTGGTGCCATACGGATTTCACAAATGGAGAGAGCCGGTATCTTACGAACAGATGATTAAAGCTACCTGCCGTTTGGCGGCACTCTTGAACGAGAACTTGAAGTAGAATTTTTCTACATTGATAAAAATAGCGTAGTGAAATAAATTTCACTGCGCTTTTCTTTTGTAGTTCGCAGAATAATCCATAAATTTGTAGTTCATTAGGAGTGTTGTCTAAAAACGGCTAAAAATATGAAGAGAGTAATTCTTTCAGGAGGTGGTACGGGAGGCCATATCTACCCAGCAGTGTCGGTTGCCGAGGCGTTGAAAAAACGCTTGGGCGATGATGTTGAAATTCTGTTTGTAGGGGCAGAGGGCAAAATGGAGATGTCGCTAATCCCGAAGTTGGGATACAATATCAAGGGATTGACTATTGTCGGCTTACAACGCCACTTCACTTGGAAGAACTTTGCGTTGCCATACTACTTGTTGCGCAGCCTAAATCAGGCTCGCCGTATTATCAAAGAGTTTAAGCCCGATGTTGTGGCTGGCTTCGGTGGCTATGCCAGCGCACCGATAGTCTTTGTGGCTCAGCGTATGGGTGTGCCGACCATTATTCAGGAGCAGAACTCCTACGCAGGCTTGGTCAATAAGATTGTCTGTGGTCGTGCCAAGAAGGTGTGCGTTGCATACGAGGGTATGGAGCGATTTTTCGATAAGGCGAAGATTGTCTTGACGGGAAATCCTCTGCGTAGTGCCTTCGGCAAGGGCGATATCGACCGTAAAGAGGCCTTTGCTCACTATGGATTAAAGGAGGGGTTGCCAACGATTTTGGTTGTGGGTGGCTCGCTCGGTACGCGCACCTTGAACAATATGATGAAGTCGTGGATTGTGACGCTTGGTGGTGAGGCTCCCGTGCAAGTTGTTTGGCAGACGGGAAGATTCTATGAGAAGGAGATGCGCGAGTTTTTTGCGCACTATCCAACGAAAAACATCTCGCTTGTGCCATTTATCGACCGTATGGACTTTGCCTACGAGATTGCCGATGTGGTCATCTCGCGCAGTGGCGCCTGCACGGTGTCGGAGTTGTGCTTGGCTGCGAAACCGACACTCTTTGTTCCTTCGCCAAATGTGGCGGAAGACCATCAAACCAAGAATGCTCGCGCCTTGGTGGATAAGAATGCTGCGATGATGGTTAGCGATGCTGAGGCTGTCGATTGTGGTATTGCTACCGCGTTGAAGATGGTAGCCGACGAGCCGTTGTTGGCGAAATTGTCGAAGAATATCGCGAAGTTGGCTACGCCCGATGCAGCGGAGCGCGTGGCAGATGAAATTTTAAAACAGATTAAGCCGTAGCGGAAATGACAAAATCAAGGGTCTATTTTCTTGGTATCGGAGGTATTGGTATGAGTGCCTTGGCTCGCTACTTCTTGCACGAGGGGTGGCAGGTGGCAGGCTACGACCGCACCGCAACCGACCTCACACGCAAATTAGAGGCAGAGGGGGCGTTGGTGCATTATGAAGATGATGTAAAACTTATCCCGGAGGCATTTCTCGATAAGGAGCATACGGTAGTAATCTACACCCCTGCAATTCCTGCCGACCACGCTGAGCAGGCGATGTTCCGCGCCGAAGGCTTCGAGATTAAGAAGCGCTCGCAGGTGCTTGGCTTGTTGTCGCAAGGTAAGTATGTGCAGGCGGTAGCAGGTACGCACGGCAAGACCTCGACCTCGACCTTGACTGCGTGGCTGAACTACGCTGTGTCGGGCGAGGGCTCAGCCTTCTTGGGTGGCATATCCAAGAATTTCGGCTCGAACTTGGTGCTGGGCGAGGGCGATAGGTTTGTGGTTGAGGCAGATGAGTTCGACCGTTCGTTCCTGCAACTCTATCCCGATGCTGCGGTGGTAACTTCGGCAGATGCCGACCACCTCGATATATATGGCACGCACGAAAAGGTCAAGGAGGCGTTCTCGCAATTTATCGCACAGATTAAGGAGGGTGGCTCATTGATTATCAAAAAAGGTGTCGATGTGGCGATTACGAATGATAGAATTTCGGTCTATCGCTACTCCTATAATGAGGAGTGCGACTTCTACGCTCGTAATGTGGAGCTGTTGGAGGGCGGATACTATCGCTACGATATTGTAACACCTACGGGGGTTGTCGAAGGTTGCTCGCTCGGTATTCCGGGCTGGGTGAATATCGAAAATTCGGTGGCTGCGGTGGCTCTGCTGTGGGCTGTGGAGCGCGATATCAAAGACCACGATGCTTTGCGCAAGGCTTTGCGCGACTTTTCGGGTGTGAAGCGTAGATTTGAATTCTATGTCAATACGCCAAAGGGGGTATATATGGATGACTACGCTCACCATCCGCGCGAGTTGGCGGCTACGATTACTTCGGTAAAGCAGATGTTCCCTGAGCGTAAGGTTACGGCGATTTTCCAGCCGCACCTCTACACTCGTACGCGCGACCTATACAAGGAGTTCGCCGAGGCGTTGAACGAGGCTGACGAGGTGGTGCTGTTGCCGATATATCCTGCGCGAGAGTTGCCTATCGAGGGCATTACAACCGAGATAATCGCAAATCTCGTCGTAAAACCTTGTCGAATAGTCGAGCGCGAGGAGTTGGCGCAGACGATTGGCAAGATGGATACTGATGTTGTAGTATCTTTCGGAGCAGGCAACATTGACGCTTGCTGTGAGGCGCTATCACAGACCATTAAACGGAAAACGGACCGCTGCGATTAAGTCGAGAGCAGAGGCTGCTTGCAGACTATGCCGAGACGGAGCAGTGAAAAGCCCACGCAGTGGGATTAAAGCGGAAAGCGGAAAACTAATTTTTAATTTTTAATTCTGCATTTTGAATTTTGCATTGTATGTGGCGTAAGTTGTTGAGAATATTGGGCTTTTTGATTGGGTGCGGAGTTATCTGTGCCTACATCTGCTATGCCTCGCATCTTGCGCAAGCACATCGTGCCGAGCAGAGGGTTACGCGAATGGTTGTCTCAATAGCCGACAGCACAGAGACTCGACAATTTGCCTCCTCAGCGCAGATAGCCAACCAGCTGAAACGCAAGGGGCTCGATATGGTGGGTAAGAGTGTAGATAGTGTGGATGCTGTGAAGCTCTCGAACTATATTCTCCGCAAAGGCTTTGTGCGCGAGGCCGATGTATATGTTACATACGCTGGCGATATGTATGTCGATATAAAGCAACATAAACCTGTGGCGCGACTGTTGTGTGGAGGGTTAAATTCGTATGTTACGAGCGATGGAGATACCTTCTCATCTCCGCAGGGTGCAGCCTACTATACAGCCGTGGTTACGGGGGTATATGCGCCTCTGTTTGTGACAAAGGGTAGAGGTAGCGTAAAGGGTTGCTACGACTCGTTGGTGGCGAAGGAGGATAGACGCCTTGCGAAGCTTGGTGAGGATTATGCCGATTTGGATAGGTTGCACGACGAGGCTGTGGCACAAGAGGGAGCTCTGCGTAAGGATAAGAAACGCAAGTTTTTGGAGAGTAGGGTGAGTCAAGAGCAGCGCCATGTGGCTTTAAATATCGAAATCGCAAAGTGTAAAGAGGAGCAACAACGCATAGAGAAGAGAATGGCACAGCTCGAACAAAGGCGATATGATATCGCGCAACGCAAAAAAAAGTTGGCGAGAAAGTATGAGGATTTTGGCAATCTTATTAACTTTGTGAGTGAGATATGCAACGACTCTTTTTGGGGTGCAGAGGTGGTGCAATTTGTTGCCGACACAACCTCTACGGGCGAGATAAGTTTGAGGATGGTACCTCGTAGTGGCGATTTTGTTATCACCTTCGGTACGCTTGCTGATAGCGATGTCAAGATGCACAAGCTGCAAGAGTTTTACAAGAATGGACTTTCTCGCTTTGGTTGGGAGAGATTTAAGAGCGTGGATTTAAGATACGATAAACAGGTTATTTGCACAGAGTAGATATATGGATAACAGGGATTATATAGTTGGAATAGATATAGGCTCCTCGAAGATTGTTATGGCGGTAGGTGCTCGCGAAGAGGGGAAGAGTGATATCACTATACTCGGCGTTGAGGTGCAGGAGTTGGATGGTTGCGTCAAGGATGGAGATATTGTGAACTATCTCGAATTGGGCAATGCTATCACCAAGGCGAAGAGTGCATTGGAGCGAGAACTCGGTCGTCAGCTCAATTCGGCCTATGTCGGAATTTCGGGCAGGTCGGTCTACTGTGTGCGATATGAGGATTATGTCGATATAAACGAGAAGTCGGGCTGTGTAACGGATGCCGAGATGCGCGAGTTGCATAGTCGTATCGAGATGGTCACTTCGAGTGGTGGCGACGAGATAGTGGAGCGCATACCTCTTCGCTACACTATTGACGAACATCAGGAGACCAAAAATCCTGTGGGTGCCTTTGGTCGCAAGTTGTCGGCAACATATCTCTTTGTGATGGTCGGCAAACAGCAAATAGACCGCGTAAACAGAGCTCTATATAGTGCTGATATAGCACTTAGTGGCCTGTGTGTCAATCCAACTCTGTTGCCTCGTACTCTTCTCAGCAAGGAGGAGCGCGAGGAGGGTGTCGTGATTGTAGATATTGGTAGCGACTTGACAGATGTGTCGGTAGTAAAGGAGGATAAGTTGTGGTACTTCTCTTCGCTCCCTATCGGTGCATCCTCCATAAATAACGACCTCTACGACTTCCTTCGTACCTCGAAGCGTGAGGTGGAGACTACCAAGCGAAAGTATGGTGCTGCGGTTGCAGATGGAGTGCCAGAGGAGGCTACCGTGCCTATTCGTGTTGTGGGGCACACAAAGAAGCAGGTCTTGCAGCGTAATATAGCCGAGATTGCCGAGGAGCGATTGAAGGATATAGCGAACTTTGTGGCTCGTGAGTTGAAGGCTGCTAAGTTCTCGACTAAGGTGCCTTGTGGCGTGGTGCTTACGGGTGGTTCGGCCTACCTCTCGAATATAGAGATGGTCTTTGCTCGCGAGTTGCAGAAGGAGGTGCGCTTGGGCACGATGTTGAATGGCATTGACGACGAATCGCAAGAGCTGGTGAGTGCCTATCCGCAGTCGGTGGCAGTGAGTTTGCTGCTCTATGGAGCTGAGCATAATGGATGTTTGACATCGCCGAAGGTTGTGCAGAGAGAGGGCGAGCAACCGGCCTCTGTACAGGGCGAGAAATCGAATAGTAACGATATATTCTCGATGCCACAACCAACGATAGAGGTGCCACAGCCGACAGAGCAGAAGGTAGAGAGCACTACAACAGAAGTTGAAACAGTGGTTGAAGTTCCGACTGTGGAGCCAAAGAAGGAACAAGTGGAGGTGCAGATTGAGACCGAAAAGGAGGTTGAGGAGAGAAAACCTACCACTCCCGAAGAGGAACAGCCAAAGAGGGTTGAAGAGAAGAGGCCGAAGATGGGTTGGGCAAGTCGTTTTCGCCATTGGGTTGATGATATGTTCACTAACGACAACGATTACCTTTAATCATTGTCAATTATAAGACGAGATTGATATGGAGAATTACAGCATATTAAACGATATAACATCGATTAAGAGCCAACCATCGCGCATTATGGCTATGGGTGTCGGAGGTGCCGGTGGTAATGCCATCGAGCATATGTGGCAGATGCAGATTGAGGGCGTGAACCTTGTGGCGTGCAACACCGACCAAGATGATTTGGATAAGTTGCATATTGCGCCAGAGAATAGAATATTGCTTGGTAATGATGGCTTGGGAGCAGGCAACAGGGCCGAGCGTGGAGCTGAGTGCGCCGTGGCGTCGCTCGACAAGGTGCGCGACTTGTTGCACGCCAGAGGTACTGAGATGTTGTTCATCGCCGCAGGTATGGGTGGTGGCACAGGTACGGGTGCTGCTCCCGTAATTGCAGAGTTGGCGCACGAGATGGAGATATTAACCGTGGCGATTGTGACGATGCCTCCTCGCAACGATGGCCCTCTTCGTATGACTCAGGCGCAGTCGGGAGTCGAGAAGTTGCGCAAGTATGTCGATGCAATTATCGTATTGAACAATGATGCGATAAACCAACTATATGGCCATCTGCCAGCTACAACAGCCTTCGACCGCGCAAACGATGTAGTCGCCTTTGCGGCGAAGGGTATAGCGGAGATTATCACCCACAAATCCAACCTTGTAAATGTCGATTTTGCCGATGTATGTACCGTGATGCGAGGTAGTGGTAGTGCTATTATGGGCGTTGCAGTCGAGACGGGCGAGGATAGGGCAGACAAGGTTATCGACAAGATTTTGGTCTCGCCACTCTTTGGAAATGTCTCGATTAGTGGCTCGCGCAATGTGTTGGTGAATATCTCGGTGTCGAGTTCGGAGGGTTTGACCTTGAACGAGGCGCATCGCGTACGCGACCGAGTGCAGCACCACGCCAAGTCGGAGGATGAAAATGGAAATGTTCGCCTTACAAATATCATCTGGGGTGTGAGCATCAAGCCTAACCTCGCAGAAGACGAGATGGAGGTTGTGGTTGTGGCTACGGGCTTTCAGGATGAGGGGTTGAATAGACCTATCGTGATTAAGAATGTTCCTGAGGAGGATGATGTTATGGCTGAAACAGCTCCAAAAGAGAGCGCAGCCGAGGCTCCGAAGGAGGTACAACAAGAGACGCAGCGAGAGGAGCGACCATCCTTGCCGAAGTATCGTTCGGCTCCAACGCCTATTGCTCGCCCTTCGCGCAACTTTGCCGAGATTGAGGAGTGTAAACGAACACCTGCCTATATCGCTCACGGGGTGACACTCACAACGACTACCAAGGTGCGCCCAATAGGAGGTGCGGTAGAGAGGGAGGAGACCGCCAATGAGGCAGATATGCCAGCACTGTTCTAAACTATTCAAGATAAGAAAAGATGGGATTTATAGAGTATTTGAGTTTCCCGCCGGAGATGGTATTACTGACCGTAATTACGGTGCTGTTATTGATGATGTCGGGTATGATGTCGGCATCGGAGGTGGCATTCTTTTCGCTCCTGCCATCCGATTTGCGCACCATAAAGCAGAATGGCTCGATGGCTGCGGAGAGTGTGTTGAAGTTGTTGAAAAATAGTGACTCATTATTGGCAACTATATTGGTTGTCAATAACTTGGTAAATATTGCTATCGTAATATGTTCGTCGAAAATCATCGACACGATGTTTAAGTTCCACAACGCTACGGTCGAGTTCCTATTTACGGGCGTATTGGTGACATTCTTGCTGTTGTTGTTCGGCGAGATTTTGCCTAAGATTGTGGCGCAGACCTCGAATGTAAAGTTGGCATTACTCTTTGCACAACCCCTTGTGTTGATGCGTTGGTTGTTCTATCCATTCTCCTATATCTTGGTAAATACAAGTGGTCGTGTGGGCAAGATTGCCACCCCTACAAGTGATAATATCTCGATAGAGGAGTTGGCTGATGCGGTAGATATGACCACCGAGCCTGAGAGCGAGGAGCAGAAGATTTTGTCGGGTATTGTGGGTATCGTTTCGCGCGAGGTGGAGGATATTATGCGCCCACGCATCGATATCAAGGCGGTGGAACAGACGATGACCTTTACCGAAGTTAAGGCGGTGATTACCGAAACGGGACATTCGCGCCTGCCTGTATACGACGAAGATTTAGACCATATCAAGGGTGTGCTCTTTGTGAAGGATTTGTTGGAGCATATCTCGAAGGGCGACGAATTTGGTTGGCAACGACTTATTCGCGAGCCATATTTTGTGCCTATGCACAAGAAGGTTACATCGGTGCTTGAAGATTTCCAGCGACAGAAGTTCCATATGGCGATTGTTGTGGATGAGTATGGTGCAACACAGGGACTTATCTCGTTGGAGGATATCTTGGAAGAGGTTGTCGGCGAAATCTCTGACGAGAGCGATATTGATGAGTCGTTCTATCGTCGTCTGAATGAAAACACCTATCTCTTTGATGGCAAGACACATATTGTGGATGTGGTGCGTGTTCTCGACCTCGAAGATGATATTTTCGAGGATGTGCAGGGGCGCGCCGAGACCATCGCAGGATTGTTACTCGAAATAAATCGCAACTTCTTGAAGAAGGGTGACGAGGTGTCGGCACACGGCATTCGCTTCATTGTTGAGTCGATGGAGGGACACCGCATCGACAAGATAAAGATAATTGTGAAGAGCAACAACGCCAATGTGTAGCCGCCTTATCGTAGAGAGCATTGCCACCGAGGAGGCTCTGCTTGCAGGAGCAGCGGCAGAGGATATCGCCTTTGTCGAACAGTTCGCCAATCTCGGTCGTCGATGTGAAGTGCTGGCTTGGCGAGCTATCGTTCGTCGCGAGTTGGGCGAGGATGTAAGGATTTTCTACGATGATTATGGTGCTCCGAGAGTTGATAATCCCAACAGATATATAAGTGTGTCGCATAGTCGCGAGTATGTGGCCGTTCTCCTTTCGGATGCGCCTTGTGCTGTGGATATAGAGTCTGTGGAGCGCGACTTCCGCAAGGTGGCAAGTCGTTATCTATCGGTCGAGGAGCTGACTATGGCGGAGCGATATGGCATCTTTGCCGAGTTGTGGTCGGCAAAGGAGGCGCTATACAAATATTACAAAAAGGGCAAGCTCGACCTTGTGCGAGATATCTCGATTACAAATTATAACCCAGAAAATGCCACTTTGACTGCAACAATTCTCGGCAGCCATCCAATTATGGTCAATCTCGATAGGCGCGACAACCTTGTTATCGCCACTATTGGTTGATATATCTTTTTGCTATACGCTCGGCCGTAAGCCGTATGTTAGCCTTGGCAACTTCGGGGCGCATAGCCTCGTCGAGTGGCATACCTTCGGGTGTAACAGCCTCGATTGCCGCAAAGCCGCTTGTGCGTAAATCCTCACACCACTCGATGCCACCTCCGATAGCTATGGTCGGGATACCTTGTCGTGTTGCTGCCTTCAATACTCCACTCGGAGCCTTTCCCATAACGGTTTGACTGTCGATGCGCCCCTCGCCTGTGATGACGAGGTCGCTACCTTCTATTATGCGGTCAAAGTGCATCGCTTCGAGCACCAAATCTATACCTCGCACCAACTGCGCATTTGCGAGGGCTAACATACCGCCGCCGACACCTCCTGCTGCACCTGCGCCATCGACCAAGGGTAACATCGTGCCGTTGTAGCCCGCAACCACGCGTGAGAAGTTGCGCAGACCATCATCGAGTTGCTCAACCATCTCCTTGTCGGCTCCCTTCTGTGGTGCGAAGATGTAGGCCGCACCAAATAGACCGAAGAGGCGATTTGTTACATCGCACGCCACCTTGAACCTACACTCGGCAAGTTCGGGCATAACGCCACGGTCATCGATATCGACAATTCGTTCGAGAATTTCGCCACCACCCGTTAGCTCCTCGCCCGTGCCTGCAATAAAACGATAGCCCAAGGCACGAAACAACCCTGTGCCTGCATCGTTTGTGGCACTGCCACCCAAGCCTATCAGGAAGTTGCGACAACCGCGCCGTATCGCATCAGCAATCAACTCGCCAGTGCCGTATGTTGAGGTTTGTAGAGGGTTACGCTCCTCCGCCTTCAAGAGTGACAATCCACTTGCTGCGGCAATCTCGATAACAGCCGTCTTGCCGCTGTCGATAATGCCATAGCGCGCTACAATGGGGCGATGTAGTGGATTTGATACCTTGACTTGGATATAAACTCCGCCGAGTGTACCTACTAACGCCTCGACCATACCCTCGCCACCATCAGCTATTGTAACCTTGCGGATATCGCAAGTGGGGTGGTGAGAGCGAAAACCTTGCTCGAAGGCCTCGGCTACCTCGTACGAGGAGAGTGAGCCTTTGAATGAATCTATGGCGATAACGACCTTTTTCATATCGCAAAAGTCGATTTTATATATGCAAATATAATAATTTTATAAGATAAAAATTCAATATAGAGATAGAATTTGTATCTTTGCAGTTGCTATGGGAAAATCGGTGACACTATCACTTGGTACTGACAATATCGGCAAGTTGTTATTCAACTATGCCACGCCTGCCATTATCGCAATGGCTTCATCGTCTTTGTACCACCTTATCGATAGTGCCTTCGTAGGTCATGGCGTGGGCGGTGCCGCCATTGCAGGTATGGCTATTACGATGCCGATTATGAATATTGGCTCTGCCTTTGGTGCAATGGTAGGTGTAGGTGCGGGCGCACGCATATCGTTACGACTCGGCGAGGGAAACAAAAGGGCTGCCGAAAAGACATTGTGTAATGCCGTTATTTTGAATGTTATTATCGGATTTACGATAATGGCATTGATGCTCACCTTCCTCGATGAGATTTTGCTGCTGTTTAGTGGAGGTCGCGCTTCGGTAGAGACCTTGCAGTATGCGAAGGAGTTTATGCAGATTATCCTTATTGGAAATGTTACGATGCACCTC
Source organism: Rikenellaceae bacterium (assembly GCA_015059865.1). Classification (GTDB taxonomy): domain Bacteria; phylum Bacteroidota; class Bacteroidia; order Bacteroidales; family Rikenellaceae; genus Alistipes. The sequence goes on along the minus strand of SUZP01000016.1, from coordinate 10,092 downwards.
TACCTCGGTATGAACGATATGATTCGTGCATCGGGCAATCCGCGCAAGTCTATGGCGATAATGCTCACCTCGGTAGCGGTAAATCTCATGCTCAATCCACTCTTTATCTTCAAGTTTGGTTGGGGTATTAAGGGCTCGGCGGCAGCCACTGTGATTTCGCAATTTGTCGCATTCCTTATCGCCTTGTCGCACTTCTGCTCGAAGAGTTCGTTCTTGCGATTTAAGCGTGAGGCGTTCCACTTCGATTGGAAGATTGTCGGCAATATACTCTCAATCGGTCTTGCGCCATTTTTGATGAATATATGCGCCTCGATGGTCGCTGCATTTGTCAATACGGCAATGCTCCGCTATGGTGGTACGGGCTTGCACGATATCGTTACACGAGAGGAGGGTGCAGCCGACCTGTATGTCGGAGCCTACGGCATTGTCAATCGTGTAGCACTGCTCTTTATTATGATTATACAGGGCTTAAACCAAGGAATGCAACCGATAGTTGGCTACAACTACGGAGCAAAGAATTTTGCTCGTGTTCGCAAGGCTGTATTTATGACTATTGGTTGCGGTATGGCGATAGGAACACTCGGCTTTATCCTCGGTCAGTCCATTCCAGAGATTATTGCCAGAGCATTCGTAGACTCCTCGAAGGGTGGCAATGAGCAGCTTATGGTCGATGCAGCAGCACAAGGTATGCGCATTATATTGATGATGTTCCCTCTTGTAGGTTTTCAGGTTGTGGTGGGCGGATTCTTCCAATATATCGGTAAGGCTCCGTTGGCAATCTTTGTGTCGCTGACTCGCCAACTGCTCTTCCTCTTGCCACTGCTTTGGACCTTGCCACGCACTCTCGGAGCGTATGGAGTTTGGGTATCTATGCCGATAGCCGATAGCGCATCTATTATGTTGGCCTTCATACTGTTTGTATGGCAAATCCGCAAGATAAACAAGAGACAATAATAGCAATAGAGAGGGTTGTCCAACTCTCCTTGTTGAACAACCCCATCTGTTGTATCTATTAGCTTCTACTCCAAACGGCGAGCTCCGTCTGAAATCACAACATCGTAAATCTTTGGCTCGTGGCCATACTTGGCAGCAAACTCACGCTTAGCCGTAGCTACGAAGTTGTCGTACAACTCCTCCTTTACGAGGTTGATGGTGCAACCGCCGAAGCCGCCACCCATAATACGCGAACCTGTTACGCCGCACTTCTCTGCCAACTCAGCCAAGAAGTCCAACTCCTCGCACGATACCTCGTACTCCTTCGACATACCCCAGTGAGTCTGGTACATACGCTGACCTACGGTCTCGTAGTCGCCCTTAATGAGTGCATCGCAGACATCGAGTACACGCTGCTTCTCGCCGATAACATACTTGGCACGCTTGTAGTCCTCCTCCGAGATTTCGCCCTTCACGCGCTCCAAGTCCTCGAACTCTGCATCGCGCAAAGTCTCAATGCCGAGGTGCTTTGCTACGCGCTCGCACGACTCGCGACGCTTGTTGTATGGCGAATCGACCAACTCGTGCTTAACAACCGAATTGACCAGCAATAGCTTGTAACCCTCAGGGTTGAATGGGAAGTACTCAAACTCCATTGAACGGCAGTCGAGGCGCATAAGGTTGCCCTTCTTGCCAAATACCGAGGCGAACTGGTCCATAATACCACAATTAACACCAACATAGTGGTGCTCGGTCATCTGTCCTACCTTTGCCAAAGCGAACTTGTCAATCTTACCCTCTGCAAATAGCTCATTCAGAGCGAAAGCGAAGGTGCTCTCCAACGCTGCCGAAGAGGACATACCTGCGCCGAGAGGTACATCACCTGCGAAGGCGCAATCAAAGCCCTTAACCTCGACTCCTAACTTCGCCATCTCGCGGCATACACCGAAGATATACTTCGCCCAACCTTGCTGTGGAGCATCCTCCTCATTAAGACCGAACTCAGCCAACTCGTTCATATCGATAGAGTAGGCACGCACCTTATCGAGTCCATTTGGGAGAATAGCGGCCACGATACCGCAATCAACAGCGCCCGGAAATACGAAGCCTCCGTTGTAGTCTGTGTGCTCACCGATAAGATTGATACGGCCCGGCGACGCATAAACTGCGCACTTGCCCTCAAAGTGGTCGGCAAACGCCTGTTTTACTTGATTAATATCCATATTCAACAATCTTTTAGTTGTCTACTCATACTTCACCGAAATCTTATATGGCACGCCATTCAATACATCGGTGCGGCCACTATACTCGGTGCCGTACTTGCCGACCTTAGTCTCTACGGTTGTCTTGCAATGTACCGACACATACCACTTGCCAGCCTTTGGCTTCTCGATTGTAAGCTGTTTATTGGTGCCATTGTCACCCGACTTTTGAGCGTTGTCGGTAAATGCAAGTTCGCCCCTCTTGGCACAAAGTACAAGGTCGAAGTTATTTTCGCCCTCGTAGCCTTCGAGTGTTACGATAGCACGCTGACACTTCTTAGGCACTTGCAACTCGAAGTGGTGATACTGCTTGTCGCCGATACGAGTGTAATCTGGATTTTTATCCTCGGTGCGTTTGTTCATCTCGCGTACCTCGCCTGCCTTCAACTCGCCCTTGACCTTTGGCGCAGGATTGCCATCCATAGCGTAGAGCATCATCGATGCCATATACTCCAAACGCTCGCCCTCCTTAACGCCCTCAGGATGTGAGCCACACGATACGACGCGACCTGTTTGCTTATCCTTCTTGTATGCCCAAGCACTAATCTGTCCATCAATCTTCACCTTCTTTGTGTTTGTGAAGATATAGCGAGTAAGTGGTTCGATAACACCGGGAATAGCCTTAAAGTCCTCATCCTTGGTGTAGCAACCTCCATTGTGAAATACATCATTCACTCGTTTATCTCCACCGAAGTCGAAATAGCGCAACAGCGGACTCTTGCGCTCAACAGACATATCGGTCTTGCTCTTGCTGAGTCTTGTGCCATAGACACAGTAAGGCCACATGCCATAATACTCTTTGGCAAATCGCAACTTCTTTCCGCTTCCACTCGAAGCGATATAAGCTCCTGCGCAGGTACCAACATATCCACCACCTGCTGCAACATATCTACGCATCTGCGCCTTTCCCTCTGGTGTCATCGACCTGCCGTGACTTCCAGCTCTACCACCATTGACATAAATCATTCTGTATCGTGGCGCACCATCTGGATAGAGCAACTTGCCGTTGGTATCCTCTTCGCAACCACAGAAGGTTTTAATTTGGAGAAGAGTATCGACCTTTGTCAACTCTTTTTTCTTTCTTCCAGCAATGAAGAACTCCCACTGTAAACCCAAGAAATCAGCGGCAGGGAGTGTTGTGCGAGATGTCAGAAATATTCCTCCATCCATAAATACATCCTTGTAGTAACCTTGATTTCTTTTCAATACCTCTGCGCGAGCCTTTGCCTTTCCGCGCGGTGCAGCATCTACGGGGGATGCTATTCCCACCAATGCCGCCAAGCTAAGAATAAATAGTAGTTTTTTCATATTAGATTAGGTTTTGTGTTATTAGGTTGTTTTATTAGAAAAGAAGCTGCTTCCGAAGTAGCAGCTTCTTTTGTTATATTCTTACTTGCCAAGCAACTTCTTGACTTCGTTGTAGACAGTCTCGCCATTGTAGCCGAACTCTGCATCGAGCACCTTGTATGGAGCTGAGTGTCCGAAGTGGTCAAGACCGTGAATATTCTCCATCGAGCCTACCAAGCCGAGCAGTGTTACAGGCAATCCCGAAGTCATACCGTAGCGCACTACGCCTGCTGGCAAGACGCTATCCTGATACGACTTTGGTTGGTCGCGGAACAATCCCTCACTCGGAACGCTCACTACGCGAACAGCGATACCCTCCTGCATCAACAACTCTGCACCTGCCACCAAGGTCGAAACCTCCGAGCCCGAAGCGACCATTACAACCTCAGGATTTGCCGAATCGACAACGGTGTAAGCTCCCTTGTATGCCTGCATAGCCTCGTCGATACGAGCCGTGTGGCTTGGCAACGACTTGATATCTTGACGCGAGAGTACGAGTGCCACTGGGCGATGCTCTTCGAGAGCAATCTTCCAAGCTGCAACGGTCTCCTCAGCATCTGCTGGGCGGAGTACAACCATCGAACGCTCGCCCTTGTGGTTGTGGAGGTGCTCCATAAGGCGGATTTGTGCCTCCTGCTCAATTGGCTGGTGGGTTGGACCATCCTCGCCCACGCGGAATGAGTCGTGAGTCCAGATAAATATCACATGCAAGCCCATCAAAGCCGAGAGACGAGCAACTGGCTTCATATAGTCCGAGAATACGAAGAATGTACCGCAAGCAGGAATTACACCACCGTGCAGTGCCATACCATTCATTACGCACGCCATCGTGAACTCCGAAACACCTGCTTGGAAGAACTTACCTGAGAAGTCGCCACGCTTGAATGCGTGAGTCTTCTTCAAGAAGCCGTCGGTCTTGTCCGAGTTGCTCAAATCGGCCGATGCAACAATCATATTCTCCACCTGCTCAGCGTATGCGCCCAATACGGCAGCCGATGCAGCACGAGTAGCTGAGCCCGACTTTATGCCAATCGAGCGATAGTCAATCTCTGGCAACTTGCCCGAAAGGAACATATCGAGTTTGAGAGCCAAAGCCGGATTTGCCTGACGCCACTCTGTCTCAACCCTCTTGCGCTCTACCATCTCTGCACGAAGTGCCTCTGCGCGCGCTGCGAACAACTCTGCAACCTCAGGGAAAATCTGGAATGGATTCTCGGCGTCGCCACCAAGGTTTTTGATTGTAGCCTCCAAGCTTGCACCAGCAGCCGATACTGGCTGTCCGTGAGTCGAAACTTTGTCCTCGAACGACTCTCCCTCGGCGGTTACCAAGCCCTTACCCATAATGGTATGACCGATGATAAGTGTAGGGGCTTCGGTCGAAGCGTTAGCGGTGGTCAAGGCCTCGCGAATTTGAGCAACATTGTGGCCATCAACCTCCAATACTTGCCAGCCCCAAGCGCGATACTTCGCTGCAATATCCTCCTTATCAACCTCATCAACTTTGGTCGAGAGCTGAACATTGTTCGAGTCGTAATACATGATGATATTCGACAAGCCGAGGTTGCCGGCGATGCGACCAACACCCTGCGATACCTCCTCCTGAACAGCACCGTCAGATATATAAATATAGGTTTTGTGAGCCTGCCACTCGCCAAAACGAGCAACCATAAAGCGCTCTGCAATAGCAGCACCAAGTCCCATAGCGTGTCCCTGTCCGAGTGGGCCCGAGGTGTTCTCTACACCACGCAACATATCAACCTCAGGGTGTCCTGGGGTGATGCTGCCCCACTGGCGGAACTGCTGCAAATCCTCCATCGAGTAGTGTCCAGCCAACGAAAGTACCGAATACAACATTGGCGACATATGTCCTGGGTCGAGGAAGAATCTATCACGATATGGATATAGCATATTATCTGGGTCATAGCGCAAAAACTCCGCGAAGAGTACGCTGACAAAATCAGCTCCGCCCATAGCACCTCCCGGGTGTCCCGACTTTGCCTTCTCGACCATTGAGGCCGCCAAAATGCGAACATTGTCCGCTGCTTTAATTAACTTTGAATCAGTAGCCATAACTTATTATAATAATTTAAAAATTAGTCTATTGTTTTATACAACTGCAAATATAAATAAAAAATCCGACAATTTGTCATTGTCAGATTTTTTATTTGCACAATAATATAGCTTTTTCTCTATCCTACTTGATGTAGGCGAGTTATAGGCGCTTTGCTCACTCTATCGTCGGCATAGTTGCGAGTAACAACAGCCTTTTTATCATTCGAAGATGGAGCCTCGTACATCAAATCCTTCATCACCGCCTCGCAGATGGAGCGCAAACCTCGTGCTCCGAGTTTAAACTCGACAGCTTTGTCTACTATATACTCCAACGCCTCGTCAGTAAACTCCAACTCCACGCCATCCATCGCCAACATCGCCTTATATTGGCTGACAATGGCGTTTTTAGGCTCGGTGAGGATGTTTCGCAAAGCCTCGCGCGAGAGTGGTTCGAGGTGCGTCAAAACGGGTAGACGACCTACCAATTCAGGGATAAGTCCGAAGGAGCGAATATCCTGCGGCTGAACATACTTCAACAGATTGTCGCGGTCGATGCTCTCGGTATCAACTCTGCCGTAGCCCATAGCGCGAGTATTCAAGCGTTGTGCAATGCGCTTCTCGATGCCGTCAAATGCACCACCACAGATAAAGAGAATATTTTTGGTATTGACCTGCACAAATGCCTGCTCAGGGTGTTTGCGACCACCCTGCGGCGGAACATTTACGACAGTGCCCTCCAAAATCTTCAAGAGAGCCTGCTGCACTCCCTCGCCCGAAACATCGCGAGTGATGCTTGGGTTGTCGCCCTTGCGGGCAATCTTGTCTATCTCGTCGATAAAGACAATGCCTCGTTCGGCAGCCTTCGTGTCGTAGTCCGCAGCCTGCAACAGACGCGAAAGGATACTCTCAACATCCTCGCCCACATATCCCGCCTGAGTCAGCACCGTAGCATCGACAATCGTGAACGGCACCTTCAACAAACGAGCAATAGTGCGGGCAATCAAGGTCTTTCCCGTACCCGTAGGACCTACAAGTACAATGTTCGACTTGTCCAACTCGACATCTTCATCGTTTTGCGCCACCGCAAGGCGTTTGTAGTGGTTGTATACCGCTACGGCAATAGAGCGCTTCGCCTCGTCTTGCCCGATAACATACTTATCTAAAAACTCCTTTATCTCCTTTGGCTTCGGAACATCGTTCATCGATACACCTTGCGCTTGCTTCGCCTTTGGTGATGCGACTGTTAATCCCGCCTCTGTAAGAGATTTGTGCCCTACTTCGATACACGCTCCGCAGATATTCGAGCCATCGACACCCTGAAACATTATATCGACCTCATTGCGGCGGCGACCGCAGAACGAGCAACAATCTTCGCGGCGTTGTCCACTTTTGCTATTTCCTCCTCGTTGTGCCATCGCTATTTTGTGTGTTTAGAGAGAACACTATCAATCAATCCATAAGCCTTGGCCTCCTCGGCCGAGAGCCAATAGTCGCGGTCTGCATCGTGCTCAATCTCGGCAACACTCTTGCCCGAATGTTCCGACAAAATCTCGTATAACTCACGCTTTGTGCGTGCAATCTCGCGAGCCGTAATCTCGATATCAGAGGCTTGTCCCTGCACTCCGCCGAGTGGCTGATGAATCATCACGCGCGAGTGGGGTAGAGCCTGACGCTTACCCGCAGCTCCTGCTGTCAAAAGCACTGCACCCATCGAAGCTGCCATACCGGTACAGATGGTTGCAACATCGCAATTCACGAGTTGCATCGTGTCGTAGATACCCAAGCCTGCCGAGACACTACCGCCCGGAGTGTTTATATATATCTGTATATCTTTGATTGGGTCTACCGACTCCAAGAAGAGGAGTTGTGCCTGAATGATGTTGGCGACATCGTCTGTTACGGGCGCACCAAGGAAGAGGATACGCTCCATCATCAGACGGCTGAATACATCGAGCTGAGTAACATTGAGTTGTCGCTCCTCCAAAATCATCGGGTTGATATAGGCGGAGTGTATCGCCTTATAATCGTGCAGTCGCAACGATGAGATGCCACAATGCCCGTGGGCAAACTTTTCAAATTCGTTCATATCTTTATTTGTTTTACCTATTCGTGAAGATTAAAAACTCTGCAAGTCTTGCGCCAACTTGCAGAGTTTTTGTCTATTCCTTATTATCAGCACCTAAAAGTTGTATTTCTTAAAGGGATTTTGCCAACTCTGCAAACTCCTCTGCCGAAACACCCTTCTCGGTAACCTTAACCTTCGAGCGTACAGACTCTACAACCTTCTGCTCGTACAACTTCTCGTATATTTTCTGACTCTGCTCCTTGTTGTCGAGAATATTCTTTGCAAAGTTTTCGAGCATCTCCTCAGGAGCGTTAGGCATACCGTACTGTGCGAACTGTGCAGCAGCCAAGGCCTTTGCCTCTGCCTTTGCCTCGTCAGCCGAAACTGAGAGCTTCTCTGCCTCGATTACGCGACGCTGGATATAGTTCCAAGTGAACATTTTGAGGAAAGCATCGAAATCCTTCTCGATATCCTCCATTGTAAACTTGCCCTCGTTGATGGTGTACAACCAACGCTTCAAGAACTCGGTAGGCATTGCAAGGTTAGCCTTCTCCACGAGGAAGTCGCGAACAGCGAATGTGAAGAGGTAGTCGCTCTCACGCTTCAACTCCGAAGCAATCTGCTCATCAATATAAGCGTTGAGCTGCTCCTCGTTTGTTACATTGCCCTCTGGGAATGCCATCTTGAAGAACTCCTCGTTCAACTCAGGGTTTGCAAACTGGCGAATCTTGGTAATCTCCAACGAGAAGTTAGGGTTGATACCCTCCAACTCCTCCTCCTTAACGCCAAGGATAGAGGCACGCTGTGCAGGGTTCTTGTACAACTCGTTTACATTAACCTCGGTCTTGTAGCCGACCTTCTTGCCGATAAATGGCTTGCGCTCCTCGTCAGACATCGAGATAAGACCTACATAAGCCTCCTCGATACGCATATCGCCATTGTCGAGAGTTACATTCAACGCCTCGTCTTTCTTCACCTTGTCTACATCCTTCAACGAGCCGTAGCGGCGAAGGTAGTTGTCGAGGAACGATGCGTGCATCTTCTTGTCAATCTTGATTTTGTGATAAGTAATCTTATCTTTTGCAGTGAGCTTAACATCGTACTTTGGAGCTACACCATACTCGAATACGAACTCGTGAGTTGTGTTGTTATCGAAGTCGAAGTCGCCCTGCTCCTCAGCTGGGATTACATCGCCGATATAGTCAATCTTCTCCTTCTGCAAATACTCGAATGCAGCGTTTGAAGCGGTACGGTACGACTGCTCTGCCACTACGCCCTTGCCGTACATCTTCTTGATAACGCCCATAGGTACCATACCCTGACGGAATCCCGGAATGTTAGCCTTGCGCTTGTAGTCGCGAAGCATCTTCTCCACCTCGGCTGCATAATCACTCTCCTCTACAACGATGCGAAGTAATGCTGCACCCTGTTCTTTCTCTACCTTTGTAATGTTCATAGTGTTTTATATGTTATTTGTTTGAATTTTCGTTTTCACATATTTCGGGCGCAAAGATAATAAATTTTCTCTATTTTATAAATATATGGTTAATTATTTCGGCTTTTATTTCGGCTTTTGGCCATTAGCCATTGGCCATTGGCTTTTTTGCGGCGCAATTTCATTAGAGGTTGTTAGAGGCTATTAGAGGTAATTAAGGGTTATTAGTGTGCGCCTCCCTAACTACCTCTAACCACCGCTAACTACCGCTAATAGCCTCTATTTTCTTGGCGCAACTTTACAACTATGAAAAATTATTTCTAAATTTGCATTGCAGTCCTCGGATTGCAGACATATTAGAAAGTGTTTTCGCACTGTCCTTGATAAGAAATCTGGAAAATTTGTAACTTAAAGTAATTTACTACAATTTCAACTGTTTAATTTAACCTCTGGCATCTAATGGTGTCTTACTAAAATAAAAACCTCAATGACTATGAAACAATTTACACTTCTTATCGTTACACTTTTTTGTATCGGCTTTGCATGTTCAAACTCAACAGATTCAGACAATACAAACAGCACCGAGCAACAACAACCTCCGCAAAACAACGACAATAACAACGACAATGGCAACAATAGCGAAGATAAAGGCGATGGTAACGACACACCAACCACTCTACCCAACAATTCGTTTGTGCATATTACAACCAACGGCAAATACACCTATATTGCCGACTCATACAACAGTATCGGAGATGGCGAAACAGTAGCGATAAGCAAAGAGTATTGGATTTGCAAATTTGCTGTCACCAATGCCGAATGGAGGGCATATATCGATGCTTGTGGAGAGTCTGCACCAAGATATTGGAACAATGGCGAAATACCTGTCGGTCGAGAAAAACACCCCGTATTGTGGGTATCGTACAATGCAGCAGAGGATTATTGCAGATGGCTCTCCTCCTCAAACAAAGAGTGGCTATTTCGCCTACCTACACAAG
>SUZP01000015.1 GCA_015059865.1 Rikenellaceae bacterium | reverse complement strand
ATGACCGTTGTTGTAAATCCTTACGATGAAAGCAAGACAGCGTGGTATCAGCACTATGTAACTATCTATGTTCGTATGTACACAAGTGCAGATAAGACACAGAGCATTGGTCAGGCAATTCAGCTCAAAATTAATCAGACTGCTCCAGCTGCAGCTGAGCCTGCTAAGTAATCGACAGATTAGTTAAACAGTAATTATTTCACCCGACTTGCATTGTGCAGGTCGGGTGATTTTTTTATATTGAAGCTGTCTAACAAGGTGATTTCTGCGTTACGCTTGCGCTCGAAATCCTCACATACGCCAAGTATGCTGCGGTTTCTCACACTTCGCAAGCCTTGAAATCCCTCTTGTTATACAACTTCCGATAAAAAGGTGTGTCCAAAAACTTGTTGGACACACCCTGCCCGTTAGGGCGGAGGGGTATATTGGGGCGGTGGGTTTACTGGGGTTTACTGGGGGCGGGCGTTTCGCCCTTTACTGGGGGCGCGGTGTGCCACCGCTTTACTGGGGTTTACTGGGAGCGCAAAAACAAGTTAAAAGTTGAATAAATAAAAAATACCTTCAATTGTCAATTCGTCAATTGTCAATTTGCCAATTTGCCCCACTCGCCGAGTCTACCTCTTGACAAATTCCAACAGTGCCTTGGCGCAGGTACTTGCCTCCTCGACAAAGCCCATATGCCCCGAATTTTCGAGCCATACGACCTCCGCCTCAGGGTGCTCGGCGACCATCTTCTCGGCCACCTCGGCCACAATATAGCCATCTTTGCGACCAAGGATAAAGAGTATCGGCTTGCCCAAGTTGTGAAGCATATCGCTTTGAGCCTTACGCTCTATCATTCCATTCAAGAGAGCGACGATTCCTGCGTCCTCGGTGAGGTAGATGGTCTGCTGCAAATCCTCTATCTCGGTGCGGAAACGATTGCGATTCTCTGCTGCAAATCCCGCTTCGGGTGCTGTGTGTGCCAACAGCTCCTTCTTGCCCGAACGGATAAGCGCAATTTCGCGCTGACGATTTTTCCGCTTCTCCTCGCTGTCGGCATAGGGCGTGGAGTGTAATAGCACAAGCTTCTCGGTGCGCTCGGCGTGGCGCTCGGCAAAGGCGAGGGCTACATAGCCGCCCATAGAGTGGCCGACAATGGTGGCGCGGTCGATGCCGAGTTTATCGAGTGCCGCAGCGATGGTGTCGGCGAGCCAATCCATAGTGTGGATTTCGCCCTTGACCTCCGAGATGCCGTGCCCCGGAATATCGAGTGTGATGACGCGCACATCCTTGTAGAGGAGCGACACGAAGTTATCCCATACCAACATATTTTCGAGATATCCGTGCAACAATACAACAACCTTTTCGCCCTCCTCCGAGTCGCAGATATGCAGGGCTGTATCGCCTGCCATTATAAACTTTTCGACCATTTTCTCTTTTTTTACGATTTTCCACCCCAAAAGTATGGAAAATTATTGAATAATTTGTATTTTTGAACGATTATACACTTCGAAGAATGAAATTTGACTATATAAAATGCCACGGCTCAGGCAATGAATTTGTAATGGTAGATGCTGTAAAGTACAATCTTGACGGCATAGACCTCGCGGCATTTTCGCGTTTTATATGCGATAGAGAGCACTCGGTAGGTGCTGACGGGGTGCTGTTGTTGGTTGAGCGTGAAGGTATGTACGGTATGCGAATGTTCAACCCCGATGGCTCGGAGGCGGAGATGTGTGGCAATGGTATTCGTTGCGTGGCACGCTTGGCGGAGGGGTATGTCGGCGCGCGCAGGTTCGAGATGTTCTCAGGTGGAAATAGCTACGGCATCACACGCGAGGAGGATATCTTCCCCACAATGCCGACCTATGGAGTCGATTTGGGCGTAAGGCTTGCGAGCGAGGACTTCGGCTTTGCCGAGGGTGCGGCGCAGTTTGTGTCGCAGCGCATAGAGCGACTTGACGACACGCTGCTCTGGACAGCTATAAATGTTGGCAATCCGCATATTGTAGCCGAGGTCGAGGAGATAGATTATGCCCACCTCGTACGCCTTGGAGAGCGCGTGTTGGAGTTGCGCAGCGAATTTCCGAAGGGTATAAATGTCTCGCTCGTGAAGGTGTTGGGCGAAAATCGCATCTTTGTTGCGACATACGAGCGCGGTGCAGGCATCACCGCTTCGTGTGGTACGGCGATGACATCGAGTGCTACGGCAATGGCGCTGAATGGTCGTTGCGACTACGAGGCTGTTGTCGATGTTGAGAATAGAGGCGGTGCTGTGCGTTGCATCTGCCATAAGGAGGGTGGACTGCATACGCAGCTTATCGGAAATGCCTCCTACATATCGTATGGCGAGGTGGAGGCCGAAGGTGGCCTATTTGCATATACCGAGCAGGGCGAGTTTGAGGAGGAGATTGCGCTGTACAACCAATTTTTAGGGGCAAAGGCACAGTAGCTAAACGGTAGTTAATATGAAAAGGTTGGTCTATATATTGTGTTCGTTGTTGGTGGGAGTGTTACTCTCGGCCTGCAATGTTACGCGCCATATACCATCCGACACATATCTGTTGCAGCGTGTGAAAATCGTGGAGGACAAGAGTGCCCCTCGTGATGAGCGCATCAAGAGTGACGAGGTTACAAAATATCTGCGTCAGAAGCCGAATAAACACTTCCTCGGTACGGATTTCTATGCGTGGATATACTTGATGGCAAATCCCGAAAAAGATAACTGGTGGAACAACCTCAAACGCAAGATGGGCGAGGAGCCTGTATTGCTCAATATGGGCGATACGGAGCGTTCGGCTTCAAATTTGAAACTCTATCTCGACTCGCGAGGATACTACGCCTCGAAGGTCGATTTTGAGGTCGATACCACCTATCGTCGTAAGCGCGCAAAGGTGTCGTATTCGTTGCATCAAGGCAAGCCTTACCATATCAGCTCCATCTCGTACGACTTCCGCGACCGCTTCTTGGAGCCTATCGTATTGCCCGATACGGTGAATACGCTGTTGCATAGGGGCGATATCTTCGATATCTCGGTGTTGGAGGCGGAGCGCGAGCGCATAGCGTTGTACTTGAAAGATAGAGGCTACTACAACTTCTCGGTCAATAATGTGGAGTTTTTGGCCGATACGCTCGGTGGCGACAAGAGGGTGGGCGTGAAGGTTATTATCAAGCAGAACTTGACGGGCTACAATGCTCGCGGTGAGGCGATGTACGACAACAATGTGGTCTATCGTCTGCGCAATATAGATATTGTGCCGCGATATAATGCCGTTGTGGCAAAGAGCCAAAAGGGCTATTTCGAACGATTTGACTCGGTGGAGTATAGGGGCTTGAATGTGCTTTTCAGCGGCAGGAAGCCGAAGGTGCGCCCGAAGGTGTTGCGAGGTGCAATACCTCTCTATCCGAACTACCTCTACAACTATTCGCAGGTTAATCGTACCTACTCCAATTTGATGGCGATGGGTTACTTCAAGAGTGCGCGAATAAACTTTACGGAGGTCCAAGATACGGTAAAACAAAATCTTATCACCTTGGTTGGTGTCGATAGTAAGAACAACAACGCGCCAATAAACTATACGCGCGAGAAGTATCTCGATTGCGATATATATTGTACACCTGCTCTCCAACAGAGTATCAAGGCGGAGTTGGAGGCCTCGACAACATCGAGCTTCTATGGGTTGAAGGCGGTGCTTGGATATCAGAATAGAAATGTGTTCCGAGGTGCCGAGATGTTGGAGGTTACGGGTACCGCCGGATACGAGTATATGAAAGCTCCAAACTCGAAGAAACGCCACGCTATGGAGTTTGGTATTGCGGCAAGTCTATCGTTCCCACGATTCTTGCTCGCAAACTATGCGGTGAAGAGTAATATCATTGCACCGAAAACCAAGTTCGAAATCTCTTATAACTACCAAGATAGACCGTATTATCAGCGTGGTCTGTCGGGTGTTTCGTGGGTATATTCGTGGCGTAATAGGTCGAACTCGTCGTTTGTGGTGCGACCGATAGGTATTAACTTGGTGGATGTATCCTACATCAACCAAAACTACTTCAACTCGCTGCAAAATCAATACCTCAAACACAGCTTCGAGTCGCAGCTTATAGTGGCAATTTCGGGCTCGTATGTGCTGAATAAACAGCATGAGCGCGCGCCAAACAACTATACCACTGTGCGTGCCAACTGCGAGTTGTCGGGCAACTTGTTGAATGGACTTGTGCATCTCTTCTCGGCGCCTGCTGTGGGTAAGGATTACTACGAGTTCCTCGGCATTAGATATTCGCAATATGTGCGCGCGGATGTGAATGCCAGCCATAAGATTATGTTTGGCAAGGTTACGGCTTTGGCTGCGCGCCTGTATGCGGGTGTGGCGTACGCCTACGGCAACTCCGATGCTGTGCCATTCGACCGCCTATTCTACGCAGGAGGTAGCAATAGTATGCGCGGTTGGGCACCTCGAACACTCGGTCCCGGCTCGTCGCCTGCACCTACGAATGTGGTCTATCCTACGCAGCTTGGCGATATGAAGTTGGAGGCAAATGTGGAGTTCCGCTTCCCGATTTGGGGGATGTTCCACGGAGCTACATTCCTCGATTTAGGTAATATCTGGTACATTGGTCGCGAAGGGGTGAACTATCCTGAGGGCTCGGTGTTCCACTTCAATAGCTTCTACAAGCAGTTGGCCTTCAATACAGGTATCGGCTTGCGATTGGATATTAAGTTTGCAATTTTGCGTCTTGATTGGGGTATTCAGCTCCATAGTCCAAATAACCCTGTGGGTGAGCGATGGATTCACAACTTCAAGTGGCGAAACACCTCGCTCAACTTTGGAGTAGGCTACCCATTCTAAAAAATGAAGAGAAGATATGACGAAACTCGAATATAAATATCTGCATAGCGTAAATTCGCCTGCTGATTTGCGCAAGCTCTCTATTGACGAACTCCCTCGCTATTGTGCCGAGGTGCGACAATATATTATCGAGCAGTGCGCTGTCAATCCCGGACACCTCGCCTCCTCGTTGGGGGCAGTGGAGATAGCCGTGGCGCTGCACTATGTCTATGACACCCCGACCGATAAGCTCATTTGGGATGTGGGGCATCAGGCGTACGCTCATAAGATTATCACGGGGCGTCGTGATGTTTTCTGCACCAATCGTCGATTGGGCGGCATCAGCGGCTTTCCGCGTATGGCCGAAAGTGAGTACGATGCTTTCGGTGCGGGGCACTCCTCGGTGTCGGTGTCGGCGGCACTCGGTATGGCGCAGGCGGCGCGACTGCAAGGCAAGGAGCAGAAGACCGTTGCCGTGATTGGCGATGGCTCGATTGCCGGTGGCTTGGCTTTCGAGGGGTTGAATAATGCAGGCTCGGACAAGATGACCGATATCTTGGTAATCTTGAACGACAATAATATGTCTATCGACAAGTCGCAGGGGGCACTCAACCACTATCTGCTGCGACTCTCGACCTCCTCGAAATATAACCGCTTCAAGCAGGGGTTGTGGTCGGCATTGTCGCGAACACCTAAGTTGTTAAACCTATGTCGCAAGGCGGGAAACGCGGTAAAGCACGGGTTGTTGCAGAATAGCAATCTCTTCGAGAGTCTTGGGTTTAGATATTTTGGTCGTGTAGATGGTCATAATGTGAAGCGTCTTGTGCGAACATTGATGGCATTGAAGAGTATCAGCTCGCCTAAACTGCTCCATGTTATCACCGAAAAGGGGCACGGTTACGCCCCTACGCAGAGCGACTTATCTGTATGGCACGCACCCGGTCGCTTTAACCCAGAAACAGGAGAGCGTATAAAGAGTGAGTCGAAGGCGTCGCGTATGCAGGATGTATTTGGACAGACCTTGCTCGATTTGGCGCGTCACGACAAACGCGTGGTGGGTATTACACCTGCTATGCCTACGGGTTGTTCGATGTCGATAATGATGGAGGCGATGCCTGAGCGTTGCTTCGATGTGGGTATTGCCGAGGGACACGCCGTAACATTCTCGGCAGGTCTGGCTGCTGCGGGCGAAAGACCATTCTGCAATATCTACTCGACCTTTATGCAACGAGCTTACGATAATATCATCCACGATGTTGCGCTGCAAAATCTGCCTGTCGTATTCTGTCTTGACAGAGGAGGCTTGGTGGGCGAGGATGGAGCAACGCACCACGGCGCATTCGATATAGCCTATCTCGGCTGTGTGCCGAATATGACTATTGCCACCCCTTCGGATGAGTGGGAGCTGCGCAATATGATGTTCACCGCATTGCAGAGCGATGCTCCTTTCGCTATCCGCTATCCGCGAGGTGTTGGGCGTGGCACTGCGTGGCGCGATATGCCTTTCGAAGCTATCGAGGTCGGTAGAGCGCGTAAGGTGCGCGAGGGTGATGATGTGGCGGTGTTCGCCTTTGGAACACTACTTGCCGATGCCGAGCAGGCAGCCGAGCAGGCAGCCGTTATCGGTGTGAGCGCAGCAGTCTACGATATGCGTTTTGCAAAACCGCTTGACGAGGCTATGATATTGGATGTTGCCAAGCGCGTACATCGTATTGTAACCATCGAAGATGGTATTATTCGCGGTGGCGCAGGCGAGGCCGTTGTGAAGCTACTTGCCGATAATGGTATCTCTATGTCGGTTGAGGTGCTTGGCATTGATGATAAGTTTGTGGAGCATGGCACTGTTGCTGAATTACGCCACTTGTGCGGATACGATGTAGATGCAATTTTGCAAGCTATTGTGAAGTAGAAATATAGAGCCAAACAGCATAAAATCCTCCGAAAACTCACTTTTTTCGGGGGATTTTTCATTTTTTTCGGGTAAATAGTTTGCAGTTCCAAAAAAATTTCATAACTTTATAAAACGATTTGGTTATAAATCGTAGACTGAGGATAAAATAGAAACACTTAAAACTTATATTGATTATGAAAAATTATTCACCAAAAGAGATTAAGAACATCGTTCTGATTGGAGCCCCAGGCTCGGGTAAAACTACCTTGGCAGAGGCTATGGCTTACGAAGGTAAGGTTATCGACCGCCGCGGTAGTATCGAGAACAACAACACCTTGTCGGACAATACCGACATTGAGCACGAATACAAGCGCTCAATCTATGCGACTACACTCTTCACAGAGTTTATGGGGCGCAAACTCAATATAATTGATTGCCCGGGCTCTGACGACTTCTGCGGAAATCTCTTCTCGGCATTCAAGGTTGGTGATGTGGGCGTGATGCTCGTAAATGCGCAGACCGGCTGGGAGGTTGGTAATGTTATCCAAGGTCGCTATGCTCGCATCTTGAACAAACCGCTTATCGCCGTAGTAAATCAGCTCGATGCTGAGAAGGCTTCGTTCGAAACAACTCTCGAAACTATCAAGGATAAAGCTTCTGTTAAGCCTGTTGTTGTTCAGTATCCTGTAAATCAGGGTGTTGGCTTCGACTCGTTCATCGATGTCTTGATGATGAAGATGTACCGCTTCACCGACGAAAACGGTACTCGCGAGGAGTTGGATATTCCGGAGAGCGAGATGGAGAAGGCAAAGGCGTTGAACCTCGAACTTATCGAGACTGCTGCCGAGCACGATGACGCTTTGATGGAGCTCTACTTCGAGAAGGGTACTTTGACACAAGACGATATCCGTTCGGGATTGAAGATTGGCGTGGCAAAGCGTAAGGCTATGCCTGTATTCTGCGCAAGCGGTAAGAAAGATATCGGTACAAAGCGTTTGATGGAGTTTATCATCAATGTTGCGCCGGGTCCAACCGTAGCACCTGCATTCCCTGCAATAGATGGCTCGGAGGTTGTGGCTGACGACACTGCTCCTGTGGCACTCTTCGTATTCAAGTCGCAGATGGAGGGACATATCGGCGAAATCAACTACTTCCGCGTTGTTCGTGGTAAACTCACTGAGGGTATGGAGTTGGTGAACTCTCGCACAGGCAACAAGGAGAAGTTGTCGCAGTTGTTCGCCGTAGCGGGTAAGAATCGTATCAAGGTTACCGAGTTGTCGGCAGGCGATATCGGCTGCACCGTGAAGTTGAAGGGAACGCGCACAAACGACACCTTGTCGGCACCTTCTGCTCCTGTAACTTTGGAGCCTATCGTATTCCCAGAGCCACGCTACCGTGCAGCTGTTAAGGCGAAGGTTCAGGCTGACGAGGAGAAGCTCGGCAAGTTGTTGCTCGATGCACGCTTCGAAGACCCTACAATCCTCGTTGAGTACTCGAAGGAGTTGAAGCAGACCATTATCCAAGGTCAGGGCGAACACCACCTCAATATCTTGCGTAACCGTATCTTGGCAGACAGCAAGATTGATATGGAGTTCTTCGCACCGAAGATTCCTTATCGCGAGACTATCACCAAGGTCGCTCAGGCAGACTACCGCCACAAGAAGCAGTCGGGTGGTGCAGGTCAGTTTGGTGAGGTGCATATGGTTATCGAGCCTTACTATGAGGGTATCGAGGAGCCTTCGAAGTATAAGGTTAATGGCAAGGATATCACCGTGAATATCAAGGGTAAGGAGGAGTATGACCTCGAATGGGGCGGTAAACTCCAATACTACAACTCGATTGTTGGAGGTGCTATCGATGCTCGCTTTATGCCTGCAATTTTGAAGGGTATTATGGAGAAGATGGACGAGGGCCCACTCACAGGCTCTTATGCTCGCGATATCCGTGTAGTTATCTACGACGGTAAGATGCACCCGGTAGACTCAAACGAAATCTCGTTTAAGCTTGCGGCTCGTAACGCATTTAAGGAGGCGTTCCGCAATGCAGGTCCTAAGATTATGGAGCCTATCTACAATGTTGAGGTACTAACTCCAACAGATTATATGGGCTCAGTTATGAGCGACTTGCAGAACCGCCGTGCGATGATTATGGGTATGGAGTCTGACAAGGGCTTCGACAAGCTCAATGCGCGCGTGCCACTTGCAGAGCTCTATCGCTACTCAACTACTTTGTCATCTTTGACCTCTGGAGCTGCAACTTACACCATGAAGTTCGACTCCTACGAGCAGGTGCCAAGTGATGTTCAGGATAAGCTCTTGAAGGCTTACACCGACACCGACGAAGAGTAAAAAATCGTTCTGATTGGCTCTTTTTGAGCTGCACTGCGATAGCCCGATTGCTCACATAGGCTTACTATGCTGCGCATCGGGCTTCTTGTTTATCTCAAAAATAGCTCAATCATTTACGATTTTTTATGACGGCGTTGCACTTTCCTCCTTAAAATGAGTTTTTGGGGTAGTGGTATGCTACGGAACTCGCTTTCTTGTTTGGCACAAAATTTCCTCGCTCATAAACGATTTTTTGCTCTTGGGTTGCACTTCCCTCCTTAAAATGAGTTTTTGGGGTAGTGGTATGTTGCGCATCGGGCTTCTTGTCTATCTCAAAAATAGCTCAATCATTTACGATTTTTTATGACGGCGTTGCACTTTCCTCCTTAAAATGAGTTTTTAGGGTGGTGGTATGCTACGGAACTCGCTTTCTTGTTTGGCACAAAATTTCCTCGCTCATAAGCGATTTTTTGCTCTTGGGTTGCATTTTCCTCCTTAAAATGAGTTTTTGGGGGTAGTGGTATGCTGCGCATCGGGCCTCTTGTTTATCTCAAAAATAGCTCAATCATTTACGATTTTTGTATGTGGGAAGTTCAGAATAGGCTCTTTCGCTACTATATAAAAATTCTTAATTCTTAATTTTTAATTCTTAATTAAGATTTGTATCTTTGTATTATGATACTTGATGAACTCGCCTTGACATTTGTTCCCGGCCTCGGCTCACGAGGTGTTGCGCACCTTATTAATCTCTATGAGGGTGCCGAGGAGGTCTATGCACAGCCTGAGTATAAGTTAATCTTGTGTGCCGAGTTGCGTCAAGATATCGCTACACGAATACTCCAAAAAACTGGTTATGCGGAGGCGGAGCGCGAACTGCGCTACTGTGAAGATAACGGCATAAATATCACTCCAAGCAACCATTGTGAATACCCTCGACTTCTGCGCGAAGTGCCCGATAGGCCGCATATTGTCTACTCGATAGGGGACATCAAGGCGTTGTCGTCGCCTCATATCCTCTCCGTTGTCGGCACGCGCAGAATTACATCCTACGGCGAGACCGTATGTGCGCGTCTTATCTCGGAGCTTGCAGAGATGTTTCCCGACTTGGTAGTGGTGAGTGGCTTAGCCTTTGGTGTGGATGCCGCAGCCCATCGTGCCGCCTTAGCGGCAGGTGTGAGAACAGTGGGTGTCGTGGCAAATAAGCTACCCGATGTGATGCCTGCCCAGCATCTAAACCTCGCGAAGGAGATGGTGGAACGGGGTGGAGCTATCATCTCCGAGATACACTCACAGAGCAAGCAGAATGGAACATTTTACATCCCTCGCAATCGCATTGTTGCAGGCGTGGCGGATGGATTATTGATTGTCGAGTCGCCAGCGAATGGAGGCTCACTCTCGACGGCCAAGGCGGCGGATGCCTACTCTCGAACGATAATGGCGGTACCTGGTCGCATCACTGACTCTCGTTCGGAGGGTACAAATCACCTTATCAAGACAAATGTTGCGCAGCTTGTGACCTCGGCGCGCGATGTGGCGGAGGCCTTAGGTTGGGAGGTGCAGAGCGCTGTGCCCGAAAAGTTGCACTACGCTCCACACTCGGCTAACGAGAGGGAGCAGTCTGTGTTGAATCTCTTGGCGAATAGCTCGGATGGAGTGTCGCTCGAAAAGATAGCCGAACTCACTTCGCTAAATATCTCGGAGGTCAGTGTGATAATGCTCAATATGGAGTTGTCGGGCTTGGTGCGACAGCTGCCTGGAAAGTTGTATATACTATGTTGATAGATACCCATTCACATATCTACGACGAAGCTTTCGATATCGACCGTGAGGATGTCGTCGAGCGTGCTCGCGCCGAGGGTGTGGAGCGCATTGTGCTGCCTGCCATAGATGGCGAGAGCAACGAGCGACTATTCGATATGTGTCGTGAGTATGGTGACTATGTCGTGCCACTTATGGGACTGCATCCGACATCCGTAAATGATAATCCTCGTTGGCGCGAGGAGTTGTCGGAGGTGGAGCGACTACTTGCCACACCACCACAAGGCGTGGAGCGTTTCTACGGCGTTGGCGAGATAGGCTTGGACCTCTATTGGAGTAGAGATTGGCAGGCGGAGCAGGCCGAGGCTTTTAGGGCGCAGGTGGAGTTGGCTCTGAGGTACGACCTGCCTATCGTGGTCCATACCCGCGACGCGTGGGAGGAGATGGCGCAGATTGTGGAGGAGTATCGAGGTCGAGGCTTACGAGGTATATTTCACGCCTTCTCGGCCGATGTGGCGATGTATGAGCGATTGCGCGAGTGCGGAGAGTTCCTCTTTGGCATCGGAGGTGTTGTAACCTTCAAGAAGAGCGCATTGGCTGAGGTGGTCAAGGCGATGCGATTGGAGGATTTGGTGGTCGAGACAGATGCCCCATATCTGACGCCCGTGCCACATCGCGGTACGCGCAACGAATCATCGTATGTGCGCTTCGTAGCACAGAAGATTGCCGAGTTGCAAGGTGTTGATTTTGATGTGGTTGCCGAGCAGACAACGCAAAATGCAAAACGAATATTTAGATTGTAGAGAGATATGAAAAAGTCGTCTGTTTTAATTGTCTATACGGGTGGTACAATCGGTATGCGCCGTAACGAGAATGGTACGCTTGCGCCATTCGATTTCAGTACTATCGAGCAGGAGTTCCCTGCTGTGCGTAACCTCAATGTTGATATTTCGGTATGTAAGATGGAGGCGATAGACTCCTCGAATGTCACACCTGCAAGATGGAGCGAGTTGGCGCATATCATCGCCGACAACTACGCTGACTATGACGGTTTTGTGGTGTTGCACGGTACGGATACGATGTCTTACACAGCGTCGGCATTGAGTTTTATGCTCGAAAATTTGGAGAAGCCTGTGATATTTACGGGCAGTCAAATTCCGATGGGTGTGATGCGTACGGATGGCCGCGAAAATCTGATTACAGCTATCGAGTTGGCTGCGGCTGTTGATGTTGAGGGTAGACCTGTTGTCCCTGAGGTGGCTCTCTACTTCCAAAACAGGCTCTTCCGCGCAAATCGTACCTCGAAACACTCGGCAGAGGCGCTCAGTGCCTTTGAGTCGCGTAACTTGCCACCACTTGCCGAGGTGGGAGTAAATATCCTCTACAACAACTCCGTAATCGCTAAGCCGAAGTCGAATGGCGCACCTCTGCGTGTGCTTGATAGGCTCGATGAGAGTGTCGTTATAATAAAGATATTCCCAGGACTATCGAGCGAGTCGCTCCGAGCAATGCTCTCGATTGAGGGTGTTCGAGGTGTGGTGCTCGAAACATTCGGCACAGGTAATGCCCCTACGACCGAGTGGTTTATATCGGCTATTCGTGAGACCATTGCTCGCGGTGTTGCCGTTGTAAATATAACGCAGTGTCAGGGTGGTGCAGTTGCTATGCACCTCTACGAGACGGGTAGGCAGCTGCAAGATATGGGAGTGATATGTGGCTACGATATGACCACCGAAGCTGCTGTAACAAAGCTGATGTGGCTCTTAGGACAAGGCTTGTCGGGTAAGGCTCTTGCCGAGAAGATGGCTACTTCTCTGCGTGGGGAGCTCGAAAATTACGATAAAATGTAGCTTAGCGCAAAAAAATGCTTTATTTTTTAAAATAGTTGTTGAAATAATATATTTTATCGAAAAAATATATATCTTTGTAACAAAATGGGTGGAACGCCGATAGATAAGAGTGATTTTACTCAGAAGAGAAATGACAGTTTAACAATTAATAATTCAAATTTACGATTATGAAAAATCTTTTTAAGATGACATTGGTGCTTGTCGTTGCCGCTTTGACAATGACAAGTTGTGATTGCTTCAAGAAGATGGCAAAGAATCCTTCGGCTATCACAGTTACTTGTACTCCGGATGTCCTTGTTCTCAACAACGGCAAAGTTGTTGCTGACATCGCAGCTGAGGTACCTGCAAAGTATTTCAACAAGACCGCTTCGTTGAAGGTTACTCCTGCTCTCGTTTATGAGGGTGGCGTAACTAAGGGCAATACTCTCCTCCTCCAAGGCGAGAAGGTTGCTGACAATGGTTTGCTCGTTAAGAATGGTGAGGCTCTCAGCATTAAGCGTCATATCGAGTTCGCTTACAAGCCTGAGATGCAGCTTTGCGACCTCGTACTCCTCGTTGAGGTTAAGTGCAAGAGTGGCAAGTGCAAGGAGTTTACCTTGGTAAATGCTAACACAGGTGCTGTTGTTGCAGGTAAGACCATCGAGAATGCTGACGCTGCTGCTGCAAAGGAGAATGGTTTGGTTATCGCAAAGGGTATCAACACATTGCAGGCTGACCTCGACTTCTCGGAGGCTATGCAGGAGGCTGCTAACAACTACAAGCGTGTAACTACCGTTGTTACTAAGGCTGATATCGTCTACAAAATCAACTCTTCGAAGGTTGCAAAGAAGGCTGTTGAGACAGAGGCTTTGAACGAGTGGAAGGCTGGTGTTGAGGCTAACAAGGCAAACGACCGCGTAGCTCAGTCGCTCTATGTGAACGGATACGCTTCGCCAGATGGTCCTGAGAAGTTCAACGACAAACTCTCGCAGAAGCGTAGCGAGACAGGTTTGAAGGCTGTTGAGAAGTTGCTTGCTGATGCAGGTTTGAAAATTGACGCTGCTGCTTATGGCGAGGATTGGGAGGGCTTCCAAGCTGCCGTAGCTGCATCGGATATCGCTGACAAGGACCTCATCCTTCAAGTGTTGAAGATGTACTCGTCGAGCGCAGAGCGCGAGAAGGAGATTAAGAATATGACTTCGGTGTTCAAGTCGCTCAAAAGCGAGGTGTTGCCACAGCTCCG
Organism: Rikenellaceae bacterium; assembly: GCA_015059865.1. GTDB lineage: Bacteria > Bacteroidota > Bacteroidia > Bacteroidales > Rikenellaceae > Alistipes. Next base: position 23,709 of record SUZP01000015.1, on the reverse strand, counting down.
TCGTGCTCAGCTCGTAAATAGCGCAGATATCACTGGTTGGAGCGACGAGGAGATGGTTGCATTCATCAAGGAGGGTAAGGTTTCGACCTTGAAGCTTGAGGAGTTGCTCCACATCGCATCGGCTAACAACGAGGTTGCTGAGGCTGCTTTGGTTGAGGCTTCGAAGTCGAACGATGCTCGTGCTTGGAATAATCTCGCATTGGTATATGCAAAGGCTGGTGACTATGCAAAGGCTGTTGCTTGCTTGGATAAGGCTGACAAGAGCGTTGCTGCTCAGTTGAATAACAACTACGCTTTGGCATACGCTGCTGAGGGTGATGTTGCAAAGGCTGAGGGTTATGCTGCAAATGCTTCGGCTGAGGCTAAGGCTTTGGTTGCTGCTGCTAAGGGAGACTACGCTACTGCTGCTCAGACCTTGAAGTCGGGCTATAACGCTGCTATCGTAAACTTGCAGAATGGCAACCTTGCTGCTGCTAAGCAGTGCATCGCTAGCGATATGTCGGCTAAGGCTGACTACCTCCGCGCAGTTATCGCTTGCCGCGAGGGTGATGTGAACGGTGCTAAGGCTCAGCTCAATAGCGCAGTGTCGAAGGATGCTTCGTTGAAGGCTAAGGCTGCAAAGGATGTAAACCTTGCTGCTGTGAAGTAGTCTTAACGATATCCCATCTATGATAGGTCTCCGAATTTTCGGAGACCTATCTTTTTTTTTGGGGGGGGGAGTGAGTAGTTTTAAAAATTCAAAATTCAAAATGCAAAATTCAAAATTAAATTCAGCGAAAGCGCTCCCCAGTAAAGCACCGCAGGTGCGCCCCCAGTAAAACACCGCAGGTGTGTCCCCAGTAAACCCCAGTAAAATCTGCGCCGTGACGAGGGGAGGAGTATATAAAACAAAGAATACATTTAATTGTCAATTGTCAATTCGTCAATTGTCAATTAAATCGCTGCGCCGTGACGAGGGTAGGAGTTGCCGCCACCTAATACCACCTAATACCACCTAACAGCACCTAACACCACCGCCTAACAAAAACAACAAACCTCGCCCGAAGACGAGGTTTGTCGCTTTATGATATAACCGTAGGATTACTCCTTGTGGTCGCGGCGTGGGCGACGCTCTCCGCGGTCGCTACGCTCTGGGCGGTCGCCGCGTGGTGCACGAGGCTTGCGCTCTGGCTCTACCCAACCCTCAGGCTTTGGAAGAAGTGCCTTGTGAGAAAGACGCAACTTGTTGGTCTTCTGGTCGATGCCAATCAACTTGACATCAATCTCATCGCCCTCCTTCAAACCTGTCTCGGCCATAGTCTCGAAACGCTTGTAGTCAATCTCCGAGATGTGGAGCAACGCCTCCTTGCCCGGCAAAATCTCAACGAAAGCACCGAAGTCTACAATCGACTTGATAGTTCCGTGATATGTCTCGCCAACCTCAGGTACAGCTACGATGCCCTTGATGCGAGCCATAGCTGCATCAATAGACGCCTTGTCTGGTCCGAATACATCGACCAATCCCGAAGTTTCGGTCTCAGTGATGGTGATAGTTGTTCCAGTGGTCTTCTGAATATCCTGAATTACCTTGCCACCAGGGCCGATAACCGCGCCGATAAAGTCCTTGTCGATGGTAATCTGCTCGATGCGAGGAACGAATGGCTTGTAGTCCTCACGAGGCTCTGCGATGCACTCGGTAATCTTGTCGAGGATGTGCAAACGGCCTACACGAGCCTGCTCCAATGCCTGAGCCAAAACCTCGTACGAAAGACCATCCACCTTGATATCCATCTGTGTTGCAGTGATACCATCGCGAGTACCTGTAACCTTGAAGTCCATATCGCCCAAGTGGTCCTCATCGCCCAAGATGTCCGACAATACAGCCCAACGACCTGTTGCCGAATCCGATATAAGTCCCATTGCGATACCCGAAACAGGCTTCTTCAACTTTACACCTGCATCCATCAACGCCATACAGCCCGCACAAACAGTTGCCATAGACGATGAGCCATTCGACTCCAAGATATCCGATACTACGCGTACTGCGTATGGATTCTCCTCGCCCATAGGTACCATAGGCTTCAACGCACGCCAAGCGAGGTGGCCGTGACCTACCTCACGACGGCTGATGCCACGCGAAGCCTTAGCCTCGCCAGTCGAGAATGGAGGGAAGTTATAGTGAAGAACAAACTGGTCTGAGCCTTGGAACAACACCTCGTCGTGCTGCTTCTCGTCGAGCTTTGTGCCGAGGGTTACAGTCGAGAGCGACTGAGTCTCGCCACGAGTGAAGATTGCCGAGCCGTGTGCGCAAGGGAGGTAGTCTACCTCGCACCAGATAGGGCGAATCTCGTCGGTGCGGCGACCATCAAGACGCTTGCCCTCGTCGAGAATCATATTACGCATAGCCATCTTCTGCACATCGTCGTGGAAGTACTTGTGGATAAGCGGAGCCTTCTCCTCCAACTCCTCCTCGGTGTAGCGCGATGCGAACTCTGCCTCCAAAGCATCGAAGGCCTCCGAACGCTCGTGCTTCATTGTGCCGCTTGTAGCGATAGCGTAAGCCTTGTCGTACAACTCCGAGATGATGGTCTGACGCAACTCCTCGTCGTTGGTCTCGTGGCAATACTCGCGCTTAACATCCTTGCCGAGCTCCTTCATCAGCTCAATCTGTGCAGCACATTGTCCCTTGATAGCCTCGTGAGCATACTTGATAGCGCCGAGCATAACCTCCTCGCTAACCTCCATCATCTCACCCTCAACCATCAAGATATTATCGATAGTACCTGCGACCATAATGTCGAGGTCTACATCTTTCATCTGCGAGAATGTAGGGTTGATACAATACTCTCCATTGATACGAGCTACACGCACCTCCGAGATAGGACCTCCGAATGGGATATCCGATACTGCAAGAGCAGCCGAAGCGGCCAAACCTGCGAGGGCGTCAGCCTGAATATCCTTGTCTGCCGAGATAAGGTTTACGGTAACATATACCTCTGCGTGGTAGTCAGCAGGGAAAAGTGGGCGGAGCGCACGGTCGATAAGACGAGCAACCAAAATCTCGTTGTCGCCGGCCTTACCCTCACGCTTCATAAAACCACCCGGTATGCGACCTACGGCAGCAAACTTCTCCTTGTACTCGACCTGCAAAGGCATAAAGTCGGTACCCTCTTTTGCATCTTTGGCAGCTACTACCGTTGCGAGCAACATCGTATCGCCCTGCTTAACTACAACCGAGCCGTCAGCCTGCTTTGCCAACTTTCCGGTCTCAATCATTATCTCGCGGCCACCTTCCAGCGGGATAAACTTCTGTACAGCATTGTACAACTTCTTTTCTTCCATAATCATCTAAAATCGTCAAAAAATAAATTTCTCTTACTTTTTTCTCTCATCAACATCTGATAATAAAACAAAATGAAGGCAACTCCGAAAAACGAGTTGCCCCATTCTGCTGACCTCTTACTTACGAAGGTTCAAAGCCTTAACGATAGCACGGTAACGCTCGATATCTACCTCCTTCAAGTACTCCAACAACTGACGGCGCTTACCGATCATCTTCAACATCGCACGCTGAGTGCCGAAGTCGTGACGGTTGTTTTTGAGGTGCTCTGTAAGGTGGCTGATACGGTACGAGAACAACGCGATCTGGCTCTCTGGAGAACCTGTATCGGTGTTAGACTTGCCGTACTGACCGAAAAGCTCTTGCTTTTTCTCTGCTGTTAAATAAGCCATAATAGTAAAAATTTAAAATTAAGTTATTTAATAGTTTAACACTTCGTGCGTATTCGCCTTACTACGAATGACGCCAAAGCGGTGCAAAGATACAAATAAAATTAAGAATTAAGAATTAAAAATTAAGAATTTACGCAAAAATTAAATAAATCTTTATTTAGTGAGTAGTTTTCAAATTGACAATTGATAATTGACAATGGACAATTAATGGTATTTTTTATTTAGGCCTGCGGCGCAACTACTCTCCGCGCTCCCGCACTCCTCACCAAAACTGCCAATGGCTCAAAAATATCAATTCTTAATTCTTTTTGGGGCCAAAAGGCCCAAAAAAAGGAGCTTGCGCATCGCTGCGCAAGCCCCTCCCAACATAAACCAATGAAAAGATTTTACCAACTTGTTTCGTCTTTCTCGGCTGGAAGTCCCGGCAACTCGTAACCGCCATTGCCTCCACTTACCTGATAGCCGCGCTCAGCTGCTACCTCATACGCCATAACTTCTGGAACAATATATGTCTTTCTCATAATTCTTAATTTTTAATTCTCAATTTTTAATTTCCATAGTTGCCCCAATCGATTTGCTTCTCGCTGGTCAAGAGGGTGTTATTAGTTTGCGTATTAGTTTGGTAATCGCGAAGACCCAACAGATAGCTAATGTAGTTCTCGCTGGTCATTGTTATCCAATCGTGGCTGACAACACCATTCTCAACAGTTCCGCCCAATGCGATACGACCACCAACCTTATTATTCTTAATAGTGTCGATAGACGACTGTCCAGAGAAGATACCAACCTGATTATAAGGGGTAAAGGTATAGGTTCCGTCAGAGTTCTTGGTGGTGCTATATGCTACAATATCGCAATATACCTGAGCATTCTGCATTGTAATTTTGCTTTCTGTAAGACCTCCGCGGTGCTGACCATAAGCTCCTCCCACTTGGATAGACATTGTAGCATCGAATGTGGCAGTAATATTAAGATTACCAGTTTGGATAGCAGGTACACTTGTTCCGAGGTTGTGATATCCTGCAATACCACCGATATAGCAGTTTCCGGTTGTTTTTCCAGAGAATGTGATGTCTGCGGTGTTGGCCATCATACCCTTCGACGAGTCTGATACAACCGAGGAGCCTCCTCCATTCACAATCGCCCAAACACCGCCAACATACATACTCTTGAAAGTTGAGTTATCGATGGTGATAGGTCCATTGTTAAGAACTTTGCAATTACCGCCGAACTTAGTGAATGTCAGATATGTATAGCCAATTATTCCACCTATATAGCTTGTGTTGCCTGGATTGGTCTTGATATAGATATCTCCATTGTTAGTTGCAGTTTTTCCGCTGAATGTAATGACGCAAGCATTATTCTTTCTATATGTTCTTCCAATAAGGCCGCCACAATATAAATTACTTGTCATAGCTCCTGTGATGCTAATGTCGGCCGTTTCGGTGTTAGTTACAGTGTTGTTGAAAGTTGCCTTACAACCCTCGGTATTCATGTGACCTATGATACCAGCAATATTGACAGATTCGCCTGTCTGATTGCCGCTAAATGTTATAGCACCGCTATTGGTTACAGGGCCATCGAATATAGCAGTAACGAAATTGTCAAGATAGCCCAATATGCCACCTATTCTTGTTACCAACGATGTAGTACCTGCCTTAGTGATGTTGCCGCTATTGAAGGTTTTGGTGCTGAATGTAAATGTCTTAGGATTTTCTGCTGTTCCATTTGAGTATCCAATAATACCACCAGCATTGAAACTTCCGATATTGGCATTCATAGTAATATCGCCACTATTGCCGCAATTATCAAATGTAGTAACAGCGCTTGCTCCTCTATATACAGCTACAAGACCTCCTGCATAGTAGTTGCTCTTAGGTTGCTCGCCCGATACAAAGGTTATATCGCCCTTGTTTTCGCAGTTGGTAAACGAAACAAAGATATTATTTGCTACATCTGCATAACCAACAAAGCCACTGACAGGGCAAGATGTTTCAGTTGTAGCATCTGTTGCCGTAACGCTTTGGATATTGATAGCTGCATTGTTTACGCAGTTCTCGAAATGCACACCCTTTGCAATACCTGTAAATGCTCCCATAGCAGCCTGCGTATGGTTAGAAGCCGATGGCTTAATAGCCGTCTTCATTGTAATCGTACCACTTACCGAGCAGTGCTCAACAGTAGGAGCGTTGCCATTTGCAACAAGCTGACGAGCAAATGCACCGAAGTTAGGATTTGACTCCTCCTCTACACTCGCAACAAGGTGCAAACCCTTGAACGAAGCAGCTGTCTTGTTGAACAATGGAGCATACAAGCCCTTGATAGCGTAGCCATTACCGGTTATTGTTCCGGTGTAACTTGGCGCATTGATTGACTCCCAAGCAGGATAGTTTACATCGCCAACAACAGGCATCGCAACATCATTTACAAAAACAGCAGACTTTGCCAATGTAGCTGTTGCCTCTGCCTTAGCATCCTCAGTAGCTTCTGCATTGTCAATAATAGATTGAGCACCCTCAACTGCCTCCTTGAACTCATACAAGTCGCTATAATCAGCAATTACAAATGTCTCAGTCTCTGCGACTGGCACAAATGCGATATCGCTCGAAAACTCGCGTACCTTTCCAGCGTTGAGAGGCTTGGTGCTGTCGGTTGTAACGGTCTTATACATTACACCATCGGCGCTCTCCAAAGTAACATACAACTCGCCATATACACCGGCAGGAACTGTAACATGGATATAGGTAACAGGGTTATTCTCAGCAGCTGGAAGGAGAATAAAACCTGCATCGCTCTCAGATTTGTAGGTGATAACATCTGCTGTCTTTACAGGAGTGAGCTTGCCCTCTTCATCAACGCTGAAAGTACCTGCGATAGGCTTGCGGTCTACGGTCGAGATACGCACCTCCTTGATAAATGCAGGGGTAGCTGTTCCGCTAACAAGACCAATCTTCAACACGCCAGTCAAGTGGTTGAGTTTAACGCTGTTAAGCTCGGTTGCATAGCCGTAGATTACGGTAGCGTTGTTACCGAAAGAGGTGTTGCTTACATGTGTCTGCTCAGCTGCAAATACAACCTGATTAGTTGTTCCCTCTACTGCTGGATAAGCCACGAAATAAGGCGCACTGCCAAAACCGCCGTTAAAAGTAAATGTTGCGCTTGCTGCGCCAGCCTCATTTGCTGTAAGAGCCTTTGAGGCATGACCATTTACCGAGATAGCATCGCCCTCTGCCCAAGTGAGTGGGTAGATACCGTCAGCCTTTTCGCCGAGCTGAGTACGGGTGTCGTCGAGCGACAAAGTGAGAGTTGTCTGACCTTCGTTGAGATTTACTCCGAGGTCCTCAGTTACATCTGTGGTACAGCCTACTGCTGCTACCGCTGCAACTGCCATGAAAAGTTTTTGAAGTTTTTTCATAGTTGTTTTTATTTTTAATTTTAGTTTTTTGGTTAAAAATTTATGTTTTAAAAAAGTTTTGTTGTTTTTTGTTATCCAAACTCCTACCCTTGTCAAGGCGCAAACCAAACTGGGGTTTACTGGGGGCGGGCGTTCCGCCCTCTACTGGGGGCGCACCTGCGGTGCTTTACTGGGGAGCGCTTTAAGTTTTTGCTTTTTCTAATTTTTAATTTTTAATTCTTAATTTTTAATTAAAGCAACGCTTTATGCAAACAGCTTTAAATACTTGGTAATCAGCTAATTAAAACCCCAAAATCCCCCCCCCCGAATTTTTCGGGGGAGGGATTTTGCCTCCGCATTTAGGCGTTCGCTTATGCAAATATACTAAAAAATTGTAAAAAACAAATATTTCTTTTGGTTTGAAATTCTTTTGATTATAGTTGTTTTCGAAAATATTTTGGCAATGGTGCAAAAGCGGTGCTTCTGACATCATTACCCTTTTAAAGCTAAAATGGGGATATCTATAAATGAAGTGAGCCTAATCCCTATATTCGTACAACTGATTGCGCAGGCGAGGTGTGAAGCCGGCTTCGCGTATGGCACGACAGATACCTTCGCGGTCGAAGCGATTGTGTGCGCCGGCCGACGATACCACATTCTCCTCAATCATTATCGAGCCCATATCGTTGGCTCCGCTGTGGAGTGCTATTTGCGCGGTCTGTTTACCCACCGTAAGCCACGACGCCTGTATGTTTCGGATATTGTTCAGCACCAAGCGCGCCACAGCAATCAGGCGCAGATACTCCGTAGGCGAGAAGTGCGTGGTGTAGCCCATCTTTTCGAGTTGTGTACCCTCCGAACGAAATATCCAAGGAATAAACGCCGTAAAGCCATAGTTCCCTTCGGGACATTCGGCCTGCAAGTCACGCAGGCGGATAAGGTGCTCGATGCGCTCCTCGACGGTTTCGATATGCCCATACATCATTGTTGCCGTAGTCGGAATATTCATCTCGTGTGCCTCGTGCATCACGCGCAACCACTCCTCGGCACTTGGCTTGGCTGGGGAGATAATCTTGCGTACGCGCTCCACCAAAATCTCTGCTCCGGCACCCGGCAAAGAGGATAATCCTGCCTTGCGCAGTCGTTCCAACACCTCGCGTGTGGAGATTTTGCTTACGCGCGCGATATGCGCCACCTCTGGCGCACCGAGGGCGTTAAGGCGGAGCGTTGGGAAGTGCTCTTTGAGAGCACAAAACAGCTCCTCGTAGTACTCGATGCCGAGCGCAGGGTGCATACCGCCCTGCAAAAGAAGCTGGTCGCCACCAAGCACAAACATCTCTTCGGTTTTGCAGATATACTCATCGAGCGATGTGATGTAGTGGCGGTCGGTCTGGTGGGGTTTGCAGTGAAAGTTGCAGAAGCGACACCCCGATACACATACATTTGTGGTGTTTATATTGCGGTCTATTTGCCAAGTCACCACCTCCGGGTCTACCACCTTTGCAGCACGCAACTTGTCGGCCTGCTCGGCTAATTCGTACAGTGGGGCCTCGTGCCATAACAACAACGCCTCCTCACGCGATAGTTGTTCGCCTGCAAGTGCTCGGTTGTATATCTGCTGTCGTTTCATATCGCAAAGATAATAAAAAGAGGAGAGACGAGTGACGAGTGACGAGAGAAATTTTGAAAAAAAACAACAATAACGGTACGGAGCTACGAGAGCGAAATACAAAATTAGGACCTTCGACTCTGCACTTTTAAACTTTTAACTAAAAAAATCCTCAAATTGTCAATTGTCAATTCGTCAATTATCAATTTGATTATTATCTTTGCACTATGGGAAGTATGCTCGATAATTCGATAAAGTTTGTGCAGGGCGTGGGCGAGGTGCGTGCCAAGTTGCTCGAAAAGGAGCTTGGCATCGTCACTATGCGTGATATGCTCTACCACTTCCCATTCCGCTATATCGACCGTTCGCGCACCTACAAAGTGCGCGAAGTGACCGAAGATAATGCCTCCGCCTATATTCAACTCCGTGTCAGAGTTATTGGCAAAGCCTTTGCCGGCGAGGGGCGCAAGCAGCGTTTCTCGGTCTATTGTGCCGATGATACGGGGCGTGTGGAGTTGATTTGGTTTCGTGGCATAAAGTGGATTGAGAAGATTATCGAGCCTAATCGTGAATATATCGTCTTTGGTCGCCCTTCGTTCTTTCGTGGCGAGTTTTCGATGGTACACCCCGAAATCGAGGTTATCGAAAAGGCGCTCTCCCGCAAGGTTGAGAGTGGTTTGCAGGGTATCTACTCCACGACCGAAAAGTTATCGACCACGCTCGGTGGCAAGGGGTTATACAATATCATCTGCTCGTTGTGGGGCGTTGTGCGCAACCATATCCACGACTATATGCCCGAATATATAGTGCGCAAATATGGCTTGATGTCGCTCGAAGAGGCACTCTACAATATCCACTTTCCGCAGTCGCCCGAAAAGTTGCGACGGGCGCAATATCGCCTGAAATTTGACGAGTTGTTCGGTATTCAGTTGAACATTCAGGCTCGCAGGTCGGAGCGCACAGGGCGCAGAGATGGATTCTTCTTCCCGAAGGTGGGCGATAAGTTCAACACCTTCTACCACACGAAGTTGCCTTTCGACTTGACCGAAGGTCAGAAGCAGGCGGTGCGTGATATTCGCCAAGATACCGTGTCGGGTATTCAGATGAATCGCCTTTTGCAGGGCGATGTCGGCAGTGGCAAGACTGTGGTGGCGTTGTTGTCGATGTTGTTGGCAGGCGATAACGGTTTTCAGTCGTGTATGATGGTGCCGACCGAGATTTTGGCACGCCAGCACTACGCCTCGATGTCGAAGATGTGCGAGGGTGTGCCGGTACGCATAGCAATACTTACGGGAACAACAAAGACGAAGGAGCGCCGAGAGATTTTAGCCGCTTTGGAGGCGGGCGAAATAGATATTTTGGTCGGAACGCACGCCCTGATTGAGGATAGAGTGCAGTTCTCGAACTTGGGATTGGTGATTATTGACGAGCAACACCGCTTCGGCGTGGAGCAGAGGGCTCGATTGTGGACCAAAAATGCGCAACCTCCGCATATCCTCGTTATGACCGCAACGCCAATTCCTCGAACTTTGGCGATGACCTTGTATGGCGACCTCGATGTGTCGATTATCAAGGGATTACCGCCCGGTCGTCAGCCAATAAAGACCTACCACTACTTCGAGTCTGCCCGATTGTCGTTGCAGAACTTTATGCGCAAGCAGATTGAGCGAGGGCGACAGATTTATGTGGTCTATCCGCTGATTGCCGAGTCCGAGAAGATGGACTACCTCTCGTTGCAGGAGGGTTTCGATGCTATTGTGCGCGATTTTCCGCTGCCGAAGTATAAGGTTGCGGTATGCCACGGCAAGATGAAGCCCGACCTGAAACAGCAGGCGATGGAGGAGTTCAAAAATGGAGAGGCGGATATTTTGGTCGCAACCTCGGTTATTGAAGTGGGAGTCGATGTGCCGAATGCTACGGTGATAGTTATCGAGTCGGCGGAGCGTTTTGGCTTGGCACAGTTGCACCAGCTGCGAGGTCGTGTAGGTCGTGGCTCGGAGCAGTCCTACTGCGTGTTGATGTCCGACGAGAAGTTGTCGAAGGAGTCGAGCAAGCGCTTGGAAGCGATGTGCCAGACGACCGATGGCTTTGAGTTGGCGGAGTTGGACCTTAAATTGCGAGGTGCAGGCGATATAAACGGCACGATGCAGAGTGGCGAGGCATTCGACTTGAAAATTGCCAATCCGACCTACGACAACCAGATTTTGCAGGTGGCGCAGGCGTTGGCTATTTCGCTACTCGGAGTTGATGCTACACTTTCGCACCCCGACCACCTCGCATTGCGCGAGTTGCGCGACCGCTACGCTCCTGAGCACAAAACCGATTTCTCGGAGATTTCATAATAAATTTAGACGAGAGACGAGAGATTTCCGAATTGACAATTGACAATTGACGAATTGACAATTAAAGGTATTTTATTTAGGCCTGCGGCGCACCCTTAATAGCCGTTAATAGCCCCTAAAAAGGTTTGCGCCGTAACAAGGCTCGGAGTTCTACAAAACATAAAAGCTAAAAGGCTAAAACTATATAATAATTTTCACAGCATAAGCGTTTGAAAAGTATGTTAGGTGTGAACAGATACATAAAAGGTGCGATTTTTGCGATACTCCTCGTTGCAGGGGTAGCGACCACCTCGGCACAGGTCTTTCAAGAGGGTGAGGTGTTGTATTATCGTGCCGCCTATCGCGCTAAGTTGGTGCCAAATATCGAAGCGGGCGAGGTTACTGTATCAACACGACTTGACACCCTCAACGGCAAAGAGATGTATCGTGTTACGGGGAATGGTCGCACCTTGCCATTTTTCCGCTGGTTCTTCGATATGAACGACACCTACGATATTTGGGTGGATAGGCAGACTCTGCGCACACAGCGTTTCGAGAGCGACTTGAAGGAGGATAAATACACCTTCCGCAGCCACTATCGCTACGATTGGGACTCGATGAAGGTGCACACTTGGTCGCAAAGGCGACAGAATACTCCTCGCACAAAGACAATGACACTTACCAACGAGAGTATGGATGCCGTATCGCTCTACTTCAATCTTCGCTCGGTCGATTTGGATTCGTTCCGCGAGGGCGAACACCGACAGCTCGATATGGTGTTGGAGGATACCATTCGCCATCTTCGCTACCGCTATATCGGGCGAGAAAATCTGAAAGTGCCAAGGTTGGGGCGTTTCGATACGATGAAGTTCGCCTGCACACTCGGCTCGTCGGAGGAGTTTTCGTTTACTGACGGCACAGAGTTTTTTATCTGGATTACCAACGACGAGAACAAAATCCCCGTGATGCTCGCCTCGCCCGTGCGTGTTGGGGAGATTAGGGCCTACATTCGCCGATACGAAGGGTTGAAATATCCACTGTCGAGCAAGATAAAATAGCTAATGGTTAATGGCCAAAAGCCAAAAAAATATTATATTTGCAAAAAATATCTCAAAATTATGGAAGAGAACAAATACGAGTACAACCCTGAGGAGGGTTACGATTACGAAAAGGAGGAGAATGAGGCGGTCAAGAAGTCGCTTCGAGGCTATCGCGTAGTGATTATTTTGTTGGCGATAATCTTGGCAGGATTGTCGGTGCTGTACTTCAACCTCAATCGTCAGCAACAGGAGGATTATGCTCTGTTGCAAGCAGATAGAGATACAATTCAGAACAATCTCACCTCGCTGATTAACGAGTACGACAATTTGAAGTATCAGAATGACACCATTGCCGCGCAGTTGCAGAAGGCTACCGAGATGGTCGAGCAGCTCAAACGCGAGCGTCGTTTTAACTACAATAAGTTGAAGGCGTATCAGAAGGAGGTTGGTACGCTGCGTGCAGTGATGAAGAACTATCTTCGCCAAATCGACTCGCTCAACACCATCAACAAGAAGGTTATCGGCGAGAATGTATCGCTTCGCAAAGAGGTTTCGACCGCCAATCTTCGCGCAGATGTTGCCGAGGAGCGCGCAACAGAGTTGCAAAACAAGGTAGCACAAGGCTCGGTACTTCGTGCTCGTGATATTACCCTCGTGGCACTCAATGCCAACGACAAGATTATATCACGCGTGAAGAATGCCGCAACTTTGCGTGTCGATTTCACCGTTGGAGCAAACGAGTTGGCTGCGGCAGGCAACAGGCCAATCTACCTCTGCATCACCTCGCCTGACGGTTATCTTCTCTCAACCGATGCAATGCCTACCTTCGACTACCAAGGCACCAAGAAGGGCTACTCTGCATCGCGTGAGGTAGATTACCAAAACGAAGACCTCGATGTCAGCATCTTCTACAAGGGTAGCGGATTTATCCCCGGTACCTACAAGATTGAGCTCTATATGGGAGATAATCAGATTGGAACAACGGAGGTATCCGTAAGATAAAAATGAATGTTTAACCTTTAATTTTTGCGCTATGAAAAAATATGTCTGCACAGTATGTGCGTGGGTTTATGACCCTGAGATTGGCGACCCCGACAGTGGTATTGCACCGGGAACAGCTTTTGAGGATATTCCAGAGGATTGGGTATGCCCTGTATGTGGAGTAACTAAGGAGGATTTTAACCCAATAGGCTAAAACACCCTCTAATTATCACTAAAATAGGTAAAGATGAAATTCGCATCTTTACCTATTTTGTTGTAGGTGTGCAACAACCTTGGCGGCTCGCGATTCTCCAACAATCTTTGCTATCTCCCCCACCGAGGCGTTGCGCAGATTTGATATTGTGCGGAAGTGTCGCAGAAGTGCAGTAATACTCTTTTCACCTACGCCCTCAATGCCCTCTAAGCCTGTCTTAATAAAACTCTTGCTGCGACGATTGCGGTGGTGCGTAATGCCAAAACGGTGCGCCTCATCGCGTATATGACAAATAACCTTCAACGGCTCGCCCGTACGGCTCAAATAGTAAGGCATAGGGTCATTCGGATAGAAAACCTCCTCCAACCTCTTTGCCAAGCCCACAATCGGCACTCTCTCCTCAATGCCCAGCTCCTGCAACACAGCGTAGGCACTCGACAGTTGCCCCTTTCCGCCATCAACAACAACCAAATCGGGTAGTTCTGCCCCCTCCTCCAACAATCGCGAATAGCGGCGTGTCAGAATCTCGCGCATCGAGGCGAAGTCATCGGCTCCAACCACAGTCTTTATATTAAAATGGCGATACTCCTTGCGCGAAGGTTTACCATCGCGAAAGACTACGCACGAGGCTACCGGATTGGTACCCTGCAAGTTGGAGTTATCGAAGCACTCAATATGGCGAGGCTCTCTCTCCAAACGCAACTCTCGGCGCATCGCCTCCATTAGTCGGTCGGTATGGCGTGCAGGGTTGTGAATTTCGAGATTTTTCAGACGCTCGGCACGAGTAGTTTTTGCGGAGCGTAGCGAGAAATCCAACAAATCGTGTTTCTCACCTCGCTTGGGCACTACAAACTTAACCCCCTCGAACAGCTCCTCGTAGGGCTCCACCGACACCAATACCTCTTGTGCCAAGTCGCCCGCAATATTCTCCTTTATGTGCTGTATGCCGAGAGTCATTATCTCGCGCTCGTCACTCTCGACACCTACGGAAATAGTGGCAGTATGAACGGCTGTAATCGAGCCGTTGCGCACACGCAAGAAGTTGCAATAGGCCTCATCATCATCCACCAACAACGAGAAGATATCCACATCGCCTATCTTTGCACTCACTATAACCGAGCGACTTGCGTAGCGTTCGAGCGCATCAAGGCGCGCCTTGTAGCGTGCAGCAACCTCAAAGCGAAGCTCCTCGGCCGCACGCGTCATCTCCCCTTCGAGATAGTTGCGAACAGGTCGTAAATCGCCCTTCAATACCGATGTAGCTATGTCGATATAGCCTCTATACTCCTCGCGGCTACACCTGCCTATGCAGGGAGCTTTGCAGTTGCCAAGATGGTATTGCAGACAGGGCGAGTGTTTCGCGTTGGCAATACTCTCCATTGTCATCTTTTGACGACAGATACGCAGTGGCAGAGCCTCGCGGATAAAGTCGAGCACCGCCCTTTGGGCAGAGATTGAGCCATAAGGACCATAATATTGCGAGCCGTCGCGTACGAGCTGTCGAGTCGAAAGAATACGCGGAAACTCCTCCGCTGTAACCGCTATCCAAGGGTAGGACTTATCATCTTTGAGAAGGATGTTGTAGCGCGGTTGCAAGGTCTTGATAAGCGAGTTTTCCAACAGCAGAGCATCTGTTTCGCTATCGACCACAATATGCCGCATCGAGGCTATCTGTCGCACCATAACCCGCACCTTGGCAGAGTGGTCGCGATTTTCGACAAAGTAGGAGCGTACGCGGTTGCGCAGATGCTTAGCCTTGCCAACATATATGACCTCTCCTTTGCTATTTTCAAAGAGATAGCAACCCGCCGACATAGGCAACATTGAGACTTGCTCTTTCAGTGATATTTTATCGTTTCCCGACATATTGCCCCCAAATATACAAATTTTTGCGAAAATTGTGCTCAATTTAAAAAATTAACACTAACTTTGCATAGTTCATAAGCACTGATAATCAAAATTTTACCGAATAACAGTATGAAAAAGATTTTTGCAACACTATCATTTTGCGCTCTCTTCTTGTTTACAGGTTGTATAGATCGCGATTTCGACCTTGCAGAGACCTCTGGTGAGATGACCATTGGAGGCGAGGAGTTGGTTGTTCCGTTGGGTGAGATTAGCAAAATCTCTCTTGGCGACATTCTCAAAGAGAATGAGACCATCAAGAGCAACGATAATGGTGTCTACCAAATCTCCTTCTCCTCATTTGGCGATGACCCTACAAAGTATGAGACTCTGTCGGTAGACGGCATTGCTATACCTGCTATTACAGGTTTGACTCCTGAGCTCAATCCTTTGAAGTTTACCTTCCAAGAGATGCCTACTCAGCTGAATATGAGTGGAGTGAGCCATGAGTTTGATGTGAACTTCCCAACTATCGGTACTGTCGTTAGAGTTCAGCCTATCTCCGTTTCGCAGGGAATAGATATCGAGCTTCCGAGCATTATATCGGGACAGGGAACGCTCCCTTCGTATCTTGTTTCGAGCTTAGCCCCAATAACCTCCTCTTACGAGAACGAGATGGTATTCGATGCCAGCCTCTCAATCTTGGAGCAGTTGAAAAAGGTCGATTGGGTGGAGTTTGGCTGTGATAAACATCCATACGGAGCTCCATTCGAAATCAGCATCGACATGAATGGTTTGCAGGATATAAACGGTGGAGGTTCGCTCAAACTGCGAGTTGAGTTCCCACAGGGTTACTATCTCCGCAATGAGAATGGTGAAGATTTGCCCTCTGCAACACACAACATCTTGGAGCGTGATATTACAATCTCCGAGAAGCAGAGGTCTGTTAAGTTGCTGGTCTATCTTCACAGAATCGATTATAGTGACCACGAATTTGTGAACGGAAAGTTGGATATAGACGACCACATCAAGTATAGCTACGACCTATCGTTTAAGCTCTGCGCAGGTAACTTCAACCTCGCTGCTATGCCGAAATTTACATTCGAGTCGGCTCCTGAGTACAAGGATGTGGAGGTTGTTATTAACCACTTCGACCTGCCAACATTCGAGCAGGAGCTCTCCTACTCGTTCAATGGTATGCCGAGCGCAATCAGTGTGGATAAGATTGCATTTACCGAGGCCACAAACCTGCAATTCTCTCTCAAAGGCTTGGATTGGTTGAGCATCAGAGATAATATTACAGACGAGCATATCTCTCCTTCGATAAAACTCGCTCTGCCTAAGTGTATGCATTTCAGACCACACCGATTGTTAGACCAAACGAACAACACTCTCACAGCTACGACTGAGGAGTTGGCGCAAGGTGTGATGCTCGGTTTGAGCTATATCGACTGTAAGGCTGAGAGCGTTAAGCAGGAGATGGGACAGCTCACCATCAACGAGACTATTTCGGCGACTGTCGATTTACATGCGTTAGACGGACACACCGTATTGGTGTCATCATTGACTCCGCCTGAGAATTTCAATGTGTCGATAGCAATATCCGAGACAATTCTCAACTTGGACATCGACAATACAGAGGTGTCGTGGAGTCAGGAGCAGTCGTTTGATTTCAATCTCGACAATCAAATCCCTTCGATTAAGCAGGATGTAGAGATACCGAACCTGATATCTTCGATTGAGTGTATCGAGATTGGCAAGGCGGGTAGCAATGGCGAGCCTTTCGCCATCACATTCTCATTCGGCACAATGAACGGCACATCGTTCCCAGTAGAGAAGTTGTATGTAGATGTGGCGGTTAATCTTGGTAAGTTGTTGCGCCCTACGGAGCGTATGCTCAGCGAGGGCATTATCAGGAAGAACGACAACAACGACTACATCTTGGTAATCCAAGAGGAGTGGAGACCAAACGAAACGCGACTCTCGAAGCGCATTGAGTTTATGGCATTGGAGAATCTTCCAAATATAATCGATGGCAAGATAACTCTAAATCAGAGTTTCCCTGTCACAGGAAGTGTGAAGATTATGAGTGGAGAGGATATCGACCTCTCGAAAGTTGGCAATGCGCAGCTCGATGTAGATGTCGAGATTGATGACATCGAGGTTCGCACCTTCACGGGAGGCGTTAATATCGCTGTGGCACCAGAACAGATGGTTGTGGAGTTGGGCGACCTTGGTAATCTGGGTGTAAATATCAACTCGTTGAGCCTTAATCCTGTGCTTCGTGTGAAGTTGAAGGATAACCCTACGGGCCTTCCAATCTTCGCAAATCTTGCGGTGAAGACATTTGACAGCGAGGGCAAAGAGTTGCAGACCGTCACTGTCCCAACTATCACAGTCGCTGGTCGAGGTGCTTCGGACATCGTACTCTCTACCCCTCGCAATGCGGATAAATTCGCGGGTAAGGATGTAACCTTTGTGGCTGTGGATAACCTCTCCAAGTTGCTCTCTACGGGTATACCAGCCAAGATTGCTGTGGATATGTCGGTGGCGACAAATAGTAGCGAAATCTACACGATAGACCTTGCTGCTGCGGCTAATGGCTATAAGTTTGAGTATCAATACGAGGTGGTTGTACCGTTGGAGTTCGACGGCGATGTTGATATCTCGTATGAGAGTGCTGTGGCTGATTTGAACGAGACTTTTGCATCGTTGGCAGATGAGACCAAGGGCTTAAAGGTTGGCGATGTAGGTCTTATTGCAGAGTTTGGTTCCACAATTCCATTCAACATTGTTGTCTCGGCGTGGTTGGTAAATGCTGATGGCACAACCGAGGGCATCGATGCAAAGCTCAATATCAACGAGTGTCTTATCAAGGGACATAACCCTGAAAATGGCGAAAAGAGCATCTCGAAGATAGACCTCGATTTCGACCTCGGAGAGAGCAAGTCGTTGGCAGGCTTGCGAAATGTGGATGGCGTTCGTTTCAAGTTCACGCTATATAGCACCGATAGCGACACTGCGTCGTTGTCTGAGGAGCAGTATCTCGATGCTAAGTTGAAGTTGCGAGTTCGTGACGGCTTGACTGTGGATATTTTTGACTTGTTAAAAAATAAACAATAGAGATAAGAGAGGGATTAAGTTATGCGTTTCTCAAAAAAGATAGTTATCGTGATAGTTGCTGTGTTGGCAGGCTTGACTTCCGCCTCGGCACAGATGCGTACAGCCTATTTTATGGAGGGCTCCTACTTCCGTACCGATATGAATGCGGCGTTGGCTCCAACACGCGGATATATCAAACTTCCAGCAGTGGGCAGCTTGGGCTTGGATTTTGGCAACAACTACTTCTCTGTCAATAACCTCTTCTACAAGAAGGATGGAGGCATCTATACCTTTATGCACAGTGGAGTATCGGCAGATGAATTTTTGGGTAAGTTGGCCGATAAGGGTAAGTTGAGCGTCAATCTCAACACCTCGATACTCGGCTTTGGTGCGCACACCAAAAGGCTCTTTTGGAGTTTTGGCCTAAATCTCCGTTCCAATACCGAGATTACGCTCTCGAAGGATATGTTCGTTGCGTTGAAAAATCTCACGAATGGATACTACGACTTGGGTGATACCCACATCTCTAATCGCGAATATCTCGAAGCCAATATTGGATTTGCCGTACCTATCAAGGAGTGGATGACCTTCGGTTTCCGTGCCAAAGGATTGGTCGGTATTGCCGATTTGTCGATGAAGATGGATAAGATGTACCTCGACATCAACGAGAATGCCGTGCGCGCTGAGTTGATGGGTGGTATTCGTGGCAACTGCCCAATGTTTGCTCCAAACTATGTTGTAGGCTCGGAGTTCTCGGTTGAGGGCATAATGCAGCAAGATATTATGCAGGCGATGAAGAGTATCAAGAGTTGGGGACTCGGCCTCGACCTCGGCTTTGAATTCCGTTTCCTCGATGACCACCTCAAAGTCTCGGTGGGTGCCAACGACATAGGATTTATCAAGTGGTATGGCAACTCGACTGTCAATGCCGAGGGAAATGCCCACTTTGTATACGAGGGCTTCGACCTTACCACTAACGAGGCGAAGATGGATGGTGGCTTTGAGGCTGTAATGACACCGTCGCAGGGTAGCTACACCACACGCCTCACTTGCTCGCTCAATGCAGGTATCGAGTATAATATCTTGAAGAATTGGATTGCATTCGGTCTGCTTTCGCACACAGAGTTTTGCCAAAACTTTACGCGTACGGAGCTTACCGCATCGGTAAACTTCCGTATTATGCGTTGGCTCTCGACCTCCTTTACCCACACCTTCCTGAATGGGAATCAACCTGGCGTACTGGGTTGGGCTTTGAATATTCACCCTACGGGCTTCAATCTCTTCCTCGGAGCCGACTTTATCGATACTCGTTTTGCTGTATATAACCAAAAAATTCCTGTTCCGAAGATGATGTCGTCAGCGAATGTATATCTCGGTGTAGGTTTCAACCTCGGCAAGGCGAAGTATATGCGTTCGATGCAGAAGCCCGCAA
The DNA here is from genome assembly GCA_015059865.1 of Rikenellaceae bacterium. Lineage (GTDB taxonomy): Bacteria > Bacteroidota > Bacteroidia > Bacteroidales > Rikenellaceae > Alistipes. Next base: position 4,060 of record SUZP01000015.1, on the reverse strand, counting down.
AAAAGGATAAAAAGAGTAAAAAGGCTTAATTTTGAATTCTGAATTCTTCATTTTGCATTCTGCATTAACCCCTCTTCGAGGGCTTTTCCTCCTCGCGGCTCGGCATAGTGTGCTAGCACCCTCTGCTCTCGCTCCGCAGCGTCGGTTCTGCATTTTGCATTCTGAATTTTGCATTTTGAATTTTGCATTCTATTATGGAGCAGCCCAAGATTGAGCGCGTACTGCGTCTAATGAAGATGATGACGGGCGCAAATCGCTACACCGTAGAGGAGTTGGCGGAGCGTCTTGACACCTCGTATCGCTCAATCTATCGCTATATCGACACCTTCAAGGAGGTGGGCTTTGTGGTGCATAAGGAGGCTGGCGGAGTCTACCGCTTGGGCAAGGAGAGCCCCTATTTCAAAGATATATCACAACTTATCCACTTCACCGACGAGGAGGCGCATATCGTAAACCAACTTATCGGGGCGTTGGATGATACAAATACACTCAAACAAAACCTGCGCCGAAAGCTCTCCTCTATCTACAACTGTACATCGTTGGCAAATAGTATCGTCAAGGGTAAAAATGCCGAGAATGTAAATCGCATTATCGAGGCTATCGAGCAACATCGACAGGTGGTGTTGCACGACTACTCCTCGTCGCATACGGGTAGCAGACGCGACCGTACAGTCGAGCCTATATCGTTCACTACCAACTATGTGCAGATTTGGTGCTACGACCTCTCGGATGGCAAAACCAAGCTCTTCAATACGGCGCGTATCGGTGCTGTGGAGTTGCTGGATACCGAGTGGCAACACGAAGCGGAGCATCGCTGTGGCGAGATAGATATCTTCCGCACAATGGGATTTGAGAAGAGGCGCGTGCAGTTGCAACTTGGAGTTATGGCACACAACCTTCTTGTTGAGGAGTATCCACTTTCGGAGCGCGATTTGCAGCAGATAGACGAGCAACACTGGTTGCTCGATACCGAGGTGTGCAACTACGCAGGCGTGGGGCGCTTTGTTATGGGACTCGCTGACGATATCAAGATTATCGACTCCCCCGACTTTGTGGAGTATCTGCGAGGTAAAATAGCCTTGTTAAACAACCTATAATAGAGAGAGTGTGCCAAAAAATCTTATTGGACACACTCTCTCTATTTATAATTTCCTATTAACTCTTGTGCTACTTAGTCTTGTAGGCACAGCTATATTGTCCCTTTGCAAGTTTTAAAATTTTGCTTTTCAGCAGGTTGCGACGAAGTGGTGAGAGGTGGTCGGTAAAGACCTTACCCTCCAAGTGGTCGTACTCGTGCTGAATAACTCGTGCCGGGTAGCCCGAAAACTCCTCGTCGTGCTCCACAAAGTTCTCGTCGAGGTAGCGCATACGGATAGATACTGGGCGCACCACATCCTCGTGAATGCCCGGAATAGAGAGGCAGCCCTCCTCAAAATGCGATGTCTTTTCGGAACGCTCGTAAATCTCGGCATTTACAAATACCTTGCGGAAGTTTGCGAGTTCGGGATTCTCCTCTGCCCAAGGGGTGCAATCGACGATAAAGAGGCGGATGTTCTTGCCAATCTGCGGTGCCGCCAAACCTACGCCACTCGCCTCGCCAAGCGTAATCCACATATCATCGACCAACTTCTTGAAGTCGGGATATGAAGCATCAATATTCTCGCTCACTTTACGCAATACCTGATTGCCGTAAATTACAATTGGATAAATCATAATAAAATACCTTAATTGTCAATTATCAATTGTCAATTGTCAATTATCTCGCAGAGTCCATATATGACTGCAAGATTATCGTTGCTGCGACCTTATCGACCAATGCCTTATCGCGGCGAGCCATCTTGCCGATACCGCTTTCGCGAATTGTGCGCTGCGCCAAAACCGAGGTAAATCGCTCGTCATACATAACGATCTCCTTATCGGGAAAATTGTGTCTGAGTCGCCCAACCAACGGCTCGATATAACGCATTGTTTCGCTCTTCTCGCCATTCATCTGCGAAGGTTTGCCAACGACTATTGTCGTTACATCCTCGCGTGCGCAGTAGTCGGCAATGTACTTTTCGAGCTGCTTGGTCTCGACCGTTTCGAGCGCACCTGCAATAATCTGTAACGGGTCGCTTACCGCCAATCCCGTACGCTTTACGCCATAGTCTATTGCCAAGATTCGCCCCATTGTGGTCGCACCCGAAAACTACTTTAACTTCTTATACAACTCGCGGAACGAGGTCTCCTTCTCGACCATCGAGTACAAATCGTCGATGGCGATACGCTCCTGCTGCATCGAATCGCGATGACGAACGGTTACGGTGTTGTCCTCCAAGGTCTGGTGGTCTACGGTTACGCAGAACGGAGTACCTACGGCATCCTGACGGCGGTAACGCTTACCAATCGAATCCTTCTCGTCGTATGCAACATTGAAGTCGAACTTCAACGAGTCGATAATCTCGCGAGCCTTCTCAGGAAGACCGTCTTTCTTAACGAGAGGCATAACGGCAACCTTTGTAGGAGCCAAGCAAGCAGGGATACGCAACACTACGCGCTCCTCGCCATTTTCGAGCTTCTCCTCGCAGTATGCAGCCGACATAATCTGCAAGAACATACGGTCTACGCCAATCGAGGTCTCGACAACATAAGGAACATAGTTCTCGCCACGCTCAGGGTCGAAGTATTGAATCTTCTTGCCTGAGAACTCCTGATGGCGACCGAGGTCGAAGTCGGTACGCGAGTGGATACCCTCAACCTCCTTGAAGCCGAATGGGAAGTTATACTCGATATCGGTTGCTGCATTTGCGTAGTGAGCCAACTTATCGTGGTCGTGGAAGCGGTACATCTCGTCACCGAAGCCCAAAGCGCGGTGCCAAGCCATACGGGTATTCTTCCACTCGTTCCACCACTTCATCTCGGTACCCGGCTGAACAAAGAACTGCATCTCCATCTGCTCGAACTCACGCATACGGAAGATAAACTGACGAGCTACAATCTCGTTACGGAACGCCTTACCAATCTGTGCGATACCGAATGGCAACTTCATACGACCTGTCTTCTGCACATTCAGATAGTTTACGAAGATACCCTGCGCTGTCTCTGGGCGGAGGTAGATGGTGTTTGCACCCTCAGCGGTCGAGCCCATCTGTGTCGAGAACATAAGGTTGAACTGACGAACATCGGTCCAGTTGCGAGTGCCTGAGATAGGGCAGACAACCTCGCAGTCGAGGATAATCTGCTTCAACTCGGCGAGGTCGTTGTTGTTCAACGCCTCGGCAAAGCGAGTGTGAACTGCGTCACGCTTCTCCGAAATCTCCTTTACGCGAGGCGAAGTTGCACGGTACTGCTCCTCATCGAAAGCCTCGCCGAAACGCTTGCGAGCCTTCTCGACCTCCTTCTCAATCTTCTCGTCGAGTTTTGCGAGGTAGTCCTCGATAAGCACATCGGCACGATAACGCTTCTTCGAGTCCTTGTTATCAATCAATGGGTCATTGAATGCAGCAACATGTCCCGAAGCCTCCCAAGTGCGTGGGTGCATAAAGATAGCGGCATCGATACCCACGATATTCTCGTGGAGTTTAACCATCGAATCCCACCAATAACGCTTGATGTTATTCTTCAACTCAACGCCATTCTGACCGTAGTCATAAACAGCTCCAAGACCATCATAAATCTCGCTCGAAGGGAAGATAAAACCATACTCCTTGCAGTGCGCAATCAACTTCTTAAATAACTCTTCTTGTGTCATATATCTATTTTTCTGTATTTGTACCTAAATAATATTCGCGCAAAGATACAAATTAAAAATTAAAAATTAAGACTTAGACAAAATAACTTTTAACTAAGCAAGCTGCGCACCCCAGTAAACCCCAGTAAAACTGCCAATAGCTCAAAAATATCAATTCTTAATTCTCAATTTTTAATTCTTAATTCTTTTTGGGGCCAAGAGGCCCCAAAAAAAGGAGCTTGCGCATCGCTGCGAAAGCCCCTCCCAACATAAACCAATGAAAAGATTTTACCAATCTGTTTCGTCTTTCTCGGCTGGAAGTCCCGGCAGCTCGTAACCGCCATTACCTCC
>SUZP01000059.1 GCA_015059865.1 Rikenellaceae bacterium | reverse complement strand
CTCGTGATAAGCCGCAATCTGCGGCACATCGCTAAATAGTAAAGACCTTCGGGCTGTACGCATTAGTACTATCCCGAAGGTCTTTCTTTTGCGATGCACCACATCTCACGACTTCTGACGAGAAATTAAGTTTTCGCAATTGTTGCGCCTTGACCACCTTAGGAGTTTAGACGAGAGGCGAGAGTTTTCAAATTGTCAATTGTCAATTCGTCAATTGTCAATTAGAGAGAGTCATCCTCCTCGGAGTAGTAGAAATTCTCCATCAGGGCATCTATCTCGCGGCGCTCCTTCTTGGTCGGGCGACCTGTGCCGCGCTCGCGAAAGACAAAGATTGTCTCGCGCGGTTTGTTCAGCTTATCCAACTCACTCTGTGGCGTGGTGTCGATACAATACTCGGCAACCTTGGCAGCTGGTTGGCGGTTAATGATTAAATCCTTAACAAGGTAGGTGTATGTTATGAGTGTGCGTTTCACACTTATTCTATCGCCCACCTTCACCTCGCGCGAGGGCTTGGCGTAGGCATCATTCACCAGCACACGATTGTTGCGTACGGCATCTGCCGCATCGCTGCGCGTCTTGAATATACGCACTGCCCACAAGTATTTATCGAGTCTTACTTCCATACTTCAAAGGATTTGTTTCGTTTGCCCCTAAATATGTTTGTTGCTACTCTGCTCGGATGGTGGCACAAGTGTTCCCTGCTCCACTTGTCGGCTGATGCTCAGTATGATACCCAACGCTATCGAGGCGCAGAACATACCCGTACGGCCTTGTGTCAGGAATGGTAGGTTTTGTCCCGTTTCGGGCAGGAGGCCTATGGCTACGCCGATATGCAGAAATCCTTGGCTCGTAACGAGTAGTGCCAATCCCACTGCGAGCAATCCTGCATAGAGCCACTCGCACTTCTCGAAGATACGCAGGGCGCGGAAGAATAACCATAGATATAACAGTACAATCACAAATGAGAGTAGCAATCCGAACTCCTCAATCATAAATCCAAAGAGGTAGTCGCTCTCAGGGTGCATAAGTCGTGCGCGCATAACGCTACGGCCTGCGCCCACGCCAAACAGACCACCATTATACATCGCCATACGCGCCTTCTCGGAGTCGGTATAGCTGTCGAGGAGGTTGCTGCTTCTCTTTTCGCTCTTCTCTATGCCCACCCATGTTTTGACGCGCGAGGTGACAGTGTCGCCACGACCTACGGTAAATATTACCGCCAAGCCGAGCACCGCAGCTACGACTATAAACTTGGCAATCTCGCGCCATCGAATACCTGCGATAAAGAGCATCACCATCGAGACTATAAATATGTGTATGGCTGAGGATGTTGCATCGGGCAGAATAACCGCACAGGCGCAGGCTACGGGCGAGATAATAGGTAAAATCTCGTTGCGTATAACATCGAGTTCGGGCTTACGAAACCACTTACGAACATCGAATGTTGTCGGTAGCAGATGTATCTTTTTGATTATATGATGTTTTGCCGAGAGTCGTGCGGCGAGGAGCATAATGGTTGCTATTTTGAGCAACTCCGATGGTTGGAACATAAAAAATCCCAAATCCAACCAGCGATGCGCTCCGTTTATCGGAGCTTGGAAGTAGGGTATTATGGTCGCTACTAACGATACAGCGTATGCGAGCCAAGTAAACCTACGCATAAATCGAGCTTTCGTAAAGTAGCAGATGCCCATAATTGCCGCCGACAGACATAGCGTTATGATGTGCTTTTTCAGATATATGGTGGTCGAGCCCTCCTTGAAGCCGAGCTGCGAAGAGGCCGAGTAGACCACAACCATAGAGATAGCGAAGAACATCACCACCATCATCCACAACACTCTGTCGCCAAGCAGAAATCTTCGCTTGGTGAGTATCGAAGGCACCTCCTGCTCGATAATTTCACGCTCGTCTTGCTTCATAACTTGCTATTTGTTAAGGATGTTTTCGATTATCCACTGCTTGAACTCGCGGCCACGATGCTCGTAGCTCTTAAAGAGGTCGAAGCTCGCACACGCCGGCGAGAGCAACACCGTGTCGCCCTTATGCGCCGAGCGCACTACGGCCTGCATCGCATCCTCAAAGGTGTGGCACGAGATAATATTTGGTACAACGCCTGCGAAAGACTCTTCAAGACGCTTGTTATCCACCCCCATACATATCATTGTATGCACCTTCTTCCGAGCAAGGTCGAAGAGTGGGGCATAGCTCGCTCCCTTGTCCGTACCGCCCACAATCCAAACCGTTGGGCGAGTCATACTCTCCAAAGCGTACCACGCAGAGTCCACATTTGTAGCCTTCGAGTCGTTGATATATTCGATATCATCTTTCGTTCCGACAGGCTCCAAGCGATGTTCGATAGCGGCAAAGTCATACAACGATTTCTCAATCTGCTCAGGCTCAACTCCCGCTGCAAGGGTTGCCAAAACAGCAGCCATAGCGTTGTAGGTGTTGTGCTTGCCCTTGATTTTGAGTCGCGAAATATCTATTGTCAGCGAACTTTCTCCAACCTTTGCCACAAACTTTTCGCCTTCGGCAGGGTGTGCATCGCCCGACTCGCTCGTTATGTAGTTGTCAATCATAAACGGCAACTCCTTCGCCTCGATTTTGCACTCTTCGAGTTGGCGCAAGATGGTTTCGTCATCTGCCGAATAGACAAAATAGTCGCTCGTAGTCTGGTTTTGCGTGATGCGCATCTTCGACTGCGCATACTTCTCGAATGAGTAGTCGTAGCGGTCGAGATGGTCGGGGGTGATATTCATCAACACGCCTATATCCGCTTTGAAGCGGAACATACCATCGAGTTGGAATGAACTGAGCTCCAAGACATACCAATCGTACTCTGCGGTCGCCACCGAATAGGCAAACGATTCGCCGATATTTCCACCGAGAGCCACATTCGCTCCGCTATCGCGCATAATTTTGTAGATAAGCGAGGTTGTTGTGGTCTTGCCGTTGCTGCCCGTGATGCAGATTGTCTTCGCATTGCCCATATAGCGGCAGGCAAACTCCATCTCCGAGATTACCGGCACACCCTTCTCGCGCAGAGCCTTTACGATAGGGGCTTTGTCGGGAATACCGGGCGACTTGATAACCTCCGAAGCGGTCAATATGCGCTCCACCGAGTGTCCGCCCTCCTCATACTCCACGCCCCATTCATCGAGTCGCTCACGATAGCGAGGGGCTATTTTGCCCATATCCGAGAGCAGAACATCGAAGCCCTGCTTCTTGGCGAGTATTGCCGAGCCGTAGCCACTGATACCGCCACCCAAGACTGCTATAAACTTTCGTGTCATCGCCTATCGTATTTTGAGAGTTACAAGGGTAAGTGCCGCAAGGATAATCGACACAATCATAAATCGTATCATAATCTTCGTCTCGAAGATGCCCTTCTTCTGGTAGTGGTGGTGGATAGGCGACATAAGGAATACTCTGCGACCTTCGCCATACTTGCGTTTGGTATATTTGAAGTAGCCCCTCTGCACCATTACCGATACCGCCTCTACGAGGAATACTCCGCAGAGCAGTGGCAACAGCAGCTCCTTGCGGATGCACAATGCCATAACGGCGATAATTCCGCCAACGGCGAGAGAGCCTGTATCGCCCATAAAAATCTGAGCAGGGAAGGAGTTATACCACAAGAAGCCTATCAGCGCACCCAACATCGCCGCACCAAAGACCATCAACTCTCCGCTGTTCGGGATATACATAATGTTGAGGTAGTCGGCGTAGATGATATTACCCGAGAGGTATGCCAGCACCGCCAACACGCCCACGATTGGTATCGATACACCCGTCAGCAGGCCGTCTAATCCGTCAGTGAGATTTGCTCCGTTGGATACTGCCGTAATAACAAAAATTGCAACCAACACATAGAGTACCCACGACAACAACTCGTTGCCCCCGACAAACCAACTATAATCCAACTCGTTATCTTTGAGGAACGGAATGGTGGTCTTGGTGGTCTTTATCACATCTTCGCTCAAACGAATCTGCTGTGCCGAGGTGATAATCGTCTCGCCGGTCTTTTCATCTATGATGCTCTGCTCGACAGGTACGGTGGTATGCTCACGAATTACAATATCCTCCGAGAAGCACATCACTGTTCCTACGATAAGTCCAAGACCTACCTGACCTACAATCTTGAATCTACCTTGCAAACCCTCCTTGTTGTGGCGGAAGACCTTGATGTAGTCATCGAGGAAGCCGATAACACCGCACCAAAGGGTAGCCACAAGGAGCAGAATGGTGTAGATATTGTCCAAGCGTGCAAAGAGCAACACCGGTACAACGATGGCGAGCAGAATGATGATACCACCCATTGTTGGGGTACCTTTTTTTGCGAGTTGCCCCTCCAAACCGAGGTCGCGAATATCCTCGCCAATCTGGTGGCGTTGCAATGCTCGGATAATACTCTTACCGCAGAAGATGACGATAAGTAGTGCGGTGACCACTGCTGCCACCGAACGGAAAGAGATGTAACGCATCATACCCGAACCCGGAAGGTCGATGATGCTATTTAAGTAGTCAAAAAAGTGATATAACATAGTTTAAAAATTTTCTTGCTTTTAGCCGTTAGCCATTAGCCATTGGCTTTATGATGCAAAGATAATAAAAAGATAATAAAAATACGAAAGACGACCGCTGCGATTAAGCCTAGGGTAGAGGTTGCTTGCATACTTTGCCGTAACAAGGTGATTTCTGCGTTATACTCGTGTTCGAAATCCTCACATACGCCAAGTATGCTGCGGTTTCTCACACTTCGCAAGGTTGCGATTAAGGGGAGAGCAAAACAAATGCTTGTTTTGCCGAACCGGAGCAACCAAAAGCCTTCGAAGAAGGTTTAAGCCTTGAAATCCCTCTTGTTATACAACTTCTAACAAAAAGGGAGTGTCTAAAAAATGTACTGACCCCAAAAAGTTGGACTGATTAATAAAAAGAATTTTATTGGTAAAGAGTTCGGTATTGCACCGGACTCTTTCCGTTTAATTTTAGTTTAATACGGTCGTTATTATAGTAGT
>SUZP01000014.1 GCA_015059865.1 Rikenellaceae bacterium | reverse complement strand
GTAGATATTATCGGCAAATTTTGCAAATCGCAAGAAAAGAAAATTTGCCAGAATACGCTAAAACACAATGTTTTGCATATCATTAGCAAATCTTAGAAAATGGGTGAAAATACCCTATAATTTACTCGGTGTAAATGAGACTTTCCAGAGAAAGCAGATGCCGAAAGGGATTTGTTAGAGAGCTTCGAGCGTAGCAGAGGGAGAATAAAAAACAACTCTGAGCTATATAATTCTGCAAAAAAAGGGCCTGTCGAAATGTTAGGCAGGTTCTTTTGTTTTTGTTTTGTTGGCAATTTATCTTCTTTGATGTAATATTGTGTCATTTTTTCTAATCTCACATCTTCGTTTAAATAGTGCATCTTCATCATTTCAAACTATTTCTCATTTTTTTTATAAACTCTAATGCATCTACACCCCACGCCTCCATTGGTTTATCAACATATGTTTTATGTGGATAATTTACAGACTCATTAATTGTCTTTTTTGATAAATATTCTTTGAACTGTTTTTCAGTTAGAGATTCAACCACCTTAAAGTGTTCTTCTAAAGGAAGTCTATTTATCCATTCAACATCCAAACTGCCATCTTCTTTCAATAGTGTCATATCCTATGCTTGTTTTATTTATAAATAGTTCATTCATCAACAAATATACAAAATTTTCCTGATATATGGCAAAAATTATGTGTCAAAGCGACACCAAATATATCCGTCGACAAGTATGCCGAGCCGCCACAACGAGTGCAAGTTCCTTTATCTGCACAAAAAAAGCGACTGCCAATAGAACAGTCGCTTGTGCGGATAAAGGGACTCGAACCCCCACGCCTCTCGGCACCAGATCCTAAGTCTGGCGTGGCTACCAATTACACCATATCCGCCTTAGTGCGTGTGCAAAGGTAGATATTTTTTCGTAATAAATACATCTTTTCGTAGGAAATTTTAAATAAATGTGCTAATTTTACGCTCCAATTGAGGTTGTATGCCTAAGATAGTTAATCTTATACTTTCGCCTAAACAGGCCTCTTCGTGCGAATTTTACGCCCCGATTGTTGCCCGCGAGTTGCGCATCAAGCAGGGCGATATTGCGTTACTGCGTATCGTGAAGCGTTCGGTGGATGCAAGGCGTGGTGCTTTGAAAGTAAATCTCTCGATTGAGGTATACATAGATTGTGAGGAGCAGCCTTCGCCTCTCCATTTTGACTATCCTTCTGTTGTTGGCAAGCCCGAAGTTATCATCATAGGTGCAGGTCCTGCGGGGTTGTATGCAGCACTGCGACTTATAGAGTTGGGGTTTAGGCCTATAATCTTTGAGCGTGGCAAGGAGGTCATCGAGCGTGGCAAGGATATCGCTAAAATTCAGCGCAACCAAGGTGTTAATCCCGACTCGAACTACGCCTTTGGTGAGGGTGGTGCAGGTACATTCTCGGATGGAAAGCTCTTCACCCGAAGCAAGAAACGAGGTGACTACAATCGTGCCTTGCAGCGACTCGTCTTCCATGGTGCTTCGCCCGAAATCTTGTACGAGGCACATCCGCATATAGGTTCCGATAGATTGCCGCGTATCATAGCGAGTATGCGTAACGCCATTCGCGAGGCAGGTGGCGAGGTGCACTTCGAGCGCAGAGTAGAGGCGTTGATTATCCGCAATGGCCGTGTCGAAGGTGTTGTGGCAGGTGGTGACAAGGTGGAGGCACGAGCTGTGCTTGTGGCTACGGGACACTCGGCGCGCGATGTATACTATATGCTCCACAACAGTGGTGTGCGTCTTGAAGCGAAGCCATACGCTATGGGTGTTCGCATCGAACATCCGCAACAGCTGATAAACGATATACAATACCATCGCTCCTCGGAGATGGAGTACCTGCCATCGGCATCCTACTCGTTGGTGGCGCAGGTTGGTGGTCGCGGTGTATATTCGTTCTGTATGTGTCCGGGAGGTTTTATCGTACCTGCGATGACCGACGAGAGCGAGTCGGTGGTAAATGGAATGTCGCCCTCGCATCGCAACTCGCCATACGCCAATTCGGGCTTCGTAACGGAGATTAGGGAGGAGGACTTCGCCCATCTCACCGAGAAGTATGGAGCCTTGGCAGGTTTGGTCTTTCAGCAGCAGTTGGAGCAGGCGGCACGAGTACAAGCACCTGAACATCAGACGGCTCCTGCACAGCGCGTAGCAGATTTTGTGGCAGGATGTCGCTCGGCGAATTTGCCGAAATCTTCGTATGTTCCGGGTATTGTGCCTTCGAGGTTAGACGAATGGATGCCACAATTTATCTCGTCACGACTGCGTGAGGCAATATCGTTGTTCGATAAGCGTATGCGTGGCTACAAAAGTAACGATGCGGTGGTTGTGGGTGTTGAGTCGCGCACATCGACACCTGTGCGTATCCCGCGCGATAGAGATACGCTGCAACATCCTGAGGTGGCAGGGTTGTATCCAGTAGGCGAAGGGGCAGGCTTTGCAGGGGGCATAATCTCGGCAGCACTCGATGGCGAACGCGTGGCGGAGAGAATTGCAACGATAGGAATTTAACAAAATATAAAATAGAGTATCTAAAATAGATGTTAAACCTTAAAAATCAACAGTTATGAAGAAAATCTTTCTATTTTTTGGCTTGATGCTTATGTCGCTGACAGCGATGGCTCAGCCAACATTTGTGGATGAAGATGTGAAGACATTGGATTACTTCATCCCTAAGACTCTCCAACTCAACGGAGGGGAGGTAAAACTCGAAGGCAACTACGACAAGTCTATCCCGACACCAAAGGAGGCTCTTGGCTTTGAGATTGGTTCACGCTACTGTGAGTGGGGCGATGTTTTGCACTATGCCGAGACCTTGGCAAGAGTATCTGACCGTGTTCGTTTGGTAGAACTTGGTCGTACTCACGAGGCGCGTCGCTTTGTGCAGTTGGTAATCTCTTCGCCAAAGAATATTGCTAACCTCGACCAGATTAAGGCCGACCACTTGAAGTTAATCAACCCTGAGCAATCTGCTTCGCTCGACACCAAGCAGATGCCGTTGATTACCAATATCACCTGCTCAATCCATGGTAACGAGGCTTCGGGTGTAAATGCAGCCGTAGTTATGTCCTACTTCTTTGCAGCTTCGCAGGATGCGGCTGTATTGGAGATGCTCGACAATATGGTACTCCTGTTGGTACCCGGCTCAAATCCTGATGGTATCAACCGCTTTGCTACTTGGTGTAATGTTGTTTCGGGTAATTTGAAGACCGGAAACAAGGCTTCGCAGGAGTACAAACACCCTTGGCCGGGTGGTCGTACAAACCACTACTGGGCAGATGCAAACCGCGACCTCTTGATGTGTCAGCACCCAGAGGGAAAAGTCGCAGTTAGCCAATATCTCGATTGGATGCCAAACTTGGTGCTCGACCTCCACGAGAAGGGTAGTAAGAAGAATACATTCTTCCACAGCCCTGGTCCATCTGACCGCTTACACCCTTATGTAACACTCGAAAATCAGAAGTTGACAGGCGAGATAGGTGCTTATGTGTCGAATGCTCTTACTCCGATAGGTGCAAACCCATACAGCGGTAGAGGTTACGACGACTTCTATCTCGGCAAAGGTGCTGCATACGGTGATGTTCAGGGCTCGGTTTGTTTGCTTTATGAGCAACCAAATACTCGCAGTTTCAAGGTTGTTATCGGCAAAGAGCTTGTAACCATCAACCATGGCATCCGTAACCAGACTTACGGCTGTATCGCAGCCCTCTGTTCAGGTCTTGACAGACGAGTAGCGATGCTTGATTACCAACGCGACTTCTACAAGAAGTCTGTCGAGGCAGCTAAGAATGAGCCTGTTAAGGGATATGTGTTCCAAGCAACTGGTGACCGTGGTCGTGCATATCGCTTGCTCGAAAACCTCAACATCCACGGCATTAAGGTATACCATCTCGCAAAGGATGTAAATGTTGGTAAGCAGAGTTTCAAGGCTGGCGAGGCTTTCGTTATTCCACTCGAAGAGCAGACCTACTTCTACAAGACTAAGGCTGTTTGGGAGAAGCTCGGTCTCGATGCATATCAGAGCAATGTATTCTACGATATCTCGACTTGGACATTCCCATTGGCATACAATGTTGAGCATGCTGATATGACCTCGATTGATGGCCTACTCGGTGCGCGTGCAGAGTTGAAGTTCCCTGAGGGAGAGGTTGTTGGTGGAAAGGCTAATACCTATGTATTCGGGGCTACCGAGCTCTACTCCTCTAACCTTCTTCGCGCACTGTTGAAGGAGGGTGTGAATGTCGGCATTGCACAGAAACCTTTCAAGGTTGATGGCGTGAAGATGGGCTACGGTAGTGCTGTTGTGTCGCTTGAAGGTCAGAGTGCAGATGCAGAGAAGGTTTATAATATTCTCGTTGAGGCGGCTAAGGCAAATGGTGTTAATGTACACGCTACCAGCACATTGAAGGTTGATAAGCTTAAATTGACTCCTGCCCAGATGCCTAAGGTTGCATTGTTGGTGAATGCGGGAAGCTCTTCAACTATCGGTGAGATTTGGTACAAGCTTGACCGCCAATATGGTCTTGCTCCTGCATTGTTGGATGCCACTGAGCTCGAAAAGAAGTCGTTGAATAAGTACAATGTAATTATCTCTACTTGCAGCTCACCTCGCAAGGGTAGCAAGACGGCCGATAAGCTTCGCAAGTGGGTTGAGGCAGGTGGTACCCTTATTACCGTTCAGAGTGGATACAAGACAGCCAATAATACAGGTTTGACCTCAATCAAGACTATTCCTGAGCCAGAGAAGGGTACTGCAAACAAGATTAAGGGTTTAATTCTCAACGCTTCGATTGACAACACTACACCGCTTGGATATGGATATGTCGGCAATGAGCTTCCTATTATGAAGAGAGGTACAACTGCCTATGCTGAGCCTACTGGAAACTCGATTGTTCCAGTGCGCTACACTGCAAATCCATACCTTTCGGGCTACATCTCGCAGACCAATCTCGACAGATTGGCTTCTGCCCCTGTGGCTACGGTAACAACCTGTGGTGAAGGTTGCGTTATTCACTTCTGCGATAATATCACTTTCCGTTCGTACTGGTATGGCGCATCGAAGTTGTTGATGAATGCCATCTATTTTGGACACCTCTACTAATAGATAGATAAGAGAAATATATAAAAAATGAGCCTGTCTAACAAGTAAAAGAGTTAGACAGGCTCTCTTTATGGCAATGATGTAAAAAGTGGCATCATCACCCCATAAAGTAGAGATATTTATATTTGTAAAAGGAGTAAAATATAGCCACTTTTTTTCTATCTTTGCAACGACAATTGTAAGACTTATGGATATAGCACAACAGAAACGAAAGGAGAATATCGCCGAGTACATCCTCTATTTGTGGCAAATAGAGGATTTATTGCGAGCGTTGCAGTTCTCACCCGAAGCGATATACTCAACACTCGTAAAGCCTCGAAAATTGGATTCGGCGCACGAACAGGTGCTCCTCGCGTGGTATATGGATATTGCAGAACTTCTTGCACAGGAGCAGAAGGAGCAGTCGGGGCATTTGAACCATACACTACATCTTATCTCCGATTTGCACGATTTACATCTTCGGCTTATGCAGCAGGAGGAGTTGGGCGAGTCGTATCGTCAGCGATATGCTCAGCTCGTACCGCACCTGTCGGCACTTCGTTCGCGTCTTGGCAAGGAGAGCGATATGAGTGATACGGAGTTGTGCTTTCGCGCGCTCTATGCAGCGATGTTGTATCGCATTAAGGGCGAGGGCGAAAATGCTGTGACAGATACTATTGAGGTGATATCGCCATTTGTGGCCCTGCTTGCCGACTACTATCACAAAGTTGAGCGTGGCGAGATTGACCTATTTAAGGAGTAATACAATAGAGCCTCTCTATTTTTGATATGGGAAATATTGCAAATGAGGATATCTTAAAAGGGCTAAACCCTGCTCAACGCGCAGCGGTTGAGGCGTATAACGAACCTTCACTGATTATTGCCGGTGCAGGTTCGGGCAAGACGCGCGTGCTGACTACGCGTATCGCCTATATGTTGGCACAAGGGGTATCGCCTCACTCTATTTTAGCTCTGACCTTTACGAATAAGGCAGCCAACGAGATGCGTGAGCGTATCGAGATGATGGTCGGAGCGAAGAGTCGCTATATCAGTATGGGTACTTTTCACTCGATATTTTCGCGAATATTGCGCGAGAATTCCGAGGTGCTGGGCTATCCGAAGGAGTTCACTATCTATGAGCCTAACGATACGAAAAACCTTATCAAAACAATCCTCAAAGAGAAGGGGCTGAGTGATGATAAGTATAAGCCCGGATTTATCGCTTCGCGTATCTCGATGGCGAAGAATAACCTGATAACCCCGGGTGCGTATATCGCCAACACCTCGTTGGCGGCGGAGGATAGAGAGTTGCGCATCCCTGAGTTCGGAAATATCTATCTCGAATACTGCAAGCGTTGTAAGGTGAACGGAGCGATGGACTTCGACGATTTGTTGTTGCAGACAAATTTCTTGTTTCGCGACCACCCAGAGGTGTTGGCAAAGTATCAGGAGCGTTTCCAATATGTCTTGGTCGATGAGTATCAGGACACCAACCAAGCGCAATATATCATCATTCGCCGTTTGGCGCAGCACCACTCCCGTATCTGCGTAGTGGGCGATGATGCGCAGAGTATCTACTCGTTCCGAGGGGCAAAAATCGAGAATATCCTCTCCTTCCAGCGCGATTATCCGCAGGCGAAGGTCTTTAAGTTGGAGCAGAACTATCGCTCGACACAGACGATTGTCGATGCCGCCAATTCGGTTATCGACCACAACTCACGAAGGTTGAAAAAGCGCTGCTTCTCGGAGGGTGCTACGGGCGAGAAGATTCGCATCTTCAAGGCATATACCGACCGCGAGGAGGCGGATTTGGTGGTGTCGGACCTGCGAGATAGGGTGCGCGAAAATGGCAGTGATTGGAGCGATGTGGCGATTTTGTATCGCACGAATAATCAGTCACAAGCGTTGGAGAATGCGTTGCGTCAGCGAGGTGTTCCGTACAGAATCTACAAGGGTAGTTCATTCTACGACCACAAGGAGGTCAAGGATATGCTTTCGTATATCCGCCTTATTATAAATCCGCGTGATGACGAGGCGTTTAAGCGCATTATCAACACCCCTGCGCGAGGTATCGGCGATACAACGGTTGAGCGTATTGCAACAATAGCGCAGGAGAAGCAGGTGTCGATGTGGGAGGCTGTCGATACGATGGTCGAGCGCACACCTGCCGACTCGGTTGAGAAAGCGATTGTGAAGAAGGTTACCGAGTTTGTCGGTCTGATTCGCTCGTTGTCGTTGGAGCGTGAGCAGAAGGGGTTGTACGACTTCGGTATGGAGGTGGCAGTGCGAAGCGGATTGCTACCATTCTACCGCTTGCAGAATACGCCGGAGTCGCAGTCGGCGGTGAGCAACTTGGAGGAGGTTGTCAATTCGATGCAGATGTTTAACGAGCAGGTCGAGGCGGAGATTCGCAACGGGGAACGCGAGGATTTTGACCGTGCAACAATCGAAGAGTGGTTGCAATCGCTGATGCTCCTTACCGATATGGATAATAAGGAGGGCGAGGAGGATAAGGACCGAATAACGCTGATGACGGTACACTCTGCCAAAGGTTTGGAGTATGAGTATGTCTATGTCGTGGGGTGCGAGGAGAATCTCTTCCCTTCACAGCGAGCGCTCGAAACAGTAGAGGGCATTGAGGAGGAGCGAAGATTGTTCTATGTCGCTTTGACGCGAGCAAAGTCATTGGCTACGCTCTCGTGTGTCGATATGCGATTTAAGTGGGGCAATATGGAGTTCTCGAAGCCGAGTCGTTTCTTGAAAGAGATTGATGAACAGTATGTTGAGTGCGACTTTAATCTTCACGCCAAGCCTCGTGGAGAGCAGGGAGGTGCAAAGATTATCGGGGGCAGCAATGAGTCGGCAATAGACACCCTGCGCCGCCGCTTTGATGTACGATACCAGCAAAAAACGGAGAACATAAACCGAAAAACGGAAAACTTTTTTAATAGAGAGCCGATTTCTCGACCACAACCGACTATGCAGCGAGATGTGTCGGGAATGCGCCGTATGGCGACCTCGACCGTGGGGCAGGTAACCTCGGAGCCGTGCGCTTATGCGGTGGGAGAGCGTGTCGAACACCCTAAATTCGGCAGGGGCGAGATTATACAGGTTGTACCACTCGCTACCGACCATAAGTTGGTTGTACGCTTCGCTTCGGGCGAGGAGAAGACGCTGCTTTCGAAGCTTGCAAAACTAACAAAGCTATAACAAAATATGAGACGCGAGGAGCGATACAGAGGCGTAATTGAGTACTTCGAGAGGGCGATGCCTGTGGCGGAGAGTGAGCTGAACTTTGAAAATCCCTACCAGCTGTTGGTGGCGGTAATCTTGTCGGCACAGTGTACCGACAAGCGCGTAAATCTCACCACGCCCGCACTCTTCGAGGCCTATCCTACGCCATACGATATGGCGCAAGCCTCGCCAGAGGAGATTTATGAGTATATTCGCAGCATCTCCTATCCGAACAACAAGGCGAAGAACTTGGCTGCGATGGCGCGAATGTTAGTTGCTGAGTTTGGTGGCGAGGTGCCAAGCGATATCGAGGAGATGATGCGCCTGCCGGGTGTTGGTCGCAAGACGGCAAATGTTGTGGGTGCTGTCGTTTGGAATAAGGAGGTTATGCCTGTCGATACCCATGTCTTCCGTGTCTCGGCGCGTATTGGTCTGTCGGTCGGTGCAAAAACCCCTCGTGCTACCGAATTACAACTCGAAAAGTATATCCCCTCGCATCTTCTGCCGATTGCACACCATTGGCTCATTCTGCACGGTCGCTACACCTGCCTTGCGCGCAAGCCTAAGTGCGACAAGTGCGGCATCACTACATGGTGTAAATATTTCAACTCTCAGAATAGGGCAAAATAGTAGATAGCGGGGCTCTATTTAAATCTGTGGCACTCAAACCACGGATTATGTAAATCGACCTTATTGTAGCGTAGTGAACGGTGGTCTGGCAGTGTACGCACTACACCTCCCGACTCCACGAGTATCAACTCTGCTGCCGCTGTATCCCACTCGTAGGTGGTTGTTGTGCGAGGGTAGTAGTCAATCTCACCCTCGGCCATAAGACAGAATTTATAGGAGCTGCCCTGCTCTATGACCTCAACTTCGTTGTGTAGCTGTCGCATATTGTCGATATATTCAGCCGTTTCGGCGGTTTGGTGCGAGCGCGACACGGCAATACGGAACTTATCGTGCTGCGCTACACTCAGAGGTAGAGTCTGCGCGTGCATACGAATCTCCTCGTTTGTGTAATGTGCTGTTTCGCTCGGTTCAATGCCCTGCAACAGCATTGCTCCACCTCCTTGCTCGGCAAAGTAGGCCTTCCCAAGATAAGGGACATATATCACCGCCCCAACGCACTCGTTTTCGGACATAAGGGCGATATTGACGGTAAATTCGTTGTTTCCCTTGATAAACTCGATGGTGCCATCCAACGGGTCTATAAGCCAGAACATCTCCCAATTTTTGCGCTCATCGTAACACATCTCGCGCCCCTCCTCCGAGAGCACAGGAATACGCGTTTCACCCAACACCTCCTTAATCTTGTTATGAGCAAGGCGGTCGGCAATGATGAGAGGTGTGTTGTCGCTCTTAATCTCGATGTTGAGGTCGGCGCTATTGCTGCGGTAGACCTTCATAATCTCAGCTCCTGCACGCACTGCGGCATTGAAGGCACATGGCAAAAGATACTCTCTGATGTGTTGTTTTATCATAGTTGTTTTCTGTTGTTTCTCTCTCGTATAGCGAAACTTTTTCTCGGTAGCGGTAGCTTTATGGCAGAACGCTTCCACATCCTTACTCCGTAAAGATAGTTAAAATTTTTCACTTTCCATACTAAATATCGATAAAAATTTCGCAATATTGTGTTGAGTGTCACAAGTAGGCTCTTTTCGACTATCAAACGAGAGGAAAGGAACAGAAGCGTAAATAGTGTTAGCACGACTATAATCGCAAGAGTGGAGAAGAGGTTTTCGCCCGTGAAGTGGGCTGCTAAAACTATCAATATCGGCGCAAGCAGTGCGACTATTAAAGGCCAACTACTCTCCTCATTCCAAGCCAATGGGCGGTCTGCCACAATCGTTACCTTATCCTCCATATCGGCAACATACCCCCTTTCGAGTCGAGACGGAGCTCCAATTATGCTCTCCATAACCAAATCCGTAGCCGAAGAGTGTAGTGCAACAACATTCGCACAATATGTTATAGCACTGCGTGCAATGACACTCTCTCCTTGCAGATAGAGGATGGTGTCGTAGGAGGCAATCTCTCGACCTCGCTCTGCCGCATATTGACGATTCTCCAACGGAATGTCTACAATAACCACCCGTCGAAAGGCTCGATGGCGTGAACGATATAGTGTGCAAACATTTTGCATACCCGAATGATTGACCTTTACGAGACGAAATTGTTGCACTAACGGGATAAATGGCGAGGATGGTTGTTGCAGGTCGGTAACTATAATCGCCTCGCAGCGTGGATACTCCTCTTCGAGTATTGCAAGTAGTGGCGCTGTGGTTGTCGGGTACTCGACAACTACCGATATGCCTATGTGCCCAATGCCTTCGCGGAGCATAGGTGCAGCCAACATATCGCGATGTGCACAATGCCACACCATAACAAAGCGTATGGCAAAGTAGAATACAACAAGAGCAATGATAGATAGAAGAATAGCTGTTAGTTGCATAAGATTTGGCACTTGTAGGAGTTTAAACGCTCTCCAAATCGCTTCTGTTCATCGTAAGTTAGCAGATGAGCACACGAACGCAGCGAGTAGCAAGAGTTGATTAAGTGGCGTATAAGAGCATCGCGCTGAGATGATGATAGTCGCATTACAGCTCTATCAACTTGCGAGGTGGCAATATCGC
This sequence comes from Rikenellaceae bacterium, assembly GCA_015059865.1. Classification (GTDB taxonomy): domain Bacteria; phylum Bacteroidota; class Bacteroidia; order Bacteroidales; family Rikenellaceae; genus Alistipes. The sequence continues at coordinate 29,892 of SUZP01000014.1, read as the reverse complement.
CACGAATAGAGCATATCGCGTATAGAGCAGCGTGAGAAACCTCTCTATCTTCGGCTATGCAAAGTTTTTGCATAAGCGGCTCAGCATCGATAATCGAGAAGTGCTCACATAGGTAAAGCCCTATAAGTTGTAGGTTTTGACTCTGCGAGGCGAGTAGTGGAGTGTAGGCTATGGGCGCACCGGCTCGACGCATCAGCTGCGATAACATCGCCACATTATGCAACGAAAGGCGGTGTGTAAGTCGTGCAACATATCGTATGGCTCGCTCAGGGCGTGCCATCACAAGTGCTGCTGTTGCGTATGTGCGTATAGAGTGCTCCTCCTTGTCGAGGAGAACCTCCGATTGCTCCGTAATTGCCGTAGATGAGCATAGCTGCGATAACTTTGATAGCGATTTAACCCTTTCTCTATGCGACATAGAGCGACCTATCGAACGAAGTAGATATTGGTCAATCTCGCATACTTCAACAATTGACGAAAGGCGATATAACATATTGCCATAGATGTGTTGCGACACGAATATCGCCGCATCGAGAATGGTGTCGGTCGAAAAACGAAGTCGCAATTTACGAATTTGCTCGTCACTTGGCTCCTGCGGCAGGATTAGCATACAAGATATGTGCTTAATGCACAGAGCCTTGGCGTATGTTAGATATTGCTTTCGCGTTGTAAATAACACTTGTGTAATAGCCAAAACAGCAGGAAATACTGCGGCCAACACCACCTTCTCGTTCAAGATAGTCATCATTGCTGGTACTCTATTTTATTGATTTTATGCCGCAATTTTTCAGGCGCTATGGGTAGTGTAAGAAACTGATTTACACCCACTTCAAGCAAAGCAACTGCACTCTCTTCGGAGAGGTCGTGTGAAAATACGAAAATTTGAGGTAGGAACCCTCCCTGCCTAATCTGCTCCATCATATCGGAGCCATTCATAAACATTCGTAAATCATCGGTAAGGATAAGGTCGTACAGCGACAATTTGCATACGCGCAGTAGCTCTATGCGCGATGTTGTAACGACAAAATGAGCCTCGATATCGGCAAGAAGACCCCGTAACAAGGCTCCGAAATCACGATTTTGCGAGTGGATAACAATCTTTCTCATTAAAGGTATTCAATAGACATCGCACTCGTTGAGCCAAAAAATATGCCAATTGGGAGAGCGAGGAATAAAAAGTTCTCAAACTTTCGCCAAACGCTATATTTTTATTCAACCTCCTGACAAAATGAAGCTGTCTAACAAGGTGATTTCTGCGTTATACTCGTGTTCGAAATCCTCACATACGCCAAGTATGCTGCGGTTTCTCACACTTCGCAAGCCTTGAAATCCCTCTTGTTATACAACTTCGAGCAAAATGGGAGTGTCTAAAAAAACTTTTTAGTCACCCCCCCCATTTTGTCAGTCGAACTTCGAAGTTGAGTCTAAAATTTTATTAGACAACCTCTCATGTTAGTATTTCAGCCAGCGCCACAGGTCGCGGAATGTCGGCTTTGCGCCGTGCATAAAGATACCTATCTTGTATATCTTGGCTGCACCCCATACGCAGATGGTGAATGTTGCGTAGAGAAGCACTAACGAGGTAGTTATCTCCCACGCAGGGATACCACTTGGAATACGCGCCACCATAACTATTGGCGATGTGAACGGAATCATCGAACACCAGAATACCAATGGCGAATTTGGGTCCTTCATCACCATCATCGTAACGACAAACGCTACAATTATCGGCAGTGTGATGATTGTTGTGAGTTGCTGTGCATCTTGCGCTTGGTCTACGCTTGCACCTACCGCTGCATAGAGCGAAGCAAAGAGAAGGAAGCCTCCAACAAGGTAGAGCAATACGATGCTGATAATCACTGCGAGATGTCCTGTGTCGAGCAATGAAGCCATAGCAGTAAGCATCTCAGGCGAGACATCTTGTTGCATTGCGAGTGCCGAGACATCGGCTCCTGCCTGCACCTGCTGAACACTGTCAAGGATATTTTCAGGCATCAATGCCGGCATAATAACAGCGCTGAAAAGAACAATCAACACACCCCAAACCAATACTTGAACAGCAGCTACGAGTGCTATACCAAGAATTTTGCCCATCAGCATCTCGAAAGGTTTGACAGTCGATACCATAACCTCCAAAATGCGCGATGATTTCTCGTCAATAACACTCTGCATAACCATCGAGCCGTAGATGGCGAGGATGAAGTAGAGCAGAAATCCGAGCAACATACCTATCAACGAAGAGGCTACCGCTGAGGTTGCTGCTGACTCTTCGTCTTTGTCGGTGCGGAATGTTGCAAGGTGTACCGAAGCCTTCACCTTTTCGAGTATCTCGTCGATATTTTCGATATTGTAGGCTTTGAGCCTTTCGCTCTCGATAACCTTTTCGATTTGGTCGGCGATAAACTCTTCAAGCATAAGCGAAGAAGAGGATGTTGTGTAGAGTCGTGCATTATTCGGGTTGGCTACGATATCTTTGCCGATGTGTAACACGCCGAAATTATCTTCATCATTTGCCGTTGCAATAAGTGTCTCGGCAAGGTCCTTCTCCGACAGACTAAATATAACCTCTTCGCCTGATTCGAGGCGCGGAGCGACCAAGCCACTCTCGTCAACAACCGTTATCTTCTTGGTTTCGCTATCCACAAACTCCATAATCAGAGTTGGTGCAGCACCCAACAAAATCATCAACAACGGCATCAAAATCGTTGTGATGATAAACGACTTTTTATATACTCGCTCGCGAAATTCGCGACCAATGATTAATGAAATGTTTCTCATTTTCTTTGCTTTTTGTTTTTTCGGTTCTATGAACTCTGGTCCCTGTCAAGGCGCAAGCCAATTGGCGGCGCAGTCTGCGACTGCTTTATGGCGTCACGCCCTTGGCGTTCTATGGCGTCAGGCTTTCAGCCTTCTCTGTCGTGCGCTGAAAGTTTTTAACTACTCACTACTCACCACTCACTACTCACTAATATTATAATGTTCCGTTTACAGCGCGAATGAAGATGTCATTCATCGAAGGGATTGTCTCGGTGAATTGTCGCATCTCGACCGTGTCGTTTATAAGTGCCACCACCGAGCGAACATCCTCGTTACGCTCGATATGCACCTTCAACGAGGAGTATCCTGTCGTGTTATCCTCCTGTGCAATAATTTCGCATACCCCTCCGATACGCTCGGCAAGTTGTTGGCTATCACCCTTATACTGCACCGAGAAGATGTTGCCACCATGTTTACGGCGAATATCATCCACCTTGCCCGAAAGTATATTGTGCGACTTATTTATCAAGGTTATATGGTCGCAAATCTCCTCGACCGAAGACATATTATGCGTGGAGAAAATCACGGTTGCGCCCTCGTTGCGCAGACGCAAAATCTCCTCTTTAAGCAGATTGGCATTTATTGGGTCGAAGCCCGAAAATGGCTCGTCGAAGATAAGGAGTTCGGGGCGATGCAGCACAGTTACAATAAACTGTACCTTCTGCGCCATACCCTTCGACAAATCTTCAACCTTCTTGTTCCACCAATCTTCGATACCGAGACGAGTGAACCACTCTTTCAGGCGCACGAGAGCATCGTGATGCGATAACCCCTTCAACTTAGCGAGGAAGAGAGCCTGCTCGCCGACCTTCATCTTGCGATATAAGCCGCGCTCCTCGGGAAGGTAGCCGATGCGGAATATATCCTGCTGCGTTATCGGCTTGCCATCAAAGAGAATACGCCCCTCGTCGGGCAGTGTAATGCGTGTAATTGTACGGATAAGGGTGGTTTTGCCAGCTCCATTCGGACCAAGCAGACCGTAAACCGAGCCACGCGGAATCTCGACCGATACATCGTCGAGTGCAGTGTGCGCCGAAAATCGTTTGGTAATGTGTTCGGCGGTGATAATATTGCTCATACGCCTAAAATTTTTATTAATAATAGTGCAAATATATATAAAATATACTATCTTTGCATAGCATAGCGAGATAAATTTCTCGCTTAAATTAGACGCAAAGGTTGCTATATTACTACAAAAATGGGAAAGAGAGCGGTTTTAGTGTCGGGTGGTGCGGGCTACATAGGCTCGCATACTGCGGTAGAGTTGATTAATGCAGGGTTAAATGTTGTCGTAGCAGATAACCTTTCGAACTCCGATATGTCGGGAGTGGAGGGTGTGCGCAAAATTACGGGCGTAGATGTGCCGTTCATCAATGTTGATTGTTGCGACAAGGAGGCTTTCCGTAAGGTATTCGAGGAGTATGAGTTCGACTCGGTAATTCACTTTGCTGCCTTCAAGGCTGTGGGCGAGTCTGTGGCAGAGCCGATGAAGTACTACCGAAACAACCTTCTCTCGTTTATGAATATAATCGACCTGATGCGTGAGTATGGCCGCCACAATATTGTATTCTCGTCGTCAGCTACGGTATATGGCGAGGCTGACGAACTCCCCGTTACGGAGCAGACTCCGCGCAAGCCCGCAACATCCTCTTACGGCAATACCAAGCAGATGTGCGAGGATATTCTTCGCGATGCTGTTGCAGCATACAGCGACTTGAAGGGTATAGCTCTGCGATATTTCAACCCTATCGGAGCTCATCCATCGGCCTTGATTGGCGAGTTACCACGTGGCGTACCACAAAACCTTGTTCCGTTTATTACGCAGACTGCGGCTGGTATTCGCGAGTGTTTGTCGGTGTTTGGTGACGACTACAACACTCCCGATGGCTCGTGTCTGCGCGACTATATTGACATCGTCGATTTGGCAAAGGCACATGTGGCTGCTATCAAGCGAATGATAGAGGAGAAGAACAAAGAGCGCTACGAGATATTCAATGTTGGCACGGGTCGTGCAGTATCGGTGTTGGAGCTTGTAACATCGTTCGAGAGGGTTAATAACCTGAAACTCAACTACAAGATTGCACCGCGTCGCTCAGGTGATGTGGTAGCCATTTGGGCAGATACCTCGCTCGCGAACGAGGAGTTGGGCTGGAAGGCAGAGCGTTCGTTGGATGAAACATTGCGTTCGGCGTGGGCTTGGGAGAAGAATGTTCGCGGAATTAAATAGATAACAAAGCTAATGGCTAAAAGCCAAAAAACTATGGAGTACAAGAGTAGATTACAGGAGTTCGCCCCGTCGTGGAGCGAGGCGGAGGTGGCAGCAGAGGTTGCACGCATCAAGGAGTTGTCGGCACGCAATTACCGCAAGGAGGTCTATGCTTTTGCATTGTCGGCTGTCGATTTGACAACGCTGACTTGCAATGACTCGGTGGAGTCGGTGTCGGCGTTTGCCAAGAGAGCCGTGGATTTCTATGCAAAATATCCCGAATTGGCAAATGTAGCATCGATTTGCGTCTATCCTTCGTTTGTCGAGACCGTAGGCTTGGCTGTGGATGGCTCGCCAATGCGCATTACGAGCGTTGCAGCCGGTTTTCCTGCATCGCAGACCTTCCTCGAAGTGAAGATGTTGGAGGTGGCTATGGCCGTCGAGAATGGAGCAGACGAGGTCGATATCGTGATGAATGTAGGCAAGGTTTTGACAGGTAACTATGACGAGGCTGCTGCCGAAGTAGAGGTTATTCGTCAAGAGATGGGAGCCGACACTATTTTGAAGGTTATTCTCGAAACGGGAGCCTTGAAAACTCCGCAGTTGATACACGACGCCTCGTTGTTGGCTATGTTGGCAGGCACAGATTTCATCAAGACCTCAACGGGCAAGATAGATGTTGCAGCAACGCCTGAGGCGGCTGTTGTAATGTGTCGTGCGATAAAGTTGTTCCACGAGAAGACCGGCGTGAAGGTGGGTTTCAAGGCGGCAGGTGGAGTACGCACACCTGAGGATGCAGCGTTGTATTACACCATTGTAGAGGAGATTTTGGGCGAGGAGTGGCTCACAACCGATTTGTTCCGTATCGGAGCCTCTTCGGCAGCCAATAACCTCCTATCGGCCGTTCTTGGCGAGAAGGTTTCGCACTTTTAGAAAATAAACCAATAGAAGTAAAGAGTTGCAGCGAAGATAGTTCGTTGCAACTCTCTTTTGTAGGCAGAAGGCAGAAATTAATCCTCAATCTCCAACGAGCCGTCGGCTCGCTCGACTACGCGCACGGAGGTTACTATTGGCGAGATATTAAGGAGGCTATTCCACGGAGTATCCTCCTTTGCTGTTACACTAAATCCGCCCTCTTCGGTGTCATCGCCTGTGGCTAAGACCTTTCTATCCTTGTCGGTGAGTTTCACTATGCCCCTTGCCCAATATCTGAAATTATAGGTACGGTTTAATTCGGGCACAAACTCCGTGTTAGGCGTTATGGTGATAGTGATAGTTACGGCGCAAGGATATGTTATATCCCTGATAGAGAGTTCGCCTCTCGCCTCTGCTCTATCGGAGATTGTGGCTGTGGAGAGGTCTAACGATTGATGGTCAAGTCCAATGCACGACACCACAACATCGGCCGCTTCGCGAAGGTCCTTGCTCAGATGCACTTCGGCAAATTGCTCGGCGAAGGCGACGCGCTTTGCCTCGCTCGGATTGAGTTCGTCATCGATTTTGTCATCCTTGTTGCAGGCGACTGCCAACAGCGCCACTGCAAAGGTCATTAGAAGGTAGAATTTAGTACTTTTCATAGTGTTTATAAATTGGTTGTATCTTTGGTGTAGCAAAAACCAAACCTTTTTTATACCTTTGCATCGTGAAGTGCAAAGTAGACTAAAACAGACTTTCTAACGCAAAAAAAGTATGCCAAGAGTAACTATTGTTGTTCCAGTACACAACACCGCCCCTTTCTTGACGAAGTGTGTAGCCTCGCTAACATCACAGTCGCTCTCCGATATAGAGATTGTATTGGTAGAAAACTGCTCGACAGACAACTCATTGCAGGTGTGCAAAACTCTTGCACAGGAGGATTGTCGCATCAAAGTATTGAGTATCGACAAAGCGGACCTTTCGACTGCCCGCAATGAGGGTGTAAAGGTAGCAACCGGCGAGTATGTTGGCTTTGTAGATAGCGACGACACCGTGCATCCCGATATGTACAGAGATATGTACGATTTGGCCATTAAGCACGGCTTAGGCTTGGTAAACTGCTCATTCGTAATGACATACGACAATCGCAAGAATAAATATCCGTATAGAGAGGATGGCAAAATCGATATTTTGGATGCTAAGGCTCTGACTACGCTAAACCTCACCGACAAGATATCGCGAGTGGTATGCACGCTCCTTATTCGTCGCGACCTATTCGAGAAGCTGCAATTTCCGACATATATGTACCACGAGGATAGAGCCTCAACTCACCTCTTTATGGCGGCATGCGGGCGCGGTGCAAATATCAATAGAGCCTACTACAACTATTATCAGCGCACTACAAGCATCATACATTCGGGCAGCTTCCGCCGTATGCGCGACTTTGTGCGAGCAACCTGTATGCGCTTGGAGTTTATCAACGAGAGTGGTATATACTCAGCAACGGAGATTGCTACTGTCGGAGCAAGATGTTCGGAGCAGTTGCTTCGTAAGTTGCGCCATCTGCTCCGCCTTGCAAAGAGCGCGACCGAGCGCGAGGAGGCGCGAGATTGGTGTCGTAAGATATCGTTGATACCCAACGGCACACGCCTACCATTAAAGGCGCGTGTGATAAGATGGTATATTCAAAAATTTGTGATTTAATCCGAAAGGCCAATACGCTCTTTAATCCACTCGACAATCATAGTTTGCCCCTCTCGACTCGCCATATCTAACGAGTTGAAACAGCCGAACTTACACTCTTTGTTGCGAGAGAAGAGAGCCAACTTCTTAGCAATATAATCGATACCTTTCTTGGGTTTCAGATAGAATAGGTTGCCCTTCACTGGTCGCAACTCGCATCTTCCTGCCATATATAGCGAAAGATATTGCAACTCCTGCGGATTGAACTGTGAGGCGTGACGGAAGCGATGCGATATATTACGCTCCAAGACCTCGGTGTGGCGCGAGAAGAACTCCTCATAAAAACTGCGCGACAACCCCTTTGGGGTGTGGTCCATCTTCAAGAAAAAGCGATGATTGCCGGCAATATCCGCAGCATTCAGCATCGTCTGCTTATATGAAACGCTCTTCGAGCCATCGCGACGATACTTAAATAGTCGAGTAAAGGCTGTCAGCAGATAGCTTTTTCGCGTAGCATAGCATACGGCTCCCCTCTCCGAGAAGAGGTCGCTCGGCATTACGGGCGCTCCGAGTATTAAGTCGTCATTAAACTCCACAAACTTCTCGCTCAATCCCGGTATTCGCCATGTCATCGACTCGATAGATATGGAGTTGAAAGTCGGCAGATAGTGCTCGTATCCCCGAAATATGGTCTTGTGGTCTACAATCTCAATCGGAATATAGCCCTGTGGAAAGTGTTGCTCCAAGAAGGGCTCTAAGTTGGGATTTTGCTCGTCGGTGACGATATATATCTTGTTAATCCAAGGAGCAAAGCGATTTATAGATGCTACGCAGTAGAATATCTCGCCAAGACTGCTGAAACGGGTATCGCCGGCAACATGCTCCTCGGCAAACATCCTCTGCGTGCCAAACTGCTGTCGTTTGGCCTTGTGTCGAGGGTCGTCGCCATCAACCCAAGTTATGACGGCATCTATCTTATCGTTCATAATTCATATTTCGATTTGTGCGGAAAACGCTCCTCAAAAGCATCTAACTGAGCCTGACGAAGTTCGTTGTAGCGCTCCTCGGAGAGTTGAACATCGTTTATGCAGACCAATTTATGCGATGGTCGGGTAATAAATTGATGTAACTTTTTCGCCGAAACAACCCCGACCGAGAAGTGCTTCTTAGAGATACGCCTATTTACAAGTCGCCCTTTCAGATACATATAGTCGAGGAAGAGATACTGATTGAGGTTTTCGCCGTTACGAGTCCTTGCCATCGAGGTCTTTGCTATCTCGGCAGGCACTTTGGCATATAGCTCCTCGCACTCGCTGCGGAACATAGGAGTACATACATGCTGTGGTCGCAAAAACAGGCGTCGGGGTTTTAGTCCTAATGCTCTGCGTGCAAGGTGGTCGGAGTTGCGGCAAATACTCTTGAACATATCCCACACGAAGAGGTGGTGTGTCATCCCCAAGAAACACTTGCCCTCCTTGAAGAAGTCGGTTGCCGAGCATGACTTCATCGGAAAGACATCGTCATTGAAGTATAGATACTCCTCGTCTAACCCCTCGATGCGATGTAGGTGCATCTCGATAGGGTTACAGTTGAATGTCGGCAGATACTCCGCAGGGATAATATCCTTGTGCAGCACCACATTCACCTCGTTGCGGTTTACCCACTCAGGAACTTGGCTTTCGTGTGACACGACAAGGTGCACCTTGCGGATAAATGGCATATTCTCGGCTATACCGCGAAAGAGGTAGCGCAGCGTTCCCCAATCTCGAAAACGCTTCTCCAATACAGGCTGGTTGGTATACTTCTCGTAGTCGCGCTGCCAAACGGGGTCCAATCCGTTTACATAAGTAATAACGATATCCATCTTTTAGTGTCTGATTTTAGACAAAAAAAATTCACAATCACTACAAAGGTAGTGTTTTTAATCATTTTTACAAAAGCTGATATATTTTTTTTACATATTTTGGCGTACAGGTATACGACAAATTATATCTCAAACAACCACTCTATTTGCTAAAAAGCAAAATATAGCTTAACTTTGCGATAGCGGAAGCGTGAAAATTATGAAAACCTCGTTGAAGACAAATATTATTGTAGACCTTGCGATGTTCTTGTCGATGGTGGTTGTGAGTGTCAGTGGTATTGTAATCAAGATTATTGCGCCACTGCGACGCTTAGCCTACGAGTCGTGGGTGCGCGATGTGGCCTATTGGATTGTGGGCGACAGCCGCAGATTGTGGAGCAAAATACACCTCTGGTCGGGTGTGGTGATGTTGCTACTGCTCGTACTGCATATTGTTCTCCACTGGCAGACCATAGATGGATTTGTTCGCAAGCATATTAAGAGCCGAGCGTGGCGCGGAGTGCTTTATGTGGTACTATTTCTGCTGCTTCTACTCTCGGTCATACCTTGGGTTTGGGCATTTTAATTGGGCATTTAAATAGTTAGGCTATATGGATTTATTTGGGAGATATAGCAGATTGAGAGATGCTGTCGCAAAGCAGTTCTCGACCACCACGCAGGAGTTGGTGGATAAGGCTCTCGTATTCGCGGCTGAGCGAATGGAGGGCTTGGTGCGTTATGATGGTACGCCAATGTTAGACCACGATGTCGAGGTGGCACATATTGTTGCTACCGAGGTGGGACTTGGTCGCAACTCTACGGTTGCATCTATTCTCCACGATGTGGTGCGTATCGAGGCAAAGCGAGATGACGACGAAGCCCTTGAACTGCTGCTCGAAACTATCCGCAAGGAGTTTGGTGAGGAGGTTATAGGCATCGTTATTGGCTTGGCAAATATCTCGGAGTTGAAACTCAATACACAGTCGGAGCAGGCGTCGGACTTCCGCGATATGATTGTGTCGTATTCGGAGGACCCTCGTGTCATCTTGATAAAACTTGCCGACCGCCTCGAAGTGATGCGTTCGATTGCGATGTTCCCCGAAGCAAAACGACAGAAGAAGGCGTGGGAGTCGATGAACCTCTACGCGCAGATTGCCCACAAACTCGGCTTGTACAATATCAAGAGTGAGTTGGAGGACCTCTCGTTAGCGCAACTCGAACCTGCTGACTACAAACATATTACCGACAAGTTACGCGAAGGAGAAAAAGAGCGTTTGGACTTTATCGAGCGATTTATCGAGCCTATTCGCAAAGGACTCGATGCGGCAGGTATAAAGTACCACATCAAGAGCCGAACAAAGTCAGTCTATTCTATTTGGAACAAGATGCGCAAGCAAAAAGTTCCTTTCGAGGGCGTTTACGACATCTTCGCCATTCGTATTATCATCGACTGCCCTGAGCCGATGGAGAAGGCGCAGTGCTGGTTGGCATACTCTATTGTGAGCGACTTCTACACCCCAAACACCGACCGTATGCGAGATTGGATTTCGATACCGAAGTCGAACGGTTATGAGTCGTTGCACACTACCGTTGCTGCGGGCGATGGCAAGTGGGTGGAGATTCAGATTCGTACCGAGCGAATGGATAATATTGCCGAGTTGGGTATTGCAGCCCATTGGCGATACAAGGGTGTAAATCAGGGTGCGCAGACCAGCGAGAAGTGGTTGCAGCGCCTGCGCGAAACAATGAGCGAGACCAAAGAGGATATAGCCGAAAGGTTCGATGCAAAACCCGCTTCGGGCGAGATTTTCGTCTATACTCCGAATGGTGATATTCGCAAGTTGCCTGAGGGGGCTACCGTGCTGGACTTCGCCTTCGATATCCACTCCAACCTCGGTTGTACCTGTTCGGGTGGTAAGGTAAATGGTCGCGCAGTGCCTATTCGTGAGCTGCTGCACAATGGCGATATTGTCGAGATTTTGACGCAGAAAAATCAGCAACCAAAGTCTGATTGGTTGAACTTTGTCGTAACTCAAAAGGCAAAGCAGAAAATCAAATCGGTAATCCGTGAGGAGCAGGCCAAGAGCGCAAATCTTGGTCGCGAGGAGTTGGAACGCAAGTTGAAAAACTGGAAGATAACCAAAAGTATCGATGAAGTTGTAGCCTACCTCTGTAAATACTACAAGCAGCGCACCGGCACGGCCCTCTACGAACTTATTGCCGAGGAGAAGATTGACCTCGCGGTGGTGAAGGAGCTACTTGCAAAGTGGCTCTCAGGCGAAGCTGACGAGGAGCGTCGAGCAATGGAGGCGGAAGCGGAGGCCCGTCGCCGTGCCGTAACCTCAACACCTGCAAAGCAGTCGAGCGATGCCCTCATAATCGACGAGAGCATAAATAATATTGTCTACAAGCTTGCCAAATGTTGCAACCCTATTAAGGGCGATGATATCTTCGGCTTTGTGACGATAAATACGGGTATCACCATTCACCGCACCGACTGCCCGAATGCCAAGCGTATGCGCGAGCAGTATCCATATCGTATTATGGAGGCTAAGTGGCGTGAGAGTGCACAGGGCGCTTTCCGCGTTACGATAGCCATAAATGCCAACGACTCGTCGGGTTTGGTAAATCAGATTACCGAGGTGGTGAGTCGCGATATGAAGTTGAATATCCGTTCTATAAACCTCAATTCGCGTGGCGATGGTACGGGTGTTGGCACTATCAGTGTCGAGGTTCCTTCGGTGGGAGTTGTGGATACACTCATACACGCCATTATGCGTATTAAGGGCGTGCAACGAGCCTATCGTGTAAAGAATTAGAGCATCCGCATCTATAATCCCATTACGAAACTGCGCGAGCCGATATTGAGCACCGTGATAATCTCGGATATAGAGGTGTTGTAGCTCATTGCTACATAAGGACCTTTGGAGTAGGTTTTTCGACAATCAATGATTGTACCCTCCAATTGCGGAGGTATAGCGCTCGACATATCCATTAGAAGATGTGCGTGGCGTATTGATATTGGCGTCTCGTATGTGGTCGGAAATATTATTGATGAGTGATTGCTATCGGGGGATAGATGCACATTCACGAAGAGTGTATTACCATCTTGTGTACCTGTCTTTTTCAGGCGTAGAGCCGCATCGCGCAACATATCGTAGTCGGCATCTGTCGCTTCGCCATCGGTGATATTGAAAACCAATGGCGGAAAACTCTCTCTGTTTTCCTCCTTATTGCACCACTCGTGCACAAGCTGTGTCACACAACATAGCATCTTGTACATTGGTGTCGCACCCTGCGCTCGCGGCTTAACCCATATTGACGCCACATCATCCATCTCGCATACGCCTCTGTTTAGAGTGTTGCAGGAGAATGAGTAGGGCTTATGATGAGTTACTTGATTGGCAAGTTGGGTTATCGGATAAAATGCAATATCCTCACCTAAAAGAGAGTAGACCTGCTCTCCCGAATAGCCAATCAATGCAATGTCAAAGTAGTGACGATATCCATTATCGCGATGTGAACGCATTATCAATTCGTCTATAATAGAACTCGTGACCATTGATACAGCCTCAGCCTTCGACACGATATTGTTTCCAAAAGGGACTTCACTACTCATAGAGCTCGATTGGTCAATGGCTATGACTATTGCTGCACGATGACAGCGTGTAATCTCGTGTGTATACATAGCTATCTATTTGTTAATTTTCTCTATCCTACCATCTCGGTATATCGTAAACTCTCCATCCTCGCGAACTATTCGCGTCGTACCACCACTAAAAGGCTTTATTCCGCGACCGCGACCACAGGTGATTACAATCTTGCCCGTAACATCAATAAAGTGCCAAACATCGCCTACTTGCACCAATGCCAACCCTTCGCTAAATTCAAAAGCGAGGTTGTATAACGGAGGTATGACATATCTGCCATCTTCGGCAAAACCCCAATAGCCATTGCAGTACTCCAACGACAATCGTTCAGCCGTCGTAGTAATAGGCCGTGTGGTTGCCTCCATCAGATTTTTAAGCTGCGGAAGAGCCGGCTGTGAGGAGTGCAAGAGTTTTGCTATGCGATAGTGCCGTACATCTCCATGCTCGGCAAAGAGGTTTTCGATGTGCGCAAGCATCGTATCCTTACCCTCCACTGCAAGCGATGGCTTGATAAGCAGATAGTCGCTATTCTTAATGCCCTTACTAATAGATTTGTCGAGAGATAGCGCCGCCAAAGCAGTGGTTATAAGAGCAATGGGATAATCATCTATACTCTTGTCGAAACATCTGTTGTCGCGTTGAGGGTGTTGGAATTGGCGAGTGCCCACCTCAACACAATCGCCCAAGGTAAACCCATCGCGATAAGTAGCGTCGAAATCGATAAGGCATAGGCCATAATTCGTGAAGATTATATTCTCAGGTTTTATATCTCCGTGCGCCCACTTTTCATTTAGCAATCTAACGGCAAACTCCTCGAACATACATGAGAGATTTGCCATGGTTATTAGCGATTTACACGACGCCTCAATCTTGTTTTGCAAAGTTATGCCCTCGTGCCAATCGCACAGCACCACATCCGCCATTGTAATATTGTCATTGCCCGTGTTAATGAGGAGTTCACTTGGATAGTATTTATCGCCGTAGATAGCTCGCAGATTTGGGTGCTGACGCATATATACACGCATAGCCATCTTCTTGCCGTCGCAGATAACCTCAAACACAATCACCGAATTGCCAATGTGACATTTCGGCCTATCAGGGAACACATCATCAAAGATGGGATATATCATTTTGGCAGCAAGATTTCTCGACATCATATTCAGGTGCTTGACAGCGAAGATATATTGTGATACCGACGAAATCATATAGCAAAGATAGATAAAATTTTGCTAAAAAAAGACTTTAATCTTGTAAATTCTTTTTCAAGCGAAGAACTCGACTAACTTTTCACTTGATAAACCCACCTTTTGAGAGGAGGTAACGCAACTCTCGGCTTAAAGAGCCTCTTCTCAAAAATTTACATTACTGAGCAAGATAAAATTGAAAAAATAAGCCTGTCCAACTTTTTGACTTGTTGGACAGGCTCTTTCTCTTTTTCCATGAAGCATCTAACCGACTACTTCTTCTTATCGTAGCGCTTTGCGTAACGGCTCATAAACTTATCCACACGACCGGCGGTATCAACCAACTTCATCTTACCAGTGTAGAATGGGTGCGATGTGTTGGAGATTTCCATCTTATACACGGGATAGGTTTCGCCGTTCACCTCGATGGTCTCTTTTGTCGAAACGGCGGACCTGCACAAAAACACATGGTCATTCGACATATCCTTGAATGCCACTAAACGATAGTTTTCTGGATGAATTCCCTTTTTCATCTTCTTGTGTTTTTTATAATTAAGTACTTAATGCGGTGCAAAGGTACGAATAAAATTTAGAATTCAAAATTTAAACTCCTTAAAATCCCCAAAATCCTCAAATTTTATCGCAACTTAGTGATGGAGTTCCTCAAAAATCAAAGGGTTATATGCCAACATCCAAGGTATAGTGCGTATGCTTAAACTCGAACACAGGCATTGTAACAACCTCGCCACGATGGAGAGTTTGCGACGAACTCTTTGTCTTACTCATTGCGCCACCGTGCGTATTAACGATGGTAATTTTATATCCGCTACTATATTCGCGTGCAGGGACAACAATATAGACATCGGTAATCTCGGCGGTTGATAACGAGGTACTCATCATATCCACCGTAATCTTCTTGCCATCCTGCGAGGAGATAGGTGTTAGAGTGTTACTCTCGTAATCTATCTCGAAATCCCCACACAGCTGCTCTTTCTCGCCACCCTCGAACACAATCTTTCGTATCGGATAGAGGTCATCTGCTACCGCATCCTCCGCAGCTTTGATTTGCAAATGCACAATGCCAACAAGGTGCTTTAAGATGGGTGCTTCGCCCTCACTCGTAATACACGACGCCATAGGCAGGGTGTTAGCGGCAAGTCCCTTACTCGAATACATCTGCACCAAAGGCAGTGTTATTGTTGTAGCATTTTTGTAGAAAGATGCAGGATATAGCAGGTTGCACGGATAGGTCAATGCCTCGCTGAAATTAAAAGTTGCAACATCTGTACGCTCCAAATCTATATGCGCTGCCGAGGAGCTCTTGCCTTTTGCTGCGATGCAATCCCCTTCGCTCCAACGAAGAGGTATGCGCCCATCGGATTGCTTCTCTCCAAGAGTAACACGGCTGTTGCCCAAATCGACAACCAAAGACGACTTCTCATTAGAGTGACATACATTCTCCTGTGTCGCACTACATGAAACAGCCAACATCACCACCGCAATAGCGAATGGTAGCTTAATTAGTCTCTTCATATCTCAACGATTATTCGTTAATCCCAACTATCCTCTGTTCCGTACATCCCCTCTAAGGTTGTGCTATATGCAAAGCCTCTCTCGACAGAGATATTCACAATCTCCACTCTTGGGCACTCGTATCTATTGCTGTTTGCTGCAATCATAGTATTCTATTTTTGAACATTCACATTTGTAAGTGTCTTACCCTGATACTCGCCTGTCAAGGTGTTGAGGAAGGCCATAATCTTATCCTCCTCTTCATCTGTTAAGGCTACGCCCGACTGATATGTTCCCATATCGCAAACCGCCTCCTTCAAGGTCGTACGAGTGCCATCGTGATAGTATGGCCAAGTGAGAACAACATTGCGCAATCCCGGCACCTTGAAGCGGTGGCGGTCACGCTCCTCCTTGGTCTGCTTGTAGCGACCATTATCCTCCTCGGTAAGCACCAAGCCGCGGTCAGCGAAGTAGTGCTTGCGCAAGCCCATCAACTCGTACGACTCGCCACCTACATTCTGTCCGACATGGCAAGTGGCGCAGTTGTATTGCTTAAATAACTCGTAGCCCTCCAACTCCTCTGCGGTAATTGCCGAGTCGTCGCCTCGCAAATATTTATCGAAACGCGAGTTCGGGGTTATGAGCGTACGCTCGAACTGCTCGATAGCATCCGTAATCGTCGCCTCGGTGATACCCTCAGGATAGAGAGCCTTAAAGGCGCGCACCATCTTGCGGTCACGCTTCAACTTCGCGATAATCTGGTCGAAGTTTGGCGATGCCATCTCTACTGGATTTACCGGAGGTCCCGCAGCCTGCTCGGCAAGTGTAGTGGCACGACCATCCCAGAACTGAACGAAGTTGTAGACTGCATTGTATACGGTTGGAGCATTCACTCCACCGAGTTGTCCCTCGACACCCTCCGAGTACTGCTTGTTATCTACACCCGCAGTATTCAAGCCGTGACACGATGCGCACGACACGGTATTATCCACCGAAAGTCGAGTGTCGTGGAAGAGCAAGAAGCCCAACTCCGCCTTTGCTTTATCGACTTCGAGTGTGAGGTCGATTGGGCGAATAGGCTCCGCCGCACGAGCACCCGTAAGGCCATCATTGTAGTGTGCGGTGCGATATGCCGTAGCCCACTCGACAACAATATCGCGTTTGGCATTTGTCATCTGGCTACCCCAATGCACAAGATAGTACTTTGCCATAGGCATACGCTTATCTATGGCAACCTTCTCGACCTTTGCAACATCGACAGGCGACAGCGCACCCTCGCCCGATGTCAAGACCTTCATCATCGGCTCCATATCGAAGGCACGATAGCCCTCATTAACATCTTTCATTACAACATCTCCGACAACCGGAAGGTCAAAGTAGAATGGCAGGTCGGGCGTTGCCGAGTGGCAAGCCATACAACCTCCTTCGTTAAAAATCTCTACCACAGCATCGTTGAGTGGCAACTCAGCCTTTGGTGCACGATTGGCTACAAGGTAACCTACAACAAGTGCTACAACAACCACTGCGGCTGTTACAATTAGACTCTTTTTCATGGCGTAGTTTTATTAAGTTAGATTAAACATAGATTCTACTCTACAAATATACATTTTTTTATTCAACCACAAAAATACTCTTCTCAACAGACAAAAAATTTGTCAGACAGACTCATTTTTGGGATATTATTACACCATCTACCAGCGATTACGCGGATTGTTAGGCAGCTGTTCAAGCAGAGTTTTCACCGCCACTTCGAGCTGTTCATCACGCCCCTGCATCACATCTTCTTTCTTGTTCTCCACCTTTATATCTGGCTCCAAAGGGATGTTTTCAAGATACTTGCCTTCGCGGTTGCGGTAGCCTATGGTAGGAATCCAGAAGGTCAAAGATTTATCGCGCAACTTGTGCTTGAATACTGCGGTCATCGTTCCGGGAATAGGCATACCCACCAACGAGCCGAGCTTTAAGGTGGAGTATGTGTAAGGTGTACCAAATCCATTTGAGTAGTTAGCCTCATTGGCCAACATAATTGTAGGGCGATTGTACTGCTGTGTAGGGTTTTCGTTTCCATCCACACCGCGTATATCGGTGTGCATATATTGTACACCACCGAAAAGACGCGCCAACTCGCGATGTAGGCGACCGCCCTTGTTGTAACGAATATCTATCACTACACCCTCAGCTTTGCCATACGAGCCAAAGAGCTTCATATAGGTATCGCGATAGTTAGGGTGCTGCATAACCTCAATATGTAGATACCCCAAACGACCGTTCGAGAGGCGAGCAACCTCCTGCTCCGAGCGTTTCACCCAGCGATTATAGAGCAATTTGTCGAGAGCTTTGCGCGTAATTGGGCGTACAACCTCCACAATCTCCTTGCCCGAAGCTTTGCGTATAGTTACACTGAGGTCAGTGTTTGCTTTGTGGTTGAGCAGAGGATAGTAGTCCATTCCTGCCGTAATCTTCGATTCGCCAATCTTGGTGATAATATCACCAACCTCCAACTGTGTGTCGCTACGGTCGAATGGTCCTCGTGCGATAATTTCATCGACCTTCAAGCCATCGCCCTTGTGGTTCCAATCAAGGAACAATCCAAGTTCTCCCGTCGAGTCGTGTCGTTTGCTCTTTGGAGGGTTATAGAATAGCCCTGTATGCGAAACATTCGCCTCGCCCACCAGCTCACTAACCATCTCTGCAAAGTCAAAGTTGTTGTTGATATGTTTCATAAACGGGCGATAGGCTTCGTGATACATTTTCCAGTCTATGCCGTGCATATCCACAACATAGAAACGCTCCTTGTATATCCAATATATATGTTCAAACATATACAAACGGTCGGCTTCACGGTCTACGGTTGTCATACCCTCAATAGGTATACGCTTAATCTCGTTGCTGTGATTAACAACTTTGCGCGAGCCGAGCATATATAGCGTCTTGTCTGCATCATTCCATTTCAATCTGCTACCAGCATTGCCTTTGTACCAAAACTTTTCATTGGTGACCAAATTATGGCGATATAGCTTACCATTGCTCGTAGCATAGAAGTATCTATTCTCACCATCGAATACGGTATCGCCCCAGTTGCCACTGTCGGTCATCGAAATAATACGCTGCGAGATACCATCCATCTCTACTACCAACTCCTTGCCTCGCTCCGATGCAGGCAACATCATACAATTCTCCTTCGTGCGTCTTGTTTTGCGAAAACGCTCCTCGGCAGCACGATTGAGGAATACTATCATTACGGCATCGGTTTTACTACCTCCCACACGCGAGTGGGTGTAGCTTCCGTTGCGAGTTGTTTGAAAGAGTAGAGCATTTCCCTCCATAACCCAGCGCGGCGAAGCCTCGGCATAGCCACTTTGAGTTATATTCAGAAGTTCGCCTTCACCAGAAGCCCTCATTAGACACACCTCCGAGTCGTGTGCATTTGGATTGCAGACCAAAGCAAACCACTTGCTATCGGGCGACCAACAATAAGCCGTCACACCATTTGATAGCGATTTATCAACAGCACAACGCACCTTCTTGGTTTTGAGATTAAATACCATCAGCGACTTATCTTCGATGTATGCCACCTCTTTGCCATCAGGCGAAAATTGTGGCGAGCGACGACTAATACCGCTATTTGGCAACATCGGCTTCTCGACAATCGCCGCCTCGGCAACAAAATCGCCCTTACGATTTTTAGTTGTTGCGAAGTAGATGTTCCAAGCCCCCTCGCGTTCGGTCGAGTAGACCAATGTTGAGCCATCAGGAGAGAACGAGACCTGCTCGTTAGGAGCGATTGTATTGGTTATTTGACGAGTTGTTGCATCATCAGTGTTTGTATATGTTGCGAAGATGTTACCACGAAACACAAATGCCATCTGCTTGCCATCGGGCGACACATCGGCATCTCTCGACGATGAGATGTTTATTTGCTTCGGAGCAATCGGTGCAGGTTGGTCGGCATCGTCAATATTAACCTCTACTTTACGAGGTGTAGCCCCCAGCTTTTTGATGTAGATATCCCCATGATATCCGTAGCAGAGAGTACCATCCGCAGCTATTGACAAGAAACGCACAGGGTGTGTATGATGCTCTGTTATGCGAGTAATCTGCGAAGGTTTATCGATAGGGAACGAATAGATATTAAACGAGCCATCGCGCTCACTAAGATAATAGATGGTCTTACCATCGGGAGCCACGCGCGGTGTGCGGTCCTCTCCCTCAAAGTCGGTTAGGCGAGTATGCTTGCCATCACGGCAAATCCAGATGTTACGACATATTGATGAGGTGTGGTGCTTGCGCCACTCGCTATCACGACCTCCCATTCTGTCGTGATAGAGGAAATCACCACTTGTACCTATGAAATCTATATCTTCTGTTGTAACCTCGGTAATCAAACGGGGGCGACCTCCCTCAACAGGCGAAGCGTATAGCTCTGTCTGATATATAGGCTGCGGATACATTCGGCTCTGCGCCGAGACCTGCAAGTTTGCCGAGTAGTATATCTCATTTCCATCGGGCGAGTATCGCCAAGGTCGCTCATCGTTAGAGTGGGTAGTAACTCGCTTTGCTACACTACCCGAAACGGCAGCCGTGAAGATGTCGAAGTTGCCGTATCTGTTCGATGCGAAGGCTATTGTTGTGCCATCGTGCGACCAAATAGGCGCATAATCGTAGGCCTTATGCTTAGTGAAGCGTTTGGCTGTACCACCTTGTGTGCTGACAATCCAAATATCTCCCTTGTAGGTAAAAGCCACCCTCTTCCCGTCAGGTGAAATTGCGGGATAGCGCAACCAGCTAACGCTCTCTGCTGCTGCCGAGAGAGTCGTACCAATCAATAGGATATAGAGAACTATTCGTTTCATACCGATAATCTTACAACTTAGTCGTATGGATTTATTTACTCTGCACCTCTTTCATTACGCGAAGGAAGTTGCCTCCCCAAATCTTAGCAATATCCGACTCCGAAAATCCCTCTTCGAGAAGTCGTACCGTAATGTTAATCAGGTCGTTGTCGCCACGACAGCCCTTTACTCCACCACCACCATCAAAGTCGGTACCGATACCGACATGGTCTACACCTGCCACCTTAATCATATGGAGGAGGTGCTTCATAAAGTCCGAGAGGTTGGCATCACCACGACCGGGAGCAGTATTTGGAGCCTGCTTCTTAGCAAAGATATCGACAATTGTAGCCTGCGCCACACCACCACTCTTTGCCAAGGCCTTCAACTGAGCATCCGTAAGGTTGCGGTCGTGGTTGAATATTGCCTGCGAGCCAGAGTGTGATGCAATAATAGGCTTCTTCGAATATTTCAGCACCTGCCAGAAGGTATCCTCCGAGGCGTGCGAAACATCTATCATTATACCCAATTTATTCATCTCCTTCACCGCCTCACGACCGAGAGGGCTGAGTCCTTTCCAGCGCTTGGTCTTATCCGACGAGCTGTCGCAGTAGTCGTTATTGAGCGAGTGGCAGAGGGTTATATATGTAACACCCAGCTTGTGCACACGCTCGAAGTCGGCAATTGACGAACCTACGCCATAGGCATTCTCGATAGCGAGGAATATAGCCTTCTTGCCTGCCGCCTTGATGCGAGCAAAATCCTCTGGTGTACGAGCCAACTCCACGCGGTCGCTATTCTTCTCAATCTGTTTTAGTGTTCTCTCGATAAGGAGGTTGGCGCGTGCCACAGCGTTTTTTACACCCTCCTCATTGTTTTCGCGTTGGCGTACCCAGCAAGCCAAATATTGACCATCGAGATAACCCTCCTCCATCTTCGGAATATTGACCAAACGCTTAGTGCGATTGCCCATATTGTAGCTATTGCGGAAGGCTCCCGGAGCGTCTGTGTGCGAATCGATAGAGAGAATACGCGAGTGGATATCCTTGGCACGGCGGAAGGTGTCGGCCTTGCGAACAAACGCCTTGAAGATGTTTAGTGCCGTCTCGTTGCCCTCTGCAACCATCTTTTCAGGGTGGAACTGCACGCCCCAAATAGGATACTCCTCAACGGACTCAATAGCCTCAGGTGTAGAGTCGGAGGCTCTCGCTACGATACGGAAACCGGGCGCGATATCTTTGACTGCCTGATGGTGATACGAGTTGGTAAGGAGCTCTTTTGTGCCAAACATCTTTGCAAGCTGCGAATCAGCTTCGAACTTCACTTCGTGCATTGGTGGCTCCTCGCCTGAACGAGCGCGGTGCGATAATCTCCAAGTGGGGCGCTGTGAAGGGATATCCTGTACAAGTGTTCCTCCAAATATGACATTTATAAGTTGCATACCTCGGCAGATTCCCAACATCGGGATATTCATATCGTGCGCCATACGAGCTACCATAATATCGAATGTATCGCGAAAATCGTTCACCTTGCCCAAGTTGGCATGAGGCGCCTCGCCATAGTAGGAAGGGGCAATATCCTCGCCACCACTCATAATGATACCATCAAGACGATAGAGCATATCGCGCAGCACCAAGCTGTCTGTCATTACAGGGATTAACACAGGTGTTCCGCCAGCCTTACGCACAGCCTCAGCGTACTCCAATTTGAGTTTTGCTGTACCATTGGTTGCTCCGCAGGAGATACCAATCACAGGTCGTTCAGAGGCAGGTTGTGCAAATGCCAACGCTGGAACAAACAGCAATAGACATAGAAGTTTTTTTACGATATTTTTCATGGTTGTAGTATAATTTTAAAAATCTTTTGCATCTCTCATATCTACAAAGATATAAACAATTTTCATTATTTCGGATACTTTTATCTATTTTTTTAGAATTTAACACCACTCATCTTCCTAATTTCTGTAAATTTATTCATAATAAAATGTAGGGAAAAATTGTATAAAAAGTGATTTTACAAGGCACAAGAAAAGAGTCATCGCGCAGCATACTTGGCGTATGTAAAACCGCCACAAAAATTCATTTTGAGTGAGGAAATTTTGCGCCAAACGAAAAAGCGAGTCCGCAGCATACTTAGCGTATGTGAGCAAGCGGATTATCGAAGTGTGGCTCGAAAAGAGCCAATCAGAATGGTTGAAAATTGATTTTAAGGAGATAGTTGCAACGCCATCAAAAAAGACAGAGGTGGGAGCATACTGAGCGTATGTGACCACCTCTGAATTTGAAGATAAGGAAGCAAATGCTCCTTAAAATCGATTTTTACATTTTTTTGCCGACATTAGTCTTCTTCGCAACCTTAGCAGCAGTAGCCTTAGTGGCAGCAGCCTTTGGTGCCTTTGCCTTTGGTGCCTTTACTACGGTTGCATCTTCAACTGCGTCGGTAGCCTTCTTCGCGCGTGAACGGCGTGTCTTAGGCTTTGCCTCAGTTGCAGGAGCTGCGGCAGGAGTTACACCGAGAGTGTATGCCTCGTTGAAATCAACGAACTCGATGATACACATATCGGCACCGTCACCAAGACGGAATCCTGTCTTCAAAATGCGGGTATAACCGCCTGGGCGCTCTGCAATCTTTGGAGCGATAGTACGGAACAACTCTGTAACGGCCTCCTTCTGTTTGAGGTACGAGAATACTACACGGCGCGAGTGAGTTGTGTCCTCCTTCGAACGAGTTACGAGTGGCTCGATGAACTGACGAACAGCCTTAGCCTTCGCAACAGTAGTCTCAATACGCTTGTGGAGAATCAATGACGATGCCATATTCGACAACATCGCCTTACGATGTCCCGCCTGACGGCCAAGATGATTGAAATTCTTATTGTGTCTCATAATTATTCTTTATCAAGTTTGTAAATTGATACATCCATTCCAAACTTCAAGTCGAGCGAAGCCAACAGTGCATCGAGCTCTGTAAGCGACTTCTTACCGAAGTTACGGAATTTGAGAAGGTCATTGCGATTGAGCTTTACCAAATCACCAATGGTCTCTACATCTGCTGCTTTGAGGCAGTTGAGAGCGCGAACACTCAAATCCTTATCCACCAACTTGGTTTTGAGCAGTTGTCGCATATGCAACTCCGGCTCGTTCAACTCGGCCTCCGAAGATACCTCGTCGAGGTTGATGGTCATCTTCTCGTCTGAGAAGAGCATAAAATGCTGAATTAAGATTTTCGCAGCCTCCTTCAAAGCCTCCTTAGGCTTGATAGAGCCATCAGTTGTAATCTCAAGGTTCAACTTCTCGTAGTCGGTACGCTGCTCGACACGGTAGTCCTCGCGCGAATACTTTACATTCACGATTGGAGTGTGAATCGAGTCGATTGGCAGCAAGCCAAACTCCGCATTTGCAGGAGCGTTCTCCTCTGCTGGCACATATCCGCGGCCCTTACCGATAGTGATGGTAAGTTGCATCTTTGTGCCTGGTGCGAGGTGGCAGATAACCAACTCAGGGTTGAGAACCTTGAACGAGCTCAAAAAGTTCGAGATGTAACCCGCAGTAAGCTCGGTTACGCCTGCTACATTGATAGTAGCCTTCTCGAAATCTTGATTCTCGACAGTGCGAATGAAGCGGATTTGTTTGAGATTCAAAACGATATCCAACATACCCTCCATTACGCCTGGAATAGCGGCAAACTCGTGGTCAACGCCGTCAACCTTAACAGTTGTGATAGCGTAGCCCTCCAACGATGAGAGCAACACACGACGCAAAGCATTACCGATGGTCATCGCATATCCCGGCTCCAACGGACGAAACTCAAACTTTCCGAACGAAGCTGTCGATTCAAGTACGATAACCTTCTCAGGTCTTTGAAATGCTAAAATTGCCATAATTTATTGTGTTAATTAGTTACTATTTAGAGTACAACTCGACAATGAACTGCTCCTTGATATTCTCAGGAATCTCCTCACGCTCTGGGCGAGCCAAGAACTTACCACTCATTGAAGCGCCGTCCCACTCCAACCAAGCGTAGCGGCTGTGGTTGGTGCCGAGCAACGACTCGGTAATAACCTCCAATGTCTTCGACTTCTCGCGTACCGATACTACATCGCCTACACGCAACGAGTACGAAGGAATATTTACAACATTACCATTAACACAAATATGACGGTGCGATACGAGCTGACGCGCAGCTGCACGAGTAGGAGCGATGCCAAGACGATATACCACATTGTCCAAACGGCACTCCAACAACTTCAACAAGTTCTCACCTGTGATACCACCCATACGAGCAGCAGCCTCGTAGGTACGAGCAAACTGCTTCTCCAACAATCCGTAGGTGTACTTTGCCTTCTGCTTCTCGCTGAGCTGTGTACCATACTCCGACACCTTCTTACGCTTGCGTGCAAGACCGTGCTGTCCTGGTGGCACATTACGCTTGTCGAGAGACTTGTCAGCACCATAAATTGCCTCACCAAAGCGGCGGGCGATTTTCGTTTTTGGTCCTATATACTTTCCCATTATTCTTACTTTTTTAATAGATTAAGTTTTTCAGTGATTCTCTTATTTCGCCTACCTACAAACTATACACGGCGGCGGTTAGGAGCACGGCAGCCATTGTGTGGCAGTGGAGTTACATCGATAATCTCGGTAACCTCGATGCCTGCACCGTGAATTGTGCGAACTGCACTCTCACGACCCTGACCCGGACCCTTCACATAAACCTTAACCTTACGCAATCCCATATCAAAGGCAACCTTTGCGCAATCTGCTGCTGCGGTCTGCGCTGCATAAGGAGTGTTCTTCTTCGAACCACGGAAGCCCATCTTACCAGCCGACGACCAGCTGATAACCTCACCAACCTCGTTAGTGATGGTAATGATGACATTGTTGAAGGTAGAGTGTACGAAAGCCATACCATTCGCACCAACCTTAACGACCTTCTTCTTAACTGATTGTGTTTTCTTTGCCATAATTCTTCACTATTACTTAGTTGCCTTCTTCTTGTTTGCAACGGTCTTCTTCTTACCCTTGCGTGTACGAGCGTTGTTCTTGGTGCTCTGTCCACGAACTGGAAGACCGATACGATGACGGATTCCACGGTAGCAACCGATATCCATCAATCGCTTGATGTTCAACTGTACGAGCGAACGAGCCTCACCCTCAACCTTGATATCCATCTCGGCGATAGCTGCACGGATTGCTCCGACCTGCTCATCTGTCCACTCTTCTACTTTTGTATCGTAGCTAATGCCACACTTGTCGAGGATCTTCTGAGCTGTGCTACGACCGATACCATAAATGTAGGTCAAGCCAATCTCGCCTCGCTTATTCTTTGGTAAATCTACACCGACTATACGTGCCATAAATTTTTCTTTTTCTTTGTTTGTTAATCGTTATTTACCCTTGGCGCATTTTGAACTTAGGATTCTTCTTGCAAATCACATAGAGCTTACCCTTGCGACGAACAATCTTGCAATCCTCGCTTCTCTTTTTGATTGATGCTTTTACTTTCATAATTTTTCAAGCAATCTTTTGTTATTTGTACCTAAAGGATATACGACCCTTACTCAAATCATAAGGAGTCATCTCCACTTTTACTTTATCTCCCGGAAGGATTTTAATGTAGTGCTGACGCATCTTTCCGGAGATATGGGCCGTGATAACATGTCCGTTATCCAACTCTACTCGAAACATTGCATTCGACAACGCCTCGGTTACAGTTCCGTCCCTTTCAATAGCAGTCTGTTTTGCCATTTTGAGTTTTTCGCTTTTTTAACAGGTATTACGCCTTAACAAGTGCTTCAAGTCGCGCCGTGCGCCTTCTTATCAAATCGCGCCGTGTGCCCTCTTATTTTAAACTCTTCGCCTCTTGTGAAAGCCCTCTACCCAAGTGAATTTTCGATAATACTAAAATCTGTAAGCACATCGGGACCATCTTTGCGGATTGCCACAGCAAACTCATAGTGTGCCGCAGGCTTTCTGTCGCGCGTTCTAACTGTCCAGCCATCGCGCTCGAACACCACCGCACGCGTTCCCATCGTAATCATCGGCTCTATGCAGATAACCATACCCTCTTTCAAGAGAGGACCTCTGCCTCGCAAACCGTAATTGGGCACCCCCGGCTCTTCGTGCATCTTTCGACCCAGTCCGTGTCCTTCCAATTCGCGCACTACGCCATAGCCGAAACTCTCAGCGTAGTCTTGCACAGCTGCCGAAATATCGCCTACGCGATTTCCCGCCTTTGCCTGTGCTGTACCTCTATAAAGAGCCTCTTTGGTGACCTCCATGAGCTGTCGAGCCTCTGCCGACACCTCGCCTACGGCAAACGTATATGCCGAATCACCGACAAACCCCTTCATAAATGTACCTACATCGACCGATACTATATCGCCCTCCTTTATTACGATGTTGTCCGACGGAATACCATGTACCACCTGCTCGTTTATCGAGATACAAGCCGAGGCAGGATAGCCTTGGTATCCAAGAAAAGCCGGAGTTGCGCCGTTTGAACGGATAAAATCTTCGATAATTCTATCCAACTGCTTCGTGGTTACGCCCGGTTTGATGTGGCGACCAACCTCGGCAAGCGTCTTGCTTACCAAGATGTTGTTCTCACGGAGCAACTCTATCTCTTCTTCTGTTTTCAGATATATCATCTTCCAACTCTTGTCTATTGGCTTTTTAGTGGCGACCCTGAATGCGTCCGGTCTTCATAAGACCATCATAGTGACGATTCAAAAGGTGGCTCTCTATCTGCTGCAGAGTGTCAAGAACTACACCTACCATAATCAGCAACGAGGTACCTCCGAAGAAGTATGCAAACGCCTGCTGAATGCCCAAGAACTTCATTGCGAGTGCCGGCAAAATCGACACGATAGCGAGGAAGATTGAGCCCGGAAGGGTAATTCGAGTCAGAATGGCGTCGATATACTGCACGGTTGCCTTGCCCGGCTTAACTCCCGGAATAAAGCCGCCGTTGCGCTTCATATCGTCAGCCATCTGCTGAGGGTTGATGATAATCGCAGTATAGAAGAAAGTAAATGCGATTACCAACACTGCGAGCGTAAGGTTGTACCACACACCAGTCATATCGGCGAATGCGCCGGCAAACTTAGGTGCTACATTGGCAAACAACATAGGGATAAACATCAGCGCCTGAGCGAAGATGATAGGCATTACATTTGCCGCATTCATCTTCAAAGGAATGTACTGACGAACACCACCGTACTGCTTATTGCCGATGATACGCTTCGCATACTGTACAGGCACCTTGCGGACAGCCTGCACTACTGCTATGGTTGCCATAAATACCAAGAAGAGCAACACCAACTCCACGATAATCATAATGAGCGAGCCAGTCGAGGTGTTCAAACGAGCACTCAACTCAGCCAACAAGGCGTGTGGCAAACGAGCCACGATACCAATCATGATTATCAACGACACACCGTTACCGAGACCTTTGTCGGTAATCTTCTCGCCGAGCCACATTACGAACATTGTACCTGCGATGAGAATTACGGTTGCGTAGATGGTGAACAAGATGCTCGAACCGAAGACAAATGCCTCACCAGGGAGCTGGTTGTAGAGGTTTGCCACATAGGCAGGTCCCTGCAACGCAAGCACTGCGATAGTCAAAAGGCGTGTCCACTGGTTCATCTTGCGACGACCACTCTCGCCCTCTTTCATCACCTTCTGAACGGCAGGAACCATCATGCCGAGCAGCTGGATGATAATCGAGGCGGTAATGTATGGCATAACTCCGAGCGCGAAGATTGCTGCATTGGCAAATGCACCACCAGAGAATACGTTAAGCAAGCCCAAAAGGTTGTTGCTGTCCATCTGGTTTGCCAAGCCCGAACCCTCACCCAAAAGGTTGGGGTCAATACCCGGAATTACCACATAACAACCCAAGCGATATATCAAAATCAGGAGAGCTGTGTAACCAAGACGCTTGCGCAACTCCTCGATTTTGAATATATTCTTGATTGTCTCTAAAAACTTCTTATTGGTAAACATCAAGGCCACAATAACCAAGAGGAGAATACCAACAATCAGATAACTTTTCATAGAATTTAGGTTTTAGCCTGTTTATTACAACTTTACGATGCTACCACCAGCGGCAACGATAGCAGCCTCTGCGCTCTTCGAGAAGGCGTGAGCTGTTACGGTCAAAGCGGCAGTCAAAGTACCATTACCAAGAATCTTCACACGGTCGTTGCCCGATACGAAACCAGCAGCAACCAATGTGTCGATATTAACCTCCTTCACGCCACTCTTTGCTACAAGAGCTTCGAGAGTCGAAAGGTTAATTGGCTTAAACTCTACTCTTTTGAGATTCGTAAAACCGAACTTAGGAAGACGGCGCTGCAATGGCATCTGACCTCCCTCAAAGCCCAATTTCTGCGAATATCCGGAACGCGACTGCGCACCCTTGTTACCACGAGTGGAATAACCACCGTGTCCCGAACCTGCACCACGGCCTACACGCTTATCGTGGTGTGTCGAACCCTTTGCGGGTTTAAGATTATTGAGTTCCATTTACTACTCCTCCTTGTTTGTCTTAGTTACTTTCTTTGCAGCAGGCTTCTTTGCAGGTGCCTCCTCTACGACCTCAACCTTTACCAAGTGTTTCACGCGAGTAACCATACCTTTGATGATTGCCGAGTCGCTGTGAGTTACAGTCTGGTTAATCTTGCGAAGTCCAAGTGCATCGAGGTTCTTGCACTGCTGAGCAGTCGAACCGATGCGGCTCTTAATCTGTGTAATCTTCAATGTTGCCATAGTTCTTCCTTAAAAATTAACCGTTAAACACTTGTTTGAGTGAGATACCACGAGTCTGTGCCACAGTGTATGCGTCACGCAACTCGCAGAGTGCTCCTACGGTAGCCTTCACGAGGTTGTGAGGGTTCGACGAGCCCTTGCTCTTTGCGAGGACATTCTTCACACCCACCGACTCCAACACAGCACGCATCGCACCACCGGCGATGATACCAGTACCAGGAGCTGCTGGACGAATCATAACCTCCGAACCACCGAAACGCTTCTCCTGCTTGTGAGGAATGGTACCGTTGATTACAGGAATACGAACTAAGTTCTTCTTAGCATCCTCTGTTCCCTTTGCGATAGCCGAAGCAACCTCCGATGCCTTACCGAGGCCATAGCCTACAACACCGTTCTCGTTACCTACTACAACAATTGCAGAGAAGCTGAATGTACGACCACCCTTTGTAACCTTTGTTACACGGTTGATACCAACG
>SUZP01000013.1 GCA_015059865.1 Rikenellaceae bacterium | reverse complement strand
AACGACAAGTTCGATGGTCAGGGTAACTACACTCTCGGTATCACCGAGCAGATTATCTTCCCTGAGATTGACATCGACAAGATTACCAAGATTTTCGGTATGGAGATTACATTTGTAACATCGGCACCAACCGACGAGGAGGCTTATGCACTTCTCCGCGAGTTCGGTTTGCCATTCAAAAACGCTAAAAAGAATCAATAAGCTATGGCAAAGGAATCAATGAAGGCACGCGAGGTAAAGCGTGAGAAGTTGGCTGCTCGTTATCAGCACAAGCGTGACGAAATCGCAGCGCAGTTGAAAGCCGGCGAGATTGATCACGAGGAGGCGTGGATTGCCCTTTCGAAGCTCCCACGCAACGCAAACCCTATTCGTCAGCACAACCGTTGCAAGCTCACCGGTCGTCCAAAGGGTTATATGCGTCAGTTCGGCATCAGCCGTATCCAGTTCCGTGAGATGGCTTCTGCTGGACTTATCCCAGGCGTTAAGAAGGCAAGCTGGTAGTCAGTTACCTTATTAGTCAAGAGGGTGTGTTTTTCAGGACACACCCTCTTTTGTTTGAAAATCGTTCTGATGAGTTCTTTTTGCGCCAATCTTAGGTCGCCAAACTCCTCACATAGGCATACTATGCTGCGGGTTTGTCGCCTCGCTTGGCACAAAGATAATCTCATCATCGACGATTTTGAAGCGGTGGAAGGCTTTGCTCCGCACAAAATTTCCACTTTTGAAGTGGTGGTAGGGCTTTATTTCACACACAAAAAGAAGCTGTCTAACAAGGTGATTTCTGCGTTATACTCGTGTTCGAAATCCTCACATACGCCAAGTATGCTGCGGTTTCTCACACTTCGCAAGCCTTGAAATCCCTCTTGTTATACAACTTCGAACAAAATGGGAGTGTCTAAAAAAAAACTTGTTAGACACTCCCCTGTAAAATCCGCCAGTTCTAAATACTACTCGTAATAGACTGTTACTGCGTAAATATAGTTTGCTCCAGAACCCGAACGGATATATACTTGATTAAGTGCAAGCTCGTTAGGTATAGCAACAGAATAATCTTTTTCTTCCTTTGGTGTTTCAACTTCTGCAAATTGACTACTTGTATCTTCTGCTGAGTAGAATCGCATTTTTGAACTTTGTCCACCGCCTTTACAAGTAAATTCAATTTTGGTTATTTTACCATTCACTTCGGGCGTTGCAAAGTATCCATGATTATCATCTATTTTCAGGCGAATATTGTTACTTGTTTTACCGCGATATACCATATATGCTTTCCATGTATATCCATTGATATTAATCTCTTTTACATCTTTATCTGTATAACCATAGGGGGCATTAATCGCCTCAAAATCCTCCTTTGTAATAGATATACTCTTCTCCCCTGCATTTATCTTGGTGGTGGTGAATGTCATATCTGCGCCATACGACTTGGTTGCACCGCCATCGAGCGATGCCCACGCGCGGAAGGTGTACTCGCTATCAGCGGTGAGCTCTGTAAGTGCGTATGTAAATGTTGCTGCCGACTCAGCGGTAACCGAGGTGTAGTCGCTTGCGCTCGACAGTTTATACTCAAATCCGCAGGTTACGCTCTCCTCGCCCGATGCGTTTGTGATAGCATACGAGCCATTCAATGTGGCAGTTGTGCCCGTAGAAGAGGTTGTGTCGGTTGCCTTTGCGGTTGTGGCAGCGATAGTTGCAGCCTGAACCTCGAAGCCGAACTTTATATCTTTATACTGGCCAGCTGTAAAGCCCCAACCTGCGGCAGGAGTAACGCTCTTTGTGCACACAAACTCTCTTTCAGCACTGTTTGTTGCAACGACCTTAAACGATACGGTGCTGCTCTCGGTCAAAGCGAATGGTGCAACTGCCATATAGAATGTTGCGCTCTCGCCAGCGGCAATAGCCTCGCCATTCGTCACTTCGAGGAGTGCGGTGTCCAAAGTGTAATTTGCTCTTGGATTGTAAGCAACAACTTCCTCTGCGAATTTAATATAGAATTGTCCTACAAGATGGTATCCCTCGGCTGTCATAGCCACGCTTGTAATGGTGATAGGCTCGCTGAGCTTGTTAGTGATGGTGAACTTTGCAAACGATGCAGCATTGCGCAGGGTGATTGCAGGGGTTTCACCTGCGGCAACACCCTTTGCTACGCCGATAAGTGGGAGATTTTTGCCACAGATATGTGCAGAGCTATTATTACCCTTCTGAGTCTGTTTGCCTGTTGATGTGGTGCAGCCAATAGTATTATAATAGCTTGTACCCGGTTTTGTAAAACTTGCATAGTATGGATATGTAACATACCAATCATACGACTCGGCGGTTAATTCACCCACAAGGTTACCTGTGAAACGACCTGTCGAGGCATCGGCAAGGGTGAAAGCTTCGTCTTTGACATAGCCTGTTGTTCCGCTTTCAGCGTGGAAGACGGTGAGGTCGTCGCCATCTGTCCAAAGAGTATTTAGACCATCATTAGTGGTCTTGGTGATAGGAGCAAACAACTCGAAAGGTGTGCTTGGAGTCTGCTCGGTAGTTACGAAATCATCATTCTGCGAACAATTTGTTAGGCAGAGAGCCGCTGCTATCAAACCCAACGAAAGGATAAATTTTTTCATTTTCTTCACTTTTTTTAAGGGTTTGACATTAGAGGTCGAGAGAGTCATTGTCACTCTCCCATGCAGAGATAGATACACCCGGTAAACTTGCTTCGAAGCCCGCCTCTGCTGAGACTTCGACAACATCAATTGAAGGCGTGCAGTAACCCCCCCCCTTGATGATAGAATTGTGGATTAATTTCTTCATAGCCAATTATTTATATAAGATTAAAATTGTATTATTCTCAGTACGCAAAGATATGTAAAATTATATCCTCATCAATAGATTATGTGATATTTTTTACTCGTGGTGATATGGCTCGCCTTTGATAATTGTGAAGGCGCGATAGAGCTGCTCGGTGAATATGGCGCGCACAATCTGGTGCGAGAAGGTCATCTTCGAGAGCGATATCTTCGCGTTGGCGCGTGTGTATACCTCCTCCGAGAAGCCGTAGGGGCCGCCAATCATCAGTACCAAACGGCGTACTCCGCTATTCATTCGCTTCTGCAACCACTGCGCAAAGGCGATGCTGCGCATCTCCTCGCCCGCCTCGTCAAGCAGTACAACATAGTCTGCGGAGGTGATATCTCTCAACAACATCTCACCCTCAGCCGCTTTTTGTTGCTCCTCGGAGAGGCTCTTTGTATTGCGGAGGTCGGGCAGATATGTTATCGAGAACTTGGCATAGTGGTTTATGCGCTTGGTGTACATCTGTACCAACGCATCAACCTCCTTCATATCCGTTTTGCCTACTACAATCAACTCTATACCCATAAATTGTCAATTATCAATTCGTCAATTGTCAATTTGAATATCACTGTTCCACTCCCCATCTGCCGAGGTGCAGATTACAGCGCGCTCCTTCTCAACGCCCTTCAACCATTGGTAGGCCTTGTACATATTGTAGCCATTGCCCGCCTTGTCGCCACCGAGAGCATAGGCGATGATGCAGGTGTGGTTGCGTGTGCGGTAGTACATCGCCTTCACGCGCGCGAGATACTCGCCCACAAGTTGCGGATTGTTCGATGGGGTACCGCCAATTTTACGATTTTCGGACTCCTCCACAGGGTTTATGTTCGCCCTCTCAATAACATACATACCTACGCTATCGCAGATGTCGTAGAACCATTCGGGCTGCGGATTGTCGGGGAGTAGGGTGTTGATGCCCTTAGCTCGCAGGGCCTTTATCTCGGACAAAGCCTCGGCGTATGTTGTGCGAGCGTTGTAGCGTGCCGTCTTTATGGCGAGAGGCTTGCCGTTGCGCAGGATTTTACCATCGGCAAAGGTCGAGCTGCCTGCACCAAGGCGAAACACAATATACTCGCGTGGCTTGCCATCGCGCTTGGTGTAGAGTGTCAGTCGATAGAGCTTAGGGTTTGTTGTGCTCCACAGGTTGCGCATCTCCTCGCCGAGCGAGGTGCGGATATGCAGAGTATCGACACTGCGACCTGCGACCGTAAACTCACGCACAGCATAGTCGATAAGTTTGTTGTCGGGCGAGTAGATGTCGTAGCCCACCTGCACCATCTCCTCGAAGTTGAAGTCGTTGCGCACGACAACATCGAGTTCGAGCATCAGCTCCTTGCCGTTCTTGCTTGGCACGATGCGAGCGTCGTAGTCGTAGATATGTTTGCGGTGTTGTGCGAAGAGGTACGAGCCGCGGAACTGTTCCACAAGATTGCTCTGCGCTCCTGCATTCAGCTCTATAACCTCCGAGCGACGCAGCAACAACAAAATCTCGTTGCTCCCTTGGCGCAGATATGGCGAGAGGAGAAAGTCGGCAGGTGTATAGGAGTCCTCGACCGAGGCTACCAACTGCTCGTTCACCACCAAGTCGTATGCCTTGATAGTGTTCTGTATATGCAGATAGACATTGTAGTCGCTCCACGCTGTCGGGAGCTCTATCTTCTCCCCTACGACCTCTACTTTGCCCACCGCCTCGAAGCTCTTGGGGGCAAAGCGGATATAACGCTCGGTCTGTGAGTGGTCGTTTTTGAGTGCCGCCTCGCGTAGGTCGAAGACCGAAAACTCGGTGCGATAGACCTGCTGTGCCGCTACGATGTCGAGCGATGCGATGGCACAGAGTGCTAAAAGGAGTCGTTTCATACCTTATGTGATATATCTACAAAAAGGACTGACTAACTATGCAAGTTAGGCAGCCCTAAAAAAAACTATTCAGCTACCTAATTATATCGAGATATCGAGAATTTCGAACTTGATAACACCAGCAGGAACAGTAACCTCCACAATCTCGCCCTTCTTCTTGCCGAGCAGAGCCTTGGCGATAGGGGTGCCGATAGCGAGCTTGCCCTCGCGAAGGTTTGCCTCATTCTCCGATACGATGGTGTAGACCACCTCGCGCTTGTTGTTGTGGTTGAGAAGTGTTACCTTGCTTAAAATCTGTACTTTGTCCTTGCTGATAAGGCTCTCGTCGATAACGCGTGATTTGTTGAGTGTAGCCTCCAACTGAGCTATGCGCATTTCGAGAAGTCCTTGTGCTTCGCGAGCTGCATCGTACTCAGCATTCTCCGATAAGTCACCCTTGTCGCGAGCCTCGGCGATAGCCGCTGCTGCTGCGGGGCGCTCTACCGAGCGCATATGGTCAAGCTCGTCTTTCAGCTTCTTATATCCCTCTGCTGTGAGGTAGTTAATCTGTGCCATAATAATATCTTTTATCTTATTCTTTTATTTTTTATCCTCTTTTAACCTCTTTTATTCTCCCTCTCTTAACCGCTTTTATCCTTCCTCTTTTATCTCTATTTTTATCCCCTATTTTATCCCCCCCCCGATTTTTCTATTTGGGATTTTTCAAGCAACAAAAAAATAAAGAATTTCAATCCTCGCAAAGACTGAAACCCTAATGTCCGTAGTGCAAAGATAAGGCAAAAATTTCAATTTGCCAAATATATGACTACTTCATATTTTGTGAAAACGGTTTATTTCCTGTAAATATCTCCTCGTGAACGCGACCAAAGGGGTCTGTCGTACGAATTTTAATCGTGGAGGTGGGCGATGTACGCAGCGCATAGAAGAGGTGGCTACAATTCTTGCGCGACAACTTAGGGCGCTTGCGGCTATTTTTGAGAGTTATGGCGGGCGAGGTTACAACATATAGAGGGTCTGCTTGGTAAATCTGTCGCACGCGTAGAGGTTTATTGTCCTCAAAAATCTCCAACTTCGCCTCGGGCTCATATCCCCACCAATTCACATATACACGCTTTGCAAATTCGGGCGTGTCGTAGTTTATAAAACTCTTTGGAAACTCGCGCAGGAGATTTTGTACTTCGAGGTTGTCTCGATAGTACTTCCCAACGCTCGTCATATCGTATGCGCGGAATGGCTTTGTGGAGTTATGCTCGGTGCGATAGTGCCACGACATCTTCTCACCGTTGAAGTCGAAGACCTCGAAGCCTGCTGTCACTCCTGCCGAATTCATCGACTCGAAGCCATTATAACCCAATCGCCAACGGTCGCCAGAGGTTGGAGCCAAGGAGTGCTCAACAATGTTCGGAAGCTCGTTGGCTTTCGATACTCTGCGGTCTGATAGACCAGAGGTTACGAAGTGAACATTCGTAAAATCCTTGAAACAGTTGGTCAGCGAATCCACATATTCGGGCTTGGAGAAACGCTTCGATATGCGGCGTCTGCTATTTGCACTAAATGCCGCGTGATTCATACATACCACAATGGGTTTATCTCTGTTTTCGAGATGTGCAAGATTTTTGCGTAGCCAGTCGAGTTGGTCTGAGGTGACGAAACGCTCGTAGTTGCGCTTACCCTTAATCTCGGCAGGGTACTTTCCTTTGCCGGGCTCGTTGCGAAATACGGTGTTGTCGAGTACTATGTAGTGCACATCGCCGATATTCATCGAGTAGTACTTCGGACCACACGAGTAGACATATTGTCGTTCGGCGTAGTAGTCGGTGAGTCCCGTGCCGGGAATGGCACCGTCATTATCCTGTGCTCCCATCACGGTATAGAGCATCGTAGGGTAGCGCAGCGTTGCAGTTATCGAAATCGCATCGCTCACATCAAACTCCTTTGAGTACCAGTGTGAGCAGTTGCTGATGTTGCCAATGAGAATTGTGTATACTGCGGTCGAGTCGCTCACCTCACCTGCAATCTTGCGTGCCGCAGGTATTGTGCGTTGCTTGTATTGCAGGAGGTCCTCGCTCGAATTCTCCAAGTAGAGGTTGGACATAAAGATTATGCGGTGGCTCTTTTGGTCGCGCTTGATGAGGTGGAAGTCGTGTTGCTCCGCTACGGTGCGCTCCTTGTTCAGTATCGACCAAAAGCGAGGCAAGATACGCTTACGACACACAGGCTCATAGCCCGAAGGTGTAATTACAAATACGCTGTTCTGCCACTTGTTCGAGGCGATGGCATACTTTCCGAGTGAGTCAGTTTTTACGATATGTACGCCATCCGACACGAGGACATTGGCCATAGGTCTATCCTCGCACATAACACGACCGAAAATAGTTATCGAGTCGCACTGCTGCGCTCTTTTTGATACCCTTTTAGCCTCGACCGTGAAAATCGAAGCCACAAACCAAACTATTAAAATCGCCCTACGCACTATCTCAAAACTTTTAACTTTGCGCTTTTAACTCTTAACTCCTCGAATAGACCACCTGCTTGGTCTCGAAAAACTCCTCCTCGAAGAGCTCCGATATGTAGTGTCGCTCCCAAGTGCGCTTGCTTGCGCGTAGCTCCTCGGTCAGGTCGCCCCCTTTCAGATAGAGGATACCATTCGGTAGAGAGCCATTTTCGCCCTTGCGTACCATACCTCGTACCCAGCCCACAAAGGTTGGCATATCGGTTACGGCGCGCGATACGATGTAGTCGAACTGCTCTTTCAACTGCTCGACACGACCATTTACGGTGCGGATATTCTTGATGCCGACGGCCACACAAACACCCTCGACAACTCGGATTTTCTTACCTATCGAGTCGCAGGCTGTGAACTCCACATTTGGAAACATTATGGCGAGTGGTACCGAAGGGAAACCTCCGCCACATCCCACATCGAGCACCTTTGCGCCGTCGGCAAAGCGACACACCTTGGCAATAGCCAACGAGTGTAGAATATGGTGCAGATAGATATGCTCCATATCTTTGCGCGAGATGACATTGATTTTGCTATTCCACTCTTGGTATACTTCGCCAAGTCGAGCAAACTTCTCTCGCTGCTCCTCCGTTAAATCGGGAAAATATTTCTCGATAAGTGTTACGCTATCCATACTCTCCAACTCTATTTCTCGTCGCTCTGCTCCCCCTCGGTGATAAGGCGACACATCATATTGCGCA
The DNA here is from genome assembly GCA_015059865.1 of Rikenellaceae bacterium. Lineage (GTDB taxonomy): Bacteria > Bacteroidota > Bacteroidia > Bacteroidales > Rikenellaceae > Alistipes. The sequence goes on along the minus strand of SUZP01000013.1, from coordinate 33,371 downwards.
CCCTGAATATGCGCGTCTTTACAGTGCCGAGCTTCATATTGAGCTTCTCGGCAATCTCCTCGTAGCTATATTCGTCAATAAACCGCAACTCGAACAGCTCTCTGTAATCTTCGGGCAACATCGAGATATAGCGCTCTATCTGTGCTCGTTGCTGAGCATTGATTATGCACTCTTCGGGTGTTGGTGCCGAGATATGCGAGGTGTCGCTATTTTCGAGAGGTAGGTTTTGCGGATTGAGAGCCTTGCTCTTGCGTGTGCGGCTGAAATCGACAAAAGTGTTGCGCGCAATGGCATATATCCACGCTCCGAAGTCGTACTTTGGGTTGTAGGAGCCGATTTTCAGATAGGCCTTCATAAAGGCCTCCTGCATCAAATCGTCTACATCGTCGCTATTGCCTGCGAATTTTAGCAACATGGCGTATATCGAGTCGCGATGTCGTGCAAAGAGTGTGTCGAAGGCGATGCTGTCGCCCTCGATAACCATCCCTACTAAGGTGCGGTCATTGTATATGTTATACTCTATTATAGCCACGATTTTTTATACTTCTTGTACGATAATAGTGCTAACGAAAATCGCAAAAATGGCTCGATAATATCATATATGAAGTGCATTGCTGCAACTCCTGACTCTCCCAAGCGACCGGCGTTGCGTATCACTACAAATATAACGGCGAAGTAACGCAATAGTGCTACGGCCAAGGCTGCGACCTTGAACTCCCATGGCATACAGACAAGAGCCACAACCACCGCAGCAAAGAACAGTACGCGGATGACGAGTTCGGCAATTGTTGGCAGAAGCGCGCTCTTTGGATAGAAGCGATGGGTGGTTTGCAGTAGCTTCAATCTGCGCCACCACCAGCCCCAGCCGCCCCAAGTGCGCTCGGTGCAGACGGCGCGTGGCGAGAGCACCACGCTGACATTGTCGCGCGTAGCAATCTGTTGCACGAAGAGGTCGTTTTCGCCCACATTCATATTGAGGTGGTCGAAGCCTCGTGCATCGAAATAGAGACTCTTCTTAAATCCGAGTGCACTGCGCGATGCCGAGTAGGTGCGACGGCGTATAGCTGCCGCAAGCCAAGCGACCGAGTCGTTGAATTGGTACTCGCGGAAGATGAAGTTGCGGAAGCCGCCTAAGTGCTCTATACCGCTGTACCCCAAGACTATATCGCCATACATAAAACCCTTGGCAAGGAGCGATAGCCATCGCTCCGATGCAGGTGTTGCATCCGACGATGTGGTGATGATAAAGTCGTTCTTCGCACTCTTGTAGCCTATATTCAGAGCTATCTTTGTCGATACGGGGTAGTGCGGAGAGTAGTCGATATGTACGGGCGAAAGATGTGGGTAGAGTCGTTGCAATGATTGTAAATCGGCAAAGAAATCGTCACTATTACCCACATATACCACCACAACCTCGAAATTGGCGTAATCTTGCGTCAGGAGCGAGGTGAGAGTAGTATCTAAGTATTGATTATCCTCGGCAAAGAGGGGTACAACTACCGATATTGCAGGCTCCTTGTCGCGAATTTGCTTGCGACTCATCAGGCGGAACGATGCAATTCGACCATATATGCCGAGATGAAGCGAAATTTGAACAATGAATAGTACGAGAATTATGGCTCCGAGAACGATGCCAAAACCGCCGTAAGCCATTAATATACTGTAAATTATATCGTAAATCTTCTCCATTGCTCAGGGTTGAGTTGTCATTTATTTTGCAAACTTACGCAAAATTTCGCGAAAATTAGTAATTTTGCACAAAGATTATGAAGTTTACTTTACAACATAGAGATACAAAGACCAACGCGCGTGCGTGTGAGATAGTCACCGACCACGGTGTTATTCAGACGCCAATTTTTATGCCCGTGGGTACGGCAGCAGCGATGAAGGGCATCTTTCATCGCGATGTTCGCGATGAGGCGAAGGCGCAGATTATCTTGGCGAATACATACCACCTATACCTCCGCCCCGGAATGAAGATTTTGGAGGAGGCAGGAGGCGTACATCGCTTCTCGACTTGGGATAGGCCGATGCTTACCGATAGCGGCGGTTTTCAGGTCTTTTCGCTTGCGGCGTGCCGTAAGTTGAAGGAGGAGGGTTGCCACTTTCAGTCGCATATCGACGGCTCGCGCCACCTCTTTACGCCTGAGAGCGTAATCGACACCGAGCGTACCATTGGTGCCGATATTATGATGGCTTTCGACGAGTGTCCTCCGGGCGATGCTCCGAAGGAGTATGCTGCAAAGTCGTTGGCATTGACCGAGCGTTGGCTCGACAGATGTTTTAATCAATACCACAAAACCCAGCCGAAGTATGGACACTATCAGTCGTTGTTCCCGATAGTGCAGGGTTGTGGCTATACCGACCTTCGCGCTAAGGCGGCTGAGAATGTTTTGCAGTACAATGCCGATGGCTACGCCATTGGAGGTTTGGCGGTTGGAGAGCCAACCGAGGTGATGTATGCGATGATTGAGGTTGTGAATACCATACTACCGCAGGATAAACCTCGTTATTTGATGGGTGTCGGTACGCCGATAAATATCTTGGAGGGCATTTCGAGGGGTGTTGATATGTTCGACTGCGTAATGCCTACCCGCAACGGTCGCAACGGACAACTCTTTACGAGCGAGGGTACAATCAATATCCGCAACAAGAAGTGGGAGAACGACTTTTCGCCTATTGACCCGAATGGAACAACCTTCGTAGACCACCAATACTCGAAGGCTTACCTCCACCACCTCGTGGTATGTGGCGAGATGTTGGCTGCGCAAATAGCATCGTTGCACAACACGGGCTTCTACTTGTGGTTGGTTGGCGAGGCTCGCAAGCACATTATCGCAGGCGATTTTGCCGAGTGGAAAGCGGTAATGGTCGAAAAACTCGGCAGAAGACTGTAAAAAGAGTTGAGAGTTGAAGGTGGAGAGTTTAGAGATAATTCTCAATTCTTAATTTTTAATTTTTAATTTGTTCGCAGAACAATGGAGCCGCAATATAAGACAGGTCGTAGCTGGTGGCCGGGGTTGAAAATCCTCGACCGCTACATCATTCGTAAGTTCCTCGGAACCTACATCTTTGCTATTGCAATGATTATTATCGTGGTGGTAATCTTCGACTATGTCGAGAAGATTGACGATTTCACCACTACGCACGCTCCATTCAAGAGCATTGTGATGGATTACTACTTGAACTTTGTTCCATTCTTCATAAACCAGTTTAGCGCACTCTTCACCTTTATTGCCTGCATCTTCTTTACCTCGAAGTTGGCATACCAGACCGAGATTATCGCAATGTTGTCGGGAGGTATGAGTTTCCGCCGATTGATGTGGCCATACTTCATAGCAGCATTGGTAATTACCATCATCTCGTTAGGTTTGAGTTTGTGGATTATCCCTATTTCGCAGCGCAGCTGTGTAGCCTTCGAGCAGCAGTATATTCCTCGCCGACAGCGTTTTCAATACGATAGGCACATCTATCGTCAGGTTGAGCCGGGCACATTCCTCTACATACGAGGTTTCAGCAAGAACTCTTCGAGTGCTTCATTTATCGCGCTCGAAAAGTATGAGGGTAGCTTTATGCGCTCGACCTTGGAGGCTTCGGATGCCAAGTTCGACTCCGAGACCAAGCGATGGAGTGCACAGCGATATATCACGCGCCACTTCGACGATGATGGACACGAGACATTCGTGCAAAATCGAAATCTCGATACGCTACTAAATCTCGATATTGTGGAGTTGGGTAACTTGCAGGCGTTGGTCAAGACGATGAATATCATTGAGTTGAATGACTTTATCGAGCAGCAACGCGCCAAGGGTTCCGACTCGATACGACAAATCGAGGTGGAGCACCATACGCGCTACGCCTATCCGCTTGGTACCTTTATCCTGACTCTTATCGGCGTGTCGCTCTCCTCGCGCAAGGTGCGAGGTGGTACAGGCCTACATATCGGTATCGGTATCGCTTTGTGCTTCTCCTACATTATGCTCAACCGCGTATTCGAGGAGTTTGCCAAGGGTGGAACCCTGCCGCCGATGTTGGCGGTGTGGCTGCCGAACATTATCTACGCTATAATAGCAATTTATCTCTATCGCAAAGCACCGAAATAGTATGACTATCACTGATATTGCCAAGAAACTTGAGAGCGGTATCCGTATTGATGCCACCGAAGCAAAACTCCTTTGGGAGGAGGCTCCGTTGTGGTTGTTGGCACGATTGGCAACCGAAGCAAAGGAGCGCAAAAGTGGAGATAAGGTCTTTTATAATAAAAACTTCCATCTCGAACCGACCAATATCTGTCTTTTCGAGTGTCGTTTCTGCTCCTACCGCCGCCGCAAGGGCGAAGCAGGGGCGTGGGACTACTCTATGGAGGAGGTCTTGGAGCAGGTCGAAAAGCGCAAGGCGAGTGGTGCAACGGAGGTGCATATTGTAGGTGGTGTTCACCCCGACCGCGACCTCTACTACTATGCCGAGATGATTAGAGGTGTTAAGAGGATTATGCCCGAAGTATGTGTCAAGGCATTTACAGCGGTGGAGCTGCACTATATGATTCGCAAGGCGGGCTTGACGATTGAGGAGGGTTTGCAACTGCTTAAAGAGGCTGGTATGGAGTCAATCCCCGGTGGCGGAGCCGAGATTTTCGATGAGAAGATAAGAGCTGAGATTTGTCCGGGTAAATGCTCTTCGGCGGAGTGGCTCGATATGCACGAGAGGGCGCACAAGTTGGGCTTTGACTCGAACGCCACGATGCTCTACGGACACATTGAAAATATCGACCATCGCATCGACCACCTTCTGCGTCTGCGCGATTTGCAGGATAGAACGGGGGGCTTTAACGCCTTTATTCCGCTGAAATTCCGCAGTGCCAACAACGGCTTGGAGGAGCTGGGCGAGACTTCGGTTGTAGATGATTTGCGTACCTTGGCAATGAGCCGTTTGATACTTGACAATGTACCACACATCAAGGCCTATTGGGTGATGTATGGCAAGGAGGTAGCAGAGATGGCGTTGTCGTTTGGCGCAGATGATATTGACGGCACAATTGAGGACTCGACAAAGATATATTCGATGGCAGGGGCGGCTGACGAGCGACCACGCCTGACGATTGGAGAGATTGAGAAGATGTGCGCTGCGGCAGGATACCGCGCCGTAGAGCGAGATACACACTATAATGAAATTGATAATGGATAATTGACAATTGATAATTATGGTAAAAACGACCTGTCGTTTTTATATATTATTGAACTATTAATTGTCAATTGTCAACTGTCAATTGTCAATTAAAAACAGAGAATTATGAAAAGTTTTTGGTCTTGGTTGAAACGACATACGATTTTGTACCACTTGGCGATGATAGCCTTGCTCTTTTTGGGGTTGGCAGTGGTGGCATTTGTGGCTATGGCTCTCGGCACGCGACACAGCGCACGCCGTACAGTACCCGATTTTGTGGGGTTGCAACTTAATGATGCGGAGTATTTCGCAGGTCGCCGCGATTTGCAGATTATTGTGAATGACTCGCTCCATGTCGCAGCCTATCCGGGTGGCGTAGTGCTCGACCAACTGCCAAAGGGTGGCGTAGTGGTTAAGCCGGGGCGAAAAGTATATGTTACGATAAACTCTTCACGCCAGCGTATGGTGGCGGTGCCGTATGTGGCAGGTCGCTCGTTGCGTCAGGCGAAGAATATGCTCGAAACGGCTGGACTTACCATCGACCACCTCGAATATGCCGAGGATATCGCCACAAACTATGTCCTTGCCGAGTATATCAATGGCGAGGAGGTCCTCGAAGAGAGCGAGTTGCAGGCAGAGATGGGTAGTGGGGTAGTGCTGCGTGTTGGCGTCTCGGCTGCCGATACGGCAACAGCAGCTCCGCAGGTTCTTGGTCGTTCATTGTTCGAGGCTAAGAGCCGACTTTGGGAGTCGGGATTGAATATTGGTGAGATAATCTTTGATGAGGGTATGCCAGCGTTGGAGCGCAATCGCGCCAAGGTCTATCGTCAGTCGGTATTGCCAACCGAGGCTGTGGCGTATGGTGCGCGAGTATCGTTGCACCTCACGCTCGATGCTGCGAAGGTCGATAGTATGATTGTGTTGGAGGAGCAACGCATCGAGGAGGCTCTGCGAGCAAAGATGGAGGCGGACTCCATCGCCAAGGCGGAGCAACGACTGCTCGACTCGATAGCAAATGTCGAGAAGTCGCAACCGCAACAACAGATGCCGCAGGCACAAGATGATTTCTTCTTTTAGCGAATAAGTATGGCAGACGAGAAGTACATAAACGAGGAGTTAGACGAGGATATCGAGGTCGATTTCGAGGGTGATGACGAGGAGTCGGGTGTGGGTGTTATGCCGCGCCGTTTCCTTTCTGACCAAAAACCCGACGAAAATGGCCTGTACGAGCATTACGCCATAACGGTCGATAAGGGGCAGTCGATGATGCGTTTGGATAAATATCTCACTACGCACATGGAGAACTGCTCGCGCAATCGTATTCAAAATGCGATAGACGATGGCGGAGTCTTCGTGAACGAGAAGCCACAGAAGGCGTCTTACAAGGTAAAACCTTTCGACCATATCTCGATGCGCCTTGCATTTCCGCGCTACGAGGTAACGCTCACGCCTGAGGATATCCCAATCGACATTATGTACGAGGATGACGATGTTATCGTGGTGAATAAGGAGGCGGGAATGTGCGTACACCCCGGACACGGCAACTACTGCGGAACGCTTGTCAATGCCCTCACTTTCCACTTGAAGGATAACCCGATGTTCCAGCAAGGCAACGAGCGCGCTGGCTTGGTGCATCGAATTGATAAAAACACTTCGGGCATTCTTGTTGTCGGCAAGAACGAGCAGGCGTGTCAGCACCTCTCGCACCAATTCTTCCTTCACTCCACGCAGCGCCGCTATATTGCACTCGTTTGGGGTAACTTGGCAGATGACGAGGGAACAATTACGGGGCACATTGGTCGCAACCCGAAAAATCGCCATCAGATGTATGTCTTTGCCGATGGTTCGGAGGGCAAACACGCTGTTACGCACTACCGTGTGCTGAAACGCTACGGATATGTAACCTTGGTGGAGTGCCGACTCGAAACGGGCAGAACGCACCAGATTCGTGTTCACATGCAGTATATAGGTCACCCACTCTTTAACGATGAGCGATATGGTGGCGACAAGATATTGAAGGGTACGACCTTCTCGAAGTATAAGCAGTTTATTGAAAACTGCTTCGAGACGATGCCGCGCCACGCCCTTCACGCCCGCCTACTCGGTTTTGAACACCCAACTACGGGCGAGTACAAGGAGTTTACGCTTGACCTACCAGCCGACTTTAAGGCGGTGCTTGAAAAATGGGACAACTATTCAAAAGCCTCCGCTTTGGAATAAATTGACAGTTGACAATTGATAATTGACAATTAAAGGTATCGCCGAGCAGAATTTTTCGCTCGGCGATAATCTTAATTGGCTAACAGCTAAAAGCCCCAAATATACCCCTTCGCCCTTCGGGCACCTCCCCTATGACAGGGGAGGAGTTAGAGGAGAATAACTTTTAACTCTGCACCTTTAACTTCTAACGGAGAAATTTATCTGCCAAATTTTTCAAACCACTCGCGCACCTCCTCCTTGTCGTTGAAGTGGTGCTTCTCGGTGCCGATAATCTGATACTCTTCGTGTCCTTTGCCTGCCAACAAGATAACATCTCGTGGCTCTGCCAACATCACCGCTGTCTTTATCGCTTCGTGGCGGTCGGTGATTTTCAGATACTTATCGCCCGACTCGACACCTGCCTCCATCTCACGCAAAATCTGCTCAGGGTCCTCGGTGCGAGGGTTGTCCGAGGTAAAAATCGCCACATCCGCCATCTTTGCCGCCATACCACCCATCACAGGGCGTTTGGTCCTATCTCTATCGCCACCACAACCGCAGACAACTATCAGTCGCTGACCGCCTTGGCGCAGTTCGTCAATGGTCTTGATGATATTTTCGAGCGCATCGGGCGTATGGGCGAAATCGACCACAGCCGTAGTACCGTCTTTGGCAATTACAGTCTCGAAACGACCACTCACAGGTCGCAACATACTCAAATGCTCCAACACCACATCCTTGTCGAAGCCGAGCAATACCGCTGCACCATAGACCGTCAATAGGTTGTAGGCATTAAATCTTCCAAGGAACTGCACCCACACCTCGCGGTTGTCGATGCGGAGCTCCATACCCTCGGCCATCATCTCCACAACCTTGGCACGAAAATCTGCCATCTTCTGCAACGAGAGGGTGTAGCGCGATGCCTTCGTGTTTTGCAACATCACCTCACCATTGCGGTCGTCGCAATTAACGAGCGCAAAAGCCGACTTCGGCAGCGCATCGAAGAAGGACTTTTTGGCGCGGATATACTCGGCAAATGTCTTGTGGTAGTCCAAGTGCTCGTGAGTTATGTTGGTAAAAAGTCCGCCCACAAAGCGCAAACCTCCGATGCGGTGCTGCACTATGGCGTGCGAGGAGCACTCCATAAAGCAGTATTCGCACCCCTCATCGACCATCTCGCGCATCATCGCATTCAGGCGAATGGCATCGGGTGTGGTGTGAGTCGAAACAATCTCCTTCGCGCCAACCTTATATATAACGGTAGAGATAAGTCCTGCCTTGTGCCCCATTGACTGCACAAGGTCATAGAGGAGTGTTGCAATCGTAGTCTTGCCGTTTGTACCCGTAACGCCCACCACCTTCAATTCGTGCGATGGGTTGCCGTAGAAGTTCGAGGCGATAACGCCCATTGCGGCGTTGGTATCTTCGACCACAACAAAGGCGCAGTCGGCATTGGCGACCTCTGTCGGTATGTGCTGGCATACGACCGCAACGGCTCCGCCCTCTATCGCCTTTGCAATAAAGTTGTGTCCATCGACTGCCGTACCTGCAACGGCAAAGAAACAACTCCCCTCGGCTACGGTACGAGAGTCGTAGGTCAGCCCTGCGATATCAACCTCGGCACTGCCCGACAATGCGGAGTATGTAACACCCTTTAATAACTCTTTCAGTATCATTTCAGCGTAATTGTTATTCGTTTATTTGTCGTGGCGACTGCGGTATTTGGCGAGAGGCTCTGCTTTACGACCTTACCACAGCCGATAATATCGACAGTCAAACCACTCTTTTCGAGGAGGTACAAGGCATCGTCAAGCCCCATTCCCACTACATTCGGCACACAACCACTCTTGGTGTTGAGGGTTGAGATTTGCAATTTGCCCTCCTCGTTAGGTGCACTTTTGCCCCAGCCGTGGCGACTCTCGGCAGAGAACTTGTCGCCATACTCATTTGCCACCTTTCGTATCTTGTCGATATTGCCACCCTTGATTTTCGATGCGTGAAAATCACCATCGGCAATCTCCTCGGCATAGCAACGGTCGCGGTTGTAGAGGAATGTCGCCACCTGCTTCTGCACGGGACCTGTCAGACTCGCTCCATAGTAGAATTTACCCGTCTGTTGCTTGGTAAATATCGCAGTCATAATGGTATAGCGCGGATTGTCGGCTGGGAGATAAGTTACCATCGAGCCGTAGTAATATCCATCATCTCGCGTATATCTCACACCATTAATCTCGCTATCAACTTGCGCCGTACCTGTTTTTGAGCCGGTGCGGAACGAACATTTTTTCTCACCGAAGAACTCGGCTGCCGTACCTATGCGCGACACATCTTCCATAAATAGGCGCAGCGTGTCAATAGTAGTTTTCGAGCAAATCTGCTCTTCGATAACGCGTACGGGAGCCTCGCTCACGACTTTCCCCTCTTGTTCGGTGCGCAGGATAAGTCGTGGTGCGACCATTCGGCCGTTGTTCGCTACGGCATTATAGAGGGCGATGGTGTGCAGTGGTGTAATCTCCAAGCCGTAACCATACGCCATATTTACAAGGGCATTGTAGCGCGATGGGTGTTTGTGGTTGAGGTGTGGCAACGGCTTCTTTCGCGCTCCCATCTCCTCCAAACCAACAGTTTCGTGCAGATGTAACTTGCGGCAATAGTCGGAAAATTCGACAGGCTTGTCGCCAAATCTGTCAAACACCGCCTTTGTGAAGTAGACATTTGCCGACTCCGCGAAGGCTCGACGCATATCGATTACACCGTTCGTTTCACGAGCTATGGGGTGCGTATCCTGCACATTTGCACCCTTTTTGCCTCCAACCTTTACGCGCTGACCCAACTCCGAGTTGTACTCCTTTGAGGTCGGTACGCCGTGTTCGAGCAGTGCCATTGTCGATACGAGCTTGAAGGTCGAACCGGGGTTTACGGGGATGCCAATAGCGTAGTTCTGCTCCTCGACACACTCCGAGCCGTTGCGTTTGAGGTTCGCCATAGCAAGAATATCGCCCGTGGCACACTCCATAACGATAGTTGTTCCCCACATCGCATTCTGCGCTAACAACTGCTCTTTCAGTGCGTTATGTGCCACATCCTGAACATCTATATCGAGCGTGGTAATCACATCCAAACCATCTTGTGCTGCGATATTCTCCTTGTCGCGAACAGTAATCTTGTAGCCGGGGGAGATTATCTGCTTCAACTCCTTACCTGCCTTGCCTGCCAGCGTATCTCGAAGTGCATACTCAACGCCATAGGAGCGATGATGCTCCATACGACCTATGGTGCGGAGTGCCAAATCGCCCTGCGGATAGACTCTGTAATCGTGGTCTTCGACGCTGTATGTTACCCCCAAGCCACCTCGCAAGAGAGGAAAGTTTTTTATCTCGTGCCACTCGTTGATATCGACATCGCGGAAGAGACGAACAGCGCGATTTTTGCGCTTTGCTGTCGCTGTGTTCTTGGTTATGTGCTCCTCCTCTCTCCAAAATTGCCACCACTTTGGCTTGATAACCTTGGTGCTGCTCTTGTAGGTTATGGTCTTCTTGTTGTAGTCGATAAGGTCGTTGTAGTACTCCTTTGCGCTGCGGTCGCCAAAGTAGTTGGCGAGGTTGCGAGCAAGCTCGGCTGCCTCCTTCTTGTACTTGTCGTAACCCATATTCCGAAATCTGTCGTTTCCAAAATCTATGCGGATGGTTCTGCGAGTAATGGATGTAGCCAACGCCTCGCCATTGCGCGAATATATCGAGCCGCGATGTGCAGGGATAACCTCTCTTCTCATGATGGTCGAGTCGCGCAACTGCTCGAAGTCGCTCGCCACCTTGCCGTTGAGCATAATGCCAAAGACAATATAGAGCAGAAAAATCAGCACTACACCCGTGAATGATAGGTGTAGTATCTTGATACGACTTGCGATATCCTTCTTTAATTTATATCTCTGCTCGTTCATTGTTGAGGCCTACTTCAAAATTTTGGGTTGTGTCTTCGGGTCGCTGATTTCGATACCTCGCTCCTCCAACTTACGCAATATAGCCGAGTGTGAGGAGTGCTGATAACACCTCTCCGATGCGCGTATAGCGCGCTCTTTGAGCAGTGCTAACTCCTTTTCGAGTTGGTTGCGACGCAGGTCGCTGTGCAACGATGCAAATATGGTGGAGATACTTGCAAAGAAGATAATGCCCAATATGGTGAGCATTGTATATACGCGCTTCACCTCGTTAGCCAGCAAGATGTCGCCCGTAACTACGCCAATAACCCACACCATCCAACGAGGTCGCTTCGATTTCTGCTCCTCTATGGCGCGTTGCTCCTCCTCGCGTGCAATATCCTCGGCGATATCGGCATCGGCAGCACCTGTCTGTACACGGCGTATCTCTGTACGCACCATGCGGCGCAGAGCCTCTTGGGCTTCGCGCTCGGCAATCTCCTCCTGCGAGTCGGTGAAGTATTCGCTCTCGTCGTACTCTGCCATAATACTACAACTTTATCGCTGCGCGCAGCTTTGCCGAGCGCGAGCGTGGGTTCGCCTCCAACTCCTCAGCCGAAGGTATAATGGGTTTACGGGTTACAATCTCGAAAGGGGTAGTGGCACGACCAAAAAAGTCCTTCTCTACCTTGCCCTCGAAGTTACCACTGCGCATAAAGTTCTTTACAAGGCGGTCTTCTAACGAGTGGTACGATATAACCACCAATCGCCCACCCGGTTTCAACACCTTCAATGCCTGCTCCAAGGCCATCTTCAACGCCTCCATCTCGCCATTTACCTCGATGCGCAACGCCTGAAATAACTTTGTTAGGAACTTCGCCTCATCCTTCTTCGGCGTGCAAGGGGCAACCGCCTTCACAAGCTGAGCCGTTGTCTTAATCTCCTCGGTTGCTCGTGCGCGAGCGATGCAGGCTGCAATCTTCCAAGTGGTGTCCAACTCGCCATATTGCGAAAATATCTGCGCCAACTCCTCCTCCGAGTAGTTGTTTACAATATCGGCTGCGGTGCGACCTCCGCGCTGGTTCATTCGCATATCGAGTGGCGCATCGCCACGGAACGAGAAACCGCGCTCCTTGGCGTCAAAGTGGTGAGACGAGACTCCCAAATCAGCCAATATGCCATCCACCTCCGTTACGCCGTGCAGTCGTAGTGCCGACCGCAAAAAGCGAAAATTACTCTCCACAAAGTGAAAGTTCTCGTCATCGGGAGCATTAGCCAATGTGTCCCTATCTTGGTCGAACGAGTAGAGCGCACCACCTTCGCCCAAATCTTCGAGTATTCGGCGAGTGTGACCTCCACCTCCAAAGGTTAGGTCGGCGTATGTGCCATTACTCTTTATGTCAAGTAGAGCTACTGACTCTTCGAGTAATACCGGGGTGTGATAAGATGACATATTCTGGTAATAATCGATTGTTGCCACAAAGTTAGCGATTTTAGTTGTAATCAAAATAATTTGTAGCGTGATTTTTAAATTTAAATTTTCAACAATAGTTTTTAAAATATTTAATAATTATAAATATCAACCTTTTCAAGGCTATTTGGTTATAATTTTTTTGTAAAAGAGAGATTTTTATAAAAAAATATCACAAAAAGTTTGGATATAATAAAAAATGCAGTACCTTTGTGGCACAAATGTGGGGTTCTCCCACTTGCTCATTAGCCTAACTAACCTAACATTGGATCTCCGATAGTTTCCCAGACTATCGGAGATTGTCTTTTATGTTGAAACAGAGGTGTTAATAGGTCATTAACATATACTCGTTCTATTTTTAGGCTATTTTTTTAGAGAAAAATTTGGACATTCTGAAAAAGTGTATTACATTTGCACCCGATTCCGAGAGGGATTTAGATGGTGGATGTAGCTCAGCTGGTTAGAGTTGCGGATTGTGGTTCCGAAGGTCGTGGGTTCGAATCCCATCTTCCACCCGAACAAATCAAACGAAGCAGAAAGGTGCCGAGATTCGGCATCTTTTGTTTTTTGGTACTACAAATCAAGCTTGCTTGAAGGATGTAGTAACGAAAAACGAAGGAGTTGATTTATCAACTTTCTGCGAAGTGCGTGGAGTTCGGAGGTGCCCCTGCGGCGAGCAGTAGGGAAAGGCGTTAAGCGGAGCGAGCATAAGCGAGCGAAGTAGCCAATCCCATCTTCCACCCGAACAAATCAAACGAAGCAAGGAGATGTCGCAGGGCGGCATCTTTTTGTTTTTGCGCCCTTGGTGCAAATTTGTTTGCAGACAAGTAGGGGCTTATTATGAAAGTAATGATGCAAAAGTGTCTCTTTTGCATCATTACCCCAATCGAAACTGCTTATAAGTTTTTTAAGTAAAAACCTTGTTAGCTGCTCCCTATCATTTTATTATCAAATCCTCTCTCCGCAACTTAGGCACAAAGTGCACTCCGTTTTCGCGATAGTAGGCTTGTGGCTCCCCCTCCGCAATATCCACAATCTCGATATGTTCGGCCGAGCGACCTATCGCCAATATTAACTTAGGCGCAAGATTCAATTGCAGTGCCTCGCTTATAGCATCGTGGTCGAAAGCGCCGATGCAGACTCCGTTTAGCCCCATCTCCGTAGCGCGCAGGAGCATCGTCTGCGCGACAATACCCAAGTCCATATCGATATATCGCCCCTCTTTTTCGCTGCAAATCACGACAAAAGCATTCGGCTCTGTACCCTCAAATGGGAGGTTGAGTTCGGGCAATGCGCCACCCAATTTAATATATGGTAGTACGAGGTGCGCCTCCTCTGCCGTAACAAGGCGAAAGCGCAGGGCCTGCTGATTGCGTGCCGATGGTGCAAGTCGTGCCGCCTCAACAAGCGATACGAGTTGGTCATAGCGCACCTTAAACGAGTTATCAAAGCCTCGCGTCGAACGATTTTTCGCAAGGAGCGACATCAACGACACTCTACGAGTATGGACAGAGGCGCATTTCTGCGCCTCGTACTCCTCCATCTTGCGACCAAGATAGTTATCTGCCATTATTTTTTCTTAGTTTTACCCATATTAATATCAACACATATTGGGCAATGGTCTGATGCAGGTGTATATATTACACGCCTTCTTTTAGCCTTAAACGGACAATTATATCCCATGATATAGTCTATGCACGAACGAGGCTCGTCAGAAGGGAATGTGAACTGCTTATCATTGCTCAGCAGCGTCATAAATGTGCGCAACTCTGTGATTGTCTCGCTATGTGGCTTTGCATTGAAATCGCCCGCAAGGAATGCAGGTTTGTCGAGCTTCGACACCACATCGCGAATAATCTCTACCGACTCCAAGCGATGAGGCTTCGAGAGTGATAGGTGTGTGCAGAGATAGTAGAACTTCTCAAACTCCACAACAAGCAATCCGCGTGGCTCCTTGCGGCAAGGCAGGCGATAAAACTCCACTGACAGCGCAGGCTCCTTCGACAGCATACCGATACCATAGCTTCCGCCCCTATATGGAATAGTGCGATGAAAATATGGGTGGTAGCCTGTACGCTCGGCAAGTTCACCAATCATATAACACTTGTTGCGGCGTGTCATACTGTCAAGCTCCTGCACGGCAATAACATCGGCCTTCGATGCGCGAATAACCTCTGCGCAACGCTCTATTGACTTCACCTTATCGATGCCCAAGCAGTTACGGACATTGTAGGACATTAAACGCACCTTTTGTGCCGAGGCCACCATAGTACCAAGGCATAAAAGGGTTATAATCACTACTTTTTTCATACTATAATGATTAAATTTTTCATTCTACAATTGGTTCGCTTTTTCATAACCATCGCGACGGGCCTTCCAAATCGAGAGGAACACCAATGCGCCTACGACAGCCATTGCAATCATACCGATAAATACATAGTTCCAGCCGAAGTGGTCTACCAAGACACCCACTCCCAAGCCCGAAACAAAGACACTCAAATAGCCGAAGATACCAACCAAGCCATTTGCCGTAGCGGCAGCCTTCTTGGTAGCTTGATTTGCGGCAGCGATGCCGATAAGTGCCTGAGGGCCATAGATGCAGAAGCCTGCCATTGCCAACACGCAAATCAACACCATAGGCTCAATATCTTGTGGTAAGAAGTAGAATATAGTCATAAATAATGCTGCACCAACCATACACCACAGACAGGTGCGGTGAGCCTTACCATCGAAGAATTTATCTGTTGCCCAGCCGGCTACTAACATACCGATAATACCGAAAATTTCGAAAATAGCGACTGCTCCACCTGCGGTAGCGTACGACAAGTCGCGAGCCTCAATCAAGAACTTTGGTCCCCAATCGAGCACCGAAAAACGCACTACATAGACGAAGAAGTTGGCGATAGCCAACACCCAGATAATAGGGTTTTTGTAGACCATTTTCTGCACATAGGCACGGCGAGCGTTAGCATTCTGCGAATCGTTGTCGAGCGAGGTCTTGGTCATCTCCAACTCAGGCAAGCCTACCGACTTTGGAGTGTCGCGCAAGAAGACAAACAAACCCAATGCTCCGAGCATAGCAATCAATCCGGGAATCCAGAAACACCACTGCCAAGCTCCCGTATGTTCCGAGCGAGCAACAATGCTCTGCAAAGCCTTTGCCTGTGGTTCAGGGATATCACACTCGGCGGCAATTTCGGCTGGCTCAACCTCCTCCTTGCCCTCCATAGCCTTCTGCACAGCGAGGAAATTCTCGTGCGAGAAGTCGTATACGGTACAAACCTGCTTGCCTGCCTCGTAGTTAGAGCGATAGGTGTAGTTTGCATATACGAGGTAGCCATCTTCCGACTCCTTGATATCGATACTATTAACCTTGGCGATGTGGTGCGACGACTTCTTTACATCATCCTTGAAGTTCTTCGATACATAGTTGTAGGTAATCTTCTCTACCGCCTTACTGTCGTTGCTGACATTGACACCCATTGTGCCCATAATAAATCCGCAGAGGATAGCGAGCAAACTTGCACCAATCGAGTGCGAGGTGTTCCAAATGGACATCTTTGTAGCCAACTCCTGTGGCGGAATCCAGTGCGACAAGAGTCGTGCACAAGGAGGGAAGCCGCTACCTTGGAAGATGTTGTTCAAGACGAGCAAAATGGCAAATGCAACAACCAAGATGTGTGGTGCCACGCCAATCTCGATGCCGAGAAGATGTGGAGCAAAGCCGAATGCAAGACTCGCCAAGGCGCAGAGCAACAATCCCAGCGACATGTGATAACGAGCATTCATACGGTCAGCCAAGATGCCGTTCAAAAAGCGCGAAAAGCCGTAAATAAGGCCTACAATCGCCAAAATAATACCGAATGAGGTGTTCGAAATGCCATATTCGGCTGCCAAGCCCGGCATTGCGAACGAGAAGTTCTTACGAACAAAATAGAAGAAGGCATAGCCAAACATTGTCACAATGATTGTGCGCCATTGCCAAATCTTAAATCTTTTTTGAGTTTGAGTCTCCATAGTTTAGTTTTTTTAGACCAGAGATGAAAGACGAGAGGTGAGAGTTTTTAATGCAGAATGCAAAATGTAAAATTCAAAATTCTTTTTCAACTACTCACTACTCTCTACTAACTACTCACTTATTAGGGTTTCCCGTTATTTCAAGCCGTGGGCCTCTTTTACGAGATCGCCGAGTACCTCGATGCTGTCGCAAACAAGGTGTGGCTGCTTTGGTGCTGCATCGCAAACCTCCAAAGTGGTCTCTCCCGAAAGTACCAACACGCCGAATGCTCCCGCATTGTGAGCCATCTCAATATCGGTGTAGATACGGTCACCAACCATTGCAATCTCGTCAGCCTCGTAGCCAAAACGACTTAGAATACCCGACAACATATTTGGGTCAGGCTTGCCGAGGGTAATGTCAGGGCGACGACCTGTGGCGTGAGCCAAGCACTCGCAAATCGAGCCGCAATCTACCAGCACTACCTTCTGGTCGGTAGGACACACGCGGTCGGGGTTGGTTGCGATATATGGTACATTCTGCGAAATCCACCACGCCGCACGGCAAAGACGGTCGTACTGCAAGCTCTTGTCGAATGCAACTACCACAACATCAGGCACATCGTCTGCCGAGTCGGTAGTAGAGATAAAGCCTGCTTTCTCGAACTCAGCAATCATCGAAGGGGTGCCGAGAAGGAATAGACGCTTAGCCTCAGGATAGTGAGTTTTGATATAATCGATAGTTGCGATAGATGTGGTGTACATCTCCTCGCGTGTAGCCTCAATGCCGAGCTTTGCCAACTTGGCGAGGTAGTCCGAGATACCAGCCGAAGGGTTATTTGTGAGGAATGAATAGTTCAAGCCCATCTCTTTCACACCACCCAAGAATGCTTTGGTGAATGGGAAGAGTGTTGTACCAAGATAGATTGTGCCATCCATATCAAGGGCAAAGTGTTTCAATTTGCGGAGACGCTCCATCAACTCATCGTGCGAGTAAATCGAACGATACTTTTCATAACATGCCATATTTTCTCTTTTTTGATATTTTAGTGGGCAAAGGTAGCACTTTTTTTACTATCCACCTAAGTTTATCGCAAAAATGAGATAAAAAAGTGGCGGACAAGGCAATAATTTACAAAAAAACTCACTACATATCCTACGATAGCACCCATCTTACGCTCCGCACAAAGTGTCGTTTGAGTCTACTGTTCCGATATACCCTCATAATATCCAACTTACCTCAACTTTTAACCTCTAATTTTTAACTTTTCAATTTTTTGCACTATCTTTGAGAGAGAAAATAGTTTTTGTTATGGCTAATATGGTTAAAATTCACTGTGTAAACAACAACACATTCGTCGAGGTTGAGATGGGTACATCGCTGCTCGAACTTGAACGCCACCTCAACATAGAGGGCAAATACCCCTTCCTTGCCGCCTTCGTAAATCACAAGATAAAGGAGTTGAACTACAAGGTTTATACCCCTGCCAAGGTGGAATTTTTCGACATCTCGCATACAGCCGGATTTCGTGTCTATCAGCGTTCGATGATATTCATAATGCAGGCCGTAGTATCGAAGTTGTATCCTCAGCAAAAGTTTCACGCACGCCACGCCATAGGCGACAGCATCTACTGCGAGGTGGAGGGCAAGAGTGAATTTTCGGCAGAGGATTGTTGTGCATTATACAACACCGCCTGTGATATTGTCGCACAGAATTTGCCTATTACTCGCGAAAAACTACCAACCGAAGAGGTTGTCGAGATATTTGCAAAACGAGGCTTTGACGACAAAATCGACCTTTTGCAGACACGCCAACGACTATATAGCTCCATCGAGCGATTGGGCGATGAGGTGGGTTACTTCTTCGGTGCGCTTGCCCCATCTACGGGCTATATCGAGCGTTTCGAGGTGCAGCCATATTTCAAAGGTTTCTATATCTCGCTACCTTCATGCACTGCGCCCGACACTATTGCCCCTGCGCCAAACTTGAAGAAGATGTTCTCCATCTTCGATGGTTACAGCGAGTGGGTGGAGATTATGGGTGTGCCAACAGTTGGCAAACTCAACAAACGCATTGAGCAGGGCGATACAAGCGAATTGATACAGATAGCCGAGGCGTTGCACGAAAAGCGACTTGCGCGTATTGCCGACACCATAGCCGAAGCAAACCGCGAGCGAGGTCTGCGACTTGTGCTTATTTCGGGACCTTCGTCGAGTGGCAAAACAACCACCTCGAAGCGTCTTGGCGTGCAGTTGCGAGTACTCGGTTTGCATCCTGTGTTGGTTTCAACCGATGATTACTTCGTAAATCGCGAAGACACCCCACGCGACGAGAATGGCGACTACGACTTCGAGGCTTTGGAGGCGATAGACCTTGCGCGACTAAACGAGGATTTAGGTCGCTTGATGGTGGGCGAGAGTGTAGAAATTCCGCGTTTCGACTTTATCAGTGGCACGCGCAAGTGGCACAATAATCCGCTACAACTCGACGACCGTTCGATACTTATTATAGAGGGTATTCACTCGCTCAATCCACGCCTTACACCGAGTATCCCCGATACGGCTAAGTTCCGCATCTACGCTTCGTGCTTCACTTCGGTAGCGATGGATAACACCTCGCGCATACACACCACCGATAATCGCCTTCTGCGTCGTATGATTCGCGACAACGCTACACGCGGTATGAGTGCAGCCGACACCATTGCACGCTGGCCGAGTGTTCGTCGTGGTGAGGAGCGCAATATATTTCCTTATCAGGAGGAGGCAGATGTGATGTTCAACTCCTCGCTCTTCTACGAGATTGCCGTATTGAAGCCATTTGCCGAGCCGTTGTTGCGCGAGATACCAAATACTCGCCCTGAGTACGCTACGGCACAGGGGATGTTGAAGTTCCTCGACAACTTCCACACCATCGGCACAGACGAGATACCACCGACCTCCGTCTTGCGCGAATTTGTCGGGGGTAGTGCATTCAAATATTAACTATCAAGAGGATAGGTGTTCGACTTGCTATATGTCAGAGGAGTACCCTGCTGACAAACAACGCATTGCCAATTTGTAGAAGGGTTCTAAAACACCTCTTGCAGAATTTCGATGGAGCGTACAGAGCGTATCGCCTCCAAGTGGATTGAGTAGTACTCGACAAGGCGAGCGAGCATCGCCACGCGCTGTTCGCGATTGAGAGGTATCTCGCCCAAGCACTCCAAATCGGCGTCGGTCAAGTCGCGTAGCAGCTCCGCCTCCTCGGCATTCATTGCGTGGTCGTGCAGCGGCATATCGCGCACGAATACCCCTTCGCGCATATCAAACCACCACCCTTTGCGATACTCATTACCGGGGAAATAACCGAGGTAGCGACTAAGATTTGCCAAAAACCAAAGATGGAAATTCGCCACACCCTCCTCAATCTCGTCTAATGCCCGTACCGAGTTGTAGACAAAGTTGAATAGCGGCTCATTTGCCTCGCTTTCGCCCACCAAGCGGTAGAGCACTTCTGCCATAAAGAGGGCGATTGTCGATTTTCGGATATCGTAGGGCAACGACTTAAAGACAATGTCGTTCTGCACCTCGCGCATCTTGTGTAGGTCGCTGTGCGAAGACTCCAACCCCTCGAACTCCAAGACAAACAGTGGTTGAAAGAGAGCCATCTTTGAGCCGCGACCACGCGAGGAGCGCACGCCCTGTATCATATAGCTTTGGCGGCCATAGCGGTCAGTCAGCATCTGTACCACCACGCCACTATCGCCATACTTCACGGTCGAAAGTACCACGCCACGCGCCTTATATCCCTTCATCGCCTGCGACATATCCGTTGGAGAATTAAAAATTAAAAATTGAGAATTATTTTCTTAACTACTCACTACTCGTTACTCACTACTCACTAATTAAAAAACTTGCTCTCGTCTATATTATATGGAAATCTTCTCTACCGTATCGCGCAGTCGCGAGGTGTCGAGATGTGTATAAATCTCGGTTGTTTCGATACTCTCGTGTCCGAGCATCTCCTGCACCTGACGAATACTCGCGCCACCCTCCAACAGGTGTGTAGCAAAGGAGTGGCGGAAGGTGTGAGGGCTTACGCTCTTCTCGATACCTACACGCTCCACCGCCTTGCGAATAATCATAAAGACCATATTGCGAGTCAAGGCCTTGCCACGATTGTTGAGGAAGAGGATATCTTTGTCTTTTGTATCTTTCGCTTTGCGCTCATCCATATAGAGCATAACGCGCTCCCGTGCAACATTTCCCACGGGCACAAGTCGTTGCTTGCTACCTTTGCCCATAACGCGGATATACCCCTCGCCAAAGAAGATGTCCGAGAGTCGCAACGAGGTGAGCTCCGACACTCGCAGACCGCACGAGTAGAGGAGTTCCAACATTGCGCGGTCGCGCTTGCCCTTGATGTTGTCGAGAGGGATTGAGTTGATTATCAACTCAATCTCCTCGATGGTTAATATATCGGGCAGATGGCGCGAGCGTTTCGGGGTGGTAATCATCTCGGTAGGCGACGCCTCTATTTTGTCGTTTATGAGCAGATAGTTATAGAAACTCTTTACGCCACTGAGTTCGCGTGCTTGCGATGTACGCGCGTGGTTGCACTCCTCGAAGAGGTAGGCCAGATATCGCTCCACCATATACTGCTCCACCTGTGTTGGTGCAACATCGTACTGGCGAAGAATAAAGTGCGCGAATAAGGTATAGTCGCGCATATACGCCTCGACTGTGTTTTTTGACAGTCCCTTCTCTAACTTGATATACTGCTTGAAGCCTTTGGCTGCTCTGTTCCACTTTTCGCTATTCTCTGCCATAACTCTATAATATAAATCCCAATAACAAAGGTAGCTATTCTTTAATGTATTGATATATGGAATACTCTTTATTCAATGAAATGGAGATTAACACTAACGAAAAACTTATTTATACTACTCTTCGGGCGCTCGACTTGTCGGTCAATCTAAACTCTTCGAGGTCTACCTCGGTTATATTGACAATGCCACTCCTCTTTCCAACCTCTATCGAGCCATACTTGTCGGCTATGCCGAGTGCTTTTGCGCCGTTGATTGTAGCCCACTGCAACAGCTCGGCAAGGGGAATATTATGAAACATCTTCAACTCCTCCATTATAGATAACGACCAGTTCGATGCGAGCGAGTCGGTGCCTATACATATATTTATATTATTATGGGAGGCCGTATTGTTGGAGGCCGCCGTACGCAACAGCTCAACGCTTTGTGGCTCGATGCGCGATATATAACTATTCGAGCGCGGGGACAACACCCAAGATACGGGTACGGTGAAGTGGCTTGTAATAGTTTCGATGTCACTCGCTCCGATTTCGCAGTTGTGCACAAGAAGCACACTCCTATCCTTTGGCACGCAGTTCACAATGCGCTCGGCTGGCGAGCCGTAGTGCAGGAAGTCGCAACTAAATCCAACTCTCTTGTACCACTCGTGCAACGAGCCCTTGCCACGATACAACATCAATTCATCGGGCGACTCCATAAAGTGTATCGACAATGGAAGGTGTGCATCCCTATTGCATACCTCTCTGAAAGGTGCATCAGGCACAGAGTAGGTCGAGTGTGGCGTAAGTGAAGAGTTTGGATACTTCAATATCTCGCGCTGTCGGTCGAGGTTGCATTCGCGCAGACCAAAGACCTCGACGAAGTTGTGATAGTAGATTGGACTCGCCGCCTTTGCCGAGAAGGATGTCGTGCCATTCACTATATCACCTACGGCATCCACCCCCTCCTGCCACATTGTGCGGTCGGCCTCTGCGATAGCCGCGAGTCGCTCCTCCTCCGAGAAGTTGCCACGCACCCTGCCTATACTCTCGGCAAAGGCGGCAAACCCCTCACCCTCGGCAATTGCGCCACGCAGATAGGAGAGCTCGATATGCGAATGGGCATTCACAAATCCTGCACACAAAATCCCTGAGAAGAACTCCACTCCTGCCAAGAAATCGAGCCCTTCGTCATACTGCTCCACGCCAACAATCTCGTGGCTGCCATCGGCATTGAGCCTAATGGTCAGTAGCGGTCGGGGTTGAAACCCTTGTGGAGTCAGGAGATAGTGTGAGGCTATCTTTCTTAATGAGAAATCCATCGGCAAATATTTTGATATCGACATATCGAGAGAATAGGCTGTCGATAGCCGCCCCCTCCTTAGGCTTGAAAGTTACACTCAGGTTGCGAATTGTGATATCGTGTTTCTTGGGGTAGCGCTTCCCCTTTTTCTCCAAATCGCCCAAGTTGAGGCACAATTTTTTATTCTTCTTTTTTGCTACCAAAGTACGATTAACCTTTCCGAAGGTGTGTAGCGACATCGATGCACGGCTATTTTGTATGTTGTGGTAATCCTCGAAGTAGAACTCGGCTCTTCGCGGATGTTTATTCATATCGCCATTGCATTTGTAGCTATATTCAATGGTGTACTCTCCCGGCAGGATTGGCGAAATCTCTATGTGGAGAGCCGTAGAGTCGGCTCGTTTCTTCGCTATGATAAGGGTGTCTTCGTAGACTTTGCGTGTGAATGCGCGTACTGCCACATTGCGAATAGTGTCGAGAATAACCACCTTCTTGGCGTACATCTTACTCTCCTTTTCGAGCCGTGATATGGCCTGCTCCACCACCGTACCGAGGCGCGCACTCTTGCGACGCGAGAAGTTTCCCACCGTATATACAACATCCTTTGCCGTATAGCCATACTTGTTGAATATCGGCTCGTATATCTGCAACGAGTCGAGGTTTATGCGCTCCTCGCCAATATAGGCATTTACCACAAAGGCATCGTGAAATATATCGGCAAGCGTATCGTCGGGGATGATATTCTTCTTGCCACATCCCGTTATGCCAAGCATCAACGCCAAAAGTACTACCGTAAAAACTCTCTTTATCATCTCTCTACTCTCTTTATCATTGTCGATGTAGCCACAAGCGAGACTCCCAAAGCCACCGCTACAAAGACTACAAATATCACCACCAAGTCCAATCCCTGCAACTCCACAGGGTAGTTTTCGATAAGGAAGTTGCCATTTGGCATCTTCACAAAGCCGAAGTGTTGCTGCGCCAAGGTTATCGCTACACCCACTACTAAGCCTATCGCTCCACCAACGCCCGCAATCAGCAAACCCTCGCGCACGAAGATACCACGAATAAAGCTGTTATCTGCGCCAATCGAGAGCAGCGTCTGTTGTTCATCTCGTTTTTCGATAATTAGCATTATCACCGTACCGATAATCGATAACGAGGCTATAACCAACACCAATAACGAGACA
This sequence comes from Rikenellaceae bacterium, assembly GCA_015059865.1. Classification (GTDB taxonomy): domain Bacteria; phylum Bacteroidota; class Bacteroidia; order Bacteroidales; family Rikenellaceae; genus Alistipes. The sequence continues at coordinate 9,349 of SUZP01000013.1, read as the reverse complement.
AAAAATATCGCCCACTTCTCGTAACGCATTATGGCGTAAAATCCGGCATTCTTATCCTCGCGTAGCGTGACCGTATATTTTTCGCCCAACACCTCGCGCAATTGCTCGGCTACGCGCCTATGTGACATCTCCTCCCCGACCTTTACAAGCAACATATCGGCTCTATCCTCTGTGCCGAAAATACGGTTTGCAGCTCGCAACGAGGTTAAGGCAAACGAGGTGGCGTGTTGCTGGTCGATAACAAATGTGCCGCATACATCCAAACTCTCGCTACGCATTGCGAAGAGTGGCATAATAGAGCCAACAGCACCTCCTCCGAGCGAGTAGACATCGACATCACCTGCCGCCATAGCGTACATCCCAAGCTCGTATGCGACACCCTCACCAAGCATCAACCTGTCGAGCTCGCCGAGCTCTATCTCGGCATTTCCGACGGAGGTGTAGGCCTCGATGGGTACAACCTTGCGATACTCTGCATCTACACCTCGCAGGCGCACCGCTACTCGATTGTCGCGATAGGAGAGCAACGCTTGTCGCTCCACCACAGCCGATATGGCCTCGACGCCCTCGCAGCTTGCAATCTTTTGTCGCAATGGCTCGTCTGTCGCCCTAATGCCCCCTTGTGCCGTAATTTCGATATCGGCATCGACAACCTTGTAGAGGTCGCGCACCAACGACTCGAAGCCGTTGAATACCGAGAGGAGTATTACCATCGCAGCCACAGGCACAACCACCGCCACCAGACTGACCGTAGCGATGATATTTATTACCGAGTGCGACTTGCGCGAAGTGAGGTATCTTAATGCGAAACGCCACTGCATAGAGCAAACTCTTTTGCTACGACTACTACTTCTTCAACAACGAGTCTATATTCTCGATATATTCGAGCGAGTCGTCTACAAAGAACTGCAACTCTGGAATAATCTTCACTTGATGGCGCATACGGCGACCAAGCGCACCACGAATAAGCTTGTTTTGCTGCTCAATAACTTCGAGCGTTGCCTGCGCCTTCTCGAATGGGAAGACACTGACATAAATCTTGGCATATCCCAAGTCGGGCGATACACGCACTGCCGTTACCGTTGTAAGTGCTCCGCGCAACGACTCTGCAATATCGCGCTGAAATATCTCAGCCACATCGCGCTGAATCTGTTTTGCAATCTTCTCCTGTCTTGTATTTTCCATATATTTTTTGCTATTAGCTTTTTTTTAAAAAATTTTCTGTTTTGCGAACTCCTGCACTTATCACGGCGCAACGAGAAATGGCGGCGCAGTCTGCGACTGCTTTATGGCGTCACGCCTTTGGCGTTCTATGGCGTCAGGTTTTCAACCCTCTATGGCGTGCGCTGAGAGTTTTCCGCTTTCTCTCATCTAAAAGGTATATTTAAACACCTCTTTATTCTTCGGGAAGGCTGGGCGTTTCCACTCCCACTCCTTGAAGCCTGCCTTGCCAATGCGGAAGCCAATCTTCATCGAGATAGTGAGGTTGTCGAGTGGCGAGCGCAGAGGTGTATAGTAGAATGGATTTTCGCCCGGCTTGGTTTCGGAGTCGAGGTTATTTCCATAATACTTTGTTCTATTTCGCAGAATATCCGAATATCCGAAGTCGTACATCGCTCTCACTCCTATCTCGACCTGCCCGAATATGAGGTCGAAGCCTCCGCCACCTCGCAATCCATACGAGAAGCGGTTGTCGCGTTCGAGGCGGAAATCATACTTGCCACTTATAGGGGCATCGACCAAGCCATTGATATTGATACTGTACTTCTCGTCGTTGTGGAACTTCGAGCCAAAGTTGAACGAGAAGGTAGGTGCAGCCTCCAAGTATATTCGCAGGTGCTTCTTGAAGAGGTAAAAGTGGGGTTGCCACACTATTGGGATGATTATCGAGTTCAGCTTGCGGGTATAGTATCTATACTCCTTCTTATCTTCGTAGAGGTGTGGATACGGAGCAAACGAAAATCCGCGTTGTAGCAACTCGACATCGATACCGAAGCAGGCGATAAAGCGAGGCATAGAGTAGTATCGCCACGAGAAGCCTGCCTGGTATGTTCCCCAAATAGGTTTCATCTCCTGTGCAGGGTAGGGGCGAGCCGTAGCGTAGCCAGAACCACCCGTAATAGCTATGGTGTGCTGTGCTGTGCTCTCGGCAACCACCGCCACCGAGAGAGCAACTACAAGGGTTAATATTTTGATAATCCGTTTCATCATTGTCACTATTTGAGTGTATTCGTCAAGCCGCCAATGCCACCTGCCATACCGCCGAGTCCCATACCGCCTCCGCCTGCCGATTGGTGTTGATTGTTGTTGCCCTTGCCCTTATTTTCATCGAGTTTCTTCTTCCACTCCTCGTAGAGCTTTTGCAGACGAGCACTCTCCTTGTCATCGAGCATCTTTATCAGGTTCTTCATCGTCATAGGTATAAAGACCTTATCCATATCGATATTTATCTCGAAGTCCCAATTCATCTTTGTAGTGAAGGTCTCCTCGCCCTTATCGTTGAAGTAGCCCTCGGCACGCTCAGGCTGCAAGCCTGCGATAACATCTCCTGCATCCCACTTGCCATTGCCGTTTTTGTCCTCAATGATACGCAGGCGTATTTCGCCCGGTTTCACATAGTTAAATCTGTACTTGCCACTCTCTACATCTTTCAACTCCTGCATAGTTTTGCCCGAAGCGTCAGTTAGCAGTATGATGTATTTGCTTCTTCCCGAAGCGGTTATATTGAGCGATACAGTGGAGAATTTCTCAGGGTCGTAGGTTGCAAACTCCATCACCGTAGAGTCGTTCTTGTAGCCCATGATGTCGGTTATAGACTCCTTCGGTATGTAGAGGCGGTAGTTTGTCTTCTCTGTCCAAGGGACCTTAACCCTCCATCGACACATATTCATCGTGTCGCGCACAAAGTGCATCTTGACAGGTGTCGTACTCTTATCTTCCGCCACTATCGAGAGCTGTATTGCCGTAGTGTCGAACTTCATCGCAGGCGTTCCGAAGGTTATATCGAAACCCTCCTCAGGGTTCACCTCCTTGCCAGCCGATATTTTCAACGAGAATGGATTTTTGTAGTTAGGGTCTTTGAACTCTCTACCCTCGGCTTTCGCCTTTGCCTTCTCCTTCTCGATGCGCTCGCGCTCCTTCTCCTGCTCCTTGGTCTCAATCAGTCGCCAAGCGAGTTTCAACGGCTCGCGCGTCTTGGAGAGTTGGCGCAACGAGTCGTGACGATAGTAGACAATCTTGCCCTTTATGGTGTCGGGCAACTTTGCCATATTAAACCATACAGCCATTGTGTCGCGACCATTGGTCTGAGGGTCTATAAAGACGCTATCGTTAGGAATATTGTCGAATATGAGCGAGTCGATGCGCGGATAGTCGGCATTGAAGTAGAGGATAGCTTTCTTCTCCTCAGGGCGTTGTGCATCTACCAATCGTTGATTTACAAACGCCTTGTCTGTAAACATTCGGAAGTAGAGCTGTGGCTCGGCACTCGGATACATACGCAGCGAGTCGAACCAAATAGCGAACTCAGGCATCTTGGCTGGGTTGTATATCGTGTCGAGCAAGCCCACCATATCCGTTCCCGGCTCGTAGAGTTGGTTGTCGTTCTTGTCGCCAATGGCGTAGATGCGATAGTTTACGGGTTTTAGATTTTGAGCAATGAAGATACCGTTATTCTGTGCTCGTGCTATCACATCGGGTTTGCGGTTGAAGATTGTCGAGTCGTAACCCGGTGTCGAAGGCAACGAGTCGGCAATGTAGAACCAGATAAAGGTACGGCTCACACTATCTGCCTTGTAGGAGTCGGCGGTGTAGCCCGAACACATCATCGAATCGACCTTGTCGCCCGTAGAGAAGACATAGCGCATAGCGTTGAGAGGGTTGCTCTCGTTGTTATCGCGTATGGCTGAGCCGAGGTCGATGGCGTATGTTGTATTCTCCTTTAATGTGTCGCGAATGGTGATTACGATACCCTTGCCTCGTATTGTAATAAGTGGCAACTTCTTCATTGCCGGCGAGGTGAACATCTCCTTATTTTGGTCTTTGAGTTGCACAAACTCGTTGAACTCGATATATATCTTCTTCTCCTTGAAGTTGGTGGCAAAGTTTCCCGGCTCCAACTTTACGATTACGGGAGGCAGAGTATCTTTGGGACCACCTTCGGGAGTCATTATATTGGCACAGCGCGAGAAGAATGCCCCTCCGAAGAGCAGCACAACCACAACACGCAAAACTATCTTACAACCTTTTGTCATACTATCTTCTCAAAAAAACATTATTCATCTGTCGGCTCGTCGGGAGTTGGTGCCTCAGGTGCTACAACAGTCCATTTATACCCATCTTTCGACCCCTCGTTGTATACACCATTTTTCCAGCTATGGAAAATAAGGGTTAGGTAGGTATAGGTCAAATTCTCCGCCTCGGCCTTGCGGTACATATAGGCATACATCTGCGACTGAGGATATACCACCACCACGAGTGCTGGTGCTTGGTCTTGAAATATCGAGAGGTAGTTGTTCAGCGAGCCCTCTATTGTGTATATTTCGCTCTCGCCATTTGGTACAGAGAGCTTCTCGCCCGTTAATGGGTTGGTTATGGTCTTTGCTGTGGCATCCTCGAACGACTCGACAATCCAATCTTGCGAGTCGGTGTAGTAGATATACCCATAGCACCCCTCGGCAGGTACTCTGTCGCCTCCCGAACTCTTCTCGGCCAAGACCTTTATACGCAGTGTTGTGTCGGTTGTTACCTTCTTGAAACACCCCGTTAGCGATAGCATCACCACCGCCATAAATGCCATATTTCGTAGAATCTTACGCATAAATCTTCTCTATCTTTTCGGCCAACGCCTCGCGGCTGCACTGTAACAATTCGCAAGTCGGCTCAATCACAAAATCTCGCTCCATAATCAGTGGGTGCGGCACTTTGAGTCGCTCGGTCGAGATATGCTCCTCGTCGAAAAAGAGAATATCCAAATCCAAAGTTCGCGAACAATATCTCGCCCCCTCGCGCTCCTTCGTTTTGCGCTCCACATCGCGGTCGCGCCCCAATAGGGCCTCAACCTCCTGCAAGGCATCGAGCAATGCCTCTGCTCCTCGCTCGGTCGCCACCTCCCAAGCGGCATTTGTAAAGAGCATATCGCTCTCGAAGCCCCACGCCTTGGTTGTGTAGTTTCTGCTTCTCGCGACAACCTCCACACCCCTCTCCGTCAGCAGTTGCTCCGCCTCGACAAAGCGCATTGCTACATCGCCGATGTTGCCCCCTGCAAGTATTATGGCGTGGTGCATCATCACTTTCCGAAGTTTATGTAACGGCTTGTCGCCAACGCAAAGTAGGAAAATACGATGCGCGGGTCGCCATTCTGTCTGAGTCGGCGCAGAGCCTCCTCCAACAACTCTACAATAGGCTCAATATTCTCCGAGCCGATATATGGCGAGAACTTTCCGCAGAACTCCGCCTCCTCGCCCCAGAGGTACGAAGCCTCCTTTACGCCTGCGTGGGTAATATACGCCTCGCGCAACAATCGCGCAAAGTCCGCCATCAACCCCATCTGTCGCTCACGCGAGAGTGATGCCACCTCGTCAGCCCAAGCCAATAATTCGAGGTGCTTGTTCAAGTAGCAGTGGCGCATCATCGTACGGAAGAGGTTGAAATTTTCATTTTTTATCTCATCCTCCTCGCCTGAAAGTAGTTGTCGCAACTGCAACAAGTCGCCACACGCCAAACGAGCCATATTGCGCACCTCCGCCTCATCGGTAATACCGCTTTGGCGAATCTCCATCATCAAATCCTCTGCCGAGAGTCGTGGTACTGTTACCTCCTGCGTACGCGAAAGTATCGTACCGAGAATCTTGTCGGGTTGCTCCGCTACAAGGATAAAAATCGTATCCTCCCACGGCTCCTCCAAGATTTTCAATATCATATTTGCCGCCCTCTCGTTCATCGTTTCGGGCAGCCAGATAAGCATTGTCTTGTATTTCGATGCAAACGACTTAAAAGACAACTTGCGAATCATCTCCTCCGCTTCGCGCACCGCAATAGCACCCTTCAAGGTCTTTCCCAAGTCGAGCATATCGTACCACTGCTGCGCCGAGAAATATCCCCCCGTACGCTCCCACAAAGTACGAAACTCCTCTATAAAATCGTTCGCCACCAAGCCATTTGTAGGCTTCTTACCCTGCTTGTTTACGGGGAAAACCAAGTGCAGGTCGGGGTGAGCCAACTTCTCAATCTGACGGCACGAAGGGCACTCACCGCACGAGTCGCCATCGTGGCGATTGGTGCAGTGGAGATATTGCGTATATGCCAAAGCCAGCGGAAGCGTTCCAGAGCCTGCTGCGCCCACAAAGAGTTGTGCATGGCTGATTCGCCCGCCGTCAATACCTGCGGCAAGTCGCTTTTTCAACTCGGTATGCCCCTTTATATCGCAAAATCTCATCGCTTACCTCTCCTTAAAATGTGGTTAAACATACCCCTCATATCTATCTTCTCACGCCACACGGCATAGCACAGATAGATAACGATAAATGCGGTTGAAAGTGTATATTGCAACGCCTCATTCGGCATCTCTATCCACTCCGCAACAAAGAATATCGCCAATGCCAACACGATATACTCCGCCATACGCCCAAATTGGTATGGTGTAGGATAGTATATTTTGTTCAGCACAACGCTTACCGCCACCATCACTGCCTCGGCAATAAAACGGCTCCACGCAGCACCATAGTAGCCCATCTTCGGTATCAGCAACACGCCAAAACCCACCGAGCAGAGCAATCCTGTGAGGGTAATCCACAGCGCAAACTTGGTCTTCTCCTCGCGCTTGTACCAGAACGAGAGGTTGAGCCAAACACCACTCAGGATATTTGCGCCAAGCACTACGGGCAGGATATGTATGCCCTCGCGGAAGTCGCGACCGACAATCAGAGCAAAGACATCGCGGTAGAGTGCGATGCCGAGGAATATCAACCCCGACACCATCACAAAGTATTTCAGTGCCGCAGCGTTCATCTCCTTGAACTCCTCCTTGCGGAAGTTCGAGAGGAAGAATGGCTCGGCAGCAAGGCGATACATCTGCGTAAAGAGTGTCATCACAACGGCAATCTTCGTTATTGCACCATAGATGCCGAGTTGTGCCAACGAGCCGGCGGGAACGAGATACTTTATGAGTTGTCTATCGATAAATTCGTTTGCCGTACCAGCCACACCCGACAATAAAAGCGGTAACGAGTAGCCGAAAATCACAAGTAACAACGCCCAATCAATGCGTAGGCTTATACGCCCCGATGCCACAACTACCGCTACAAGAGTTACGGTACTTGCCACAAGGTTTGCCACAAATGCCCAACCAACGCCAAACTCCGAGTCGAACAGTCCGACAGCCCAGAAGACGAAAGCCAAACCTACCTGCAAGATGATGTTAAAGAGTTTGAGCAATACAAAAGTTAGAGCCTTGCCCTGCTCTCGCAAGCGGGAGAATGGGATACACGCCATTACATCCATCATCACAATCGCAGCCACCGTTACAACATACAGCGGATTTGCTTTGTAGGCCTCGCCCATCAGAGCCGAAGCCTCGTTGCGGAACAACACCACGACCACAAAAAAGAGTAATGCTGCCAACGAAGTTATGCCCCAAGTCGTAGCGAAGAGTTTGCGCTTGCTCTTTTCGATGTTGCCACCCTCCGCCTCAGCCTTCGCAGCAAAGCGGAAGTAGCTCGACTCCATACCCATCGTAAGCACAACGAGCGCAAACGGTATCAAGGCATAGACATCGGTGATAATGCCGTACGACTCAACTCCGAAGATACGGGTATAGAATGGCGTCAGCAGGTAACTCAGCATTCTGCCGAGTATGGTGCTGATACCATAGATAGCCGTCTGTTTTGCGAGTTTTTCGAGCATTTTTACTATCTTTTGTACTCCTTCGTCGCACACGCATACGCATATTGCACACACGCGCACAATAATTCAAGTTGCAAATATAGTAATTTATCTCGAATCCGCATTGTGTACCCCATAGTTTTGCGATATATTTTTAGTGTTTTGATTTTTTTTGTTACCTTTGTGTCAGTTTTCAACGACTTTATAACTAAGCACAAACTAAAAACTATGAAAAAAATCTTAATTTTACTGTTGGCGGTATTGATTGGTGTAACACCTCTATACGCGCAAAATCGCGACAAGAAGCGTAAGTCGCGTTCAAAGTACACCTCCGAGGAGTGCATTGGTGCATTTGTCAATCGTATGAACACTAACGCTAAGCTCTTTGGTATGGAGCACAGCCACTTCACAAATGCGGCTGGAATGGCAAACAAGGAGCACTATTCGACCGCATCGGATATGTTGCGACTCTTGATTAATGCCACCTCTTACGACAAACTTATGCTCTATTGGAGCTTCGAGAAGTTCACCCTCAATGTTATGGGTGACAACGCTCGCGAGATTACTGTGAAGAGCACCTACAAGGGCAAGAAGGCCGATGGTCTTCGCGAGTACTACGACATCTACGGTGGCAAGAGTGGCTCGTGGGGCGCAGGTAGAGGTAAGCAGTGGAAGAACCTCGCTATCGCTGTCAAGAGTAAGGTAGACGAGCGTTGGCTCGTAGGTTGCGTAATCAGCACCGAGGGCAATCGCTTTGTTGCTATGCGCGAGTTGTTGGATTGGTTGGAGGCAAAGCGTCTCGACCCAAATACTCCCGACCAGCCAGTTAGCACTATGTGTGCAGCAGCTACCGTACTGCCTCTGCATAGCGCAATGGCATATCGCGACAAGAATCTCGTGATGGTAGGCAAGGAGCCCGACAGACGCCGAGGTCCATTCTCGATGACAAAGCTTATGACTGCTATTATCGCTCTCGACTACTGCCTTCCTGACGAAATTCTTACCATTCAGCAGGATGACCTTCAAAGAGGTAGTGGCCCTAAGTTTTACGATGGCGATAAACTCACTATGGAGGAGGCTCTTATAGGATTGATGTTGCCAAGCTCGAACACTCTTGCTAAGGCTATCAGCCGCCATGTAGGCGAGAAAATTTTGAAACTCAGCGAAGAGCCAAAGAAAAAGAGAAGGTAGAAAATCCTATACTTAAACACAGCGCAGAAAATTGACGCATTGTCGTTAATTTTCTGCGCTTTTCGTTATAATTCCGATTTTTCGCATCGTAAACCTAATTTATCTTGAATATTTGTCAAATTTGAAATATTTATTGTCAAATTTAAAAATAAAAATCATTGCTGTCCGGTAAAAGTTCCGGACGATTATTATAAAGTTTAACAATTAAAACAAACTTGGTTCGGTAGAACCATCCAGTTCATTGACAATATTGTAGTTAGGTTTTGCAAAGAGGTCT
>SUZP01000012.1 GCA_015059865.1 Rikenellaceae bacterium | reverse complement strand
CAAGTAAATGTACATTTCGTTTTGCGCCCAAATTTTAGACGCTCTTCCGTAACTCACTGATTACTACACTGCTATCCCTCTTTTGTCCTCTATACTACTTGTACATTTCGTTTTCCTGCCCATAAAAGCGCACCCCATAAAGCGAACTAAGTGAGCGCCGCCATCAAGGGCTTAAAGCCCGTCGCCATAAAGCAGTCGCAGACTGCGCCGCCATAATAGTTTGCGCCTTGACAAGGGCAGGAGTCCGCAAAGCAGAAACAAAACTTTTTAAAGTATAAGTATAAATAATTATTTTAACTAAAACTAAAAACAACTATGAAACAAATTTACAAGATTTTCATGGCAGTTGTAGCGGTAGCAGGCGTAACGGCTTGTACCACAGATGCAACTGATGACCTCGGAGTAAAACTCAACGAAGGTCAGACAACTCTCACATTGTCGCTCGACGACACCCGTACTCAGCTCGGCGACAAGGCTGACGGCGTCTATGCTCTCACTTGGGCAGAGAACGATGCTATTTCGGTAAATGGCTCGGTGTCAAATGCTCTTGCAGAAGATGAGGCTGGCGCAACAAGCGCAACATTTACATTCGAAAATGGATTTGGCAGTGCGCCTTATTTCGTGGCTTACCCTGCAACTTCGACCAACAATCAGGTGGTTTTTGCAGCTGAGCAGACTCACAAGAATAACACCTCTTTCGGTAACAACGCTGCTGTAATGTATGGCTACGCAACCGACCTTAACGGCGTTAAGCTCAACCACTTGACTGGTGTTTTGAAGATTGGTGTGGTCTCTAATAATAATGAGACTCTCAAATCTGTTCGTATCTCGACCGTAGACCGCAAGCCTATCGCAGGCACTTTCAGTGTTGATGCAGAGGGTAAGCTCACTCCTGTAAATACAACAGATGTTATCACCTACACTTTTAGCGAGGGTGTTGATTTGACAGCAGAGCCTACATATATCCATGTTGCAGTTCCTGCCGGCGTGTATGGCGAGTTGTATGTAACCTTGGAGGCTGAAACAGAGAAAGAGGAGGTAGTTGGTGTTGTTACAAAAGCAATAGCTTATTCGTACAAGACCGTTGTAACCGACAGCACTAAGCCAGTAAATGCGGGTACAGTTCGCGAGTTTTCAAACAATCTCACATTCGAGCCAGCAAACGCGGAGACTGACTATGTGATTGCTTCTTACGACGATTTGAAGAAGTTTAAGACTGCTGTTGAGGGTGGCGACACTCGCAATGCTGTTTTGGTAAATGATATCGAGGTTGGCGACGACTGGGCTTCAATCGATGCTGCTGCTTATGCTGCTACATTCAACGGTAACGGCTACGCTATCAAGGGTTTGAAGGCTCCATTGTTCAATGCAACTGCGGCTACTATCAAGGGTGTTCACTTGAAGGGTGTAAATATTACATCGGCTGCAACAGAAGACCTCGGTGCTTTGGTTAATACCTACACAGGTACAAGCGTTACCCACTGCTCGGCTGAGGGTAAAATTGAGCTCAGCAATGCTACGGTAGTACGCGCTTCGGGCTTGGTGGGATATATTCCTCACAATGCATCGCAGCCATTTACAATGACCGACTGTGTAAATAATTGCAAGATAGAGATCACATTGAATGCTACAGCAAGTCTCGATTTTGGAGGCTGCCTTGCAAGAATCGGAACAGATGAGAATTACAATACAACAACTGATGGTTTTACTTTCGTTAATAACACCAATAATGCTGCTATCACAATCAAAGGTACAAGTACTGTGGATGTTTGTGGTGCAGGAGTTTTGGGATATGCAGGTTTTTACAGAATCAATGTGGATAACTGCGATAATAACGGAGCTGTAACCGTTGATATGACTAAGGTTCGCCAGATTCGTATTGCCGGTATAGTAGGTCGTGTATACAATAGTTCAGATCATACAAACAATGTAGCAATGAATTTCTCGAACTGTTCTAATACGGCAACTATTAGCGCGAAGAATACTAATGAAACTGTAGATCAGAACTACACACTCATTGGTGGTTGCTTTGCACAGTTGGAGAACTACTACAAGGGAGGAGTTGTTTCTAACTGTAATAATAGCGGTAATGTCTTGCTTGATACAACAGATATTGCTGAATACAACAAGATGGTTACTCTCGGTGGTGTGGTTGCGTTCTTCTATTCGAGCTTGACCTTTACAAACTGTAATAACACAGCAGAGAAGGTAGAGGCTAAAATGAATGGTGCTTCTGAGAACTTGGCTATTGGTGGTATATTGGGAATGGCTCGTATTCGTCACCGTAACACCAATACCGTTGTTAAGTTTAAAAACTGTATTAACAAGGCTGATGTTACTGCAACCGTTGCAAAGAGTGGCTCGCGCGTTCATGTTGGCGGTGTTGCAGGTTGGATGTACGGATGGTCTGAGACATCGTTCAAATATGTATTCGAGGATGTGGATAACTATGGTAGTGTTAAGGCAACTGTAAATAACAATTTTGATTCGAAGAAGGTGTATCTCTACTTGGGAGGTATCTTGGGTGATGATGTGCACGCTCAGGAGACAGGTCTCCCTGATAGCGGTATGAATTGTAATGTAAAAGGTTCTAACTGCCAATTTACACGCTGCTACAACCATGCTGCCAAGGATGGCTCGAAGTCTCTCTATGTAATGGCAAACAATGTATATCAGTTGTATGCAGGAGGTCTTATTGGCGCAACTCAGCTCAACTTTACTATGAATACTTGCGAAAATAACCTCCCATTCCTCTATGAGGGTACAAAAGTTACCGGCAGAAACTTCTATGGTGGTTTGGTTGGTAAGATTGTTCCAAAACATGCCGGCAAAACTACAACTATCGATGGCTTTACAAATAATGGAGCTATTACTGTTAAACCAATCTTGGAAGAGGAGTATTCTATCTCAGGTGGAATTGCATATTGCGACAATGGTAGCTATAATCTGATTTTCAATTTGAAGAATATGACCAATAATGGTAATATCACCGTTACAACCGGAAAGGCAGATGGTAGCCAATATGACATTAAACATACTCGTATCGCAGGTTTGTATGCAATGACTCAACGAGGAACGAGCACATCAAAGGCATATACTCATACATTTGAAAACCTCAAAAACTTTGGCGATATCTCTGTAAGCAAGGTAAAGGCAGATAATGGCAGTAATGGTGGTACTATAACTGTCGGCGGAGTTTTGGGTCTCTGCTATTACACTGCTACAGCAAGCAATTTGTACAGCAATTGCGATATCAATGTAACTGATTGCACTTCGGTTGGAAATACATACCTCGGCGTATTGGTCGGAGGTTTCCAAACAGATGTTAAGATGGGTACTGGTAACTCGGTAGGTGGCTCGTTGAATGGCGTAACACTCACCGAAGAGAATTACTATCAGTATGTATATCAGGGTGGTACTGCCGAGACTTGCAGCGGCGTAACATTGTTAGCTCCAATTGTAGATACCCCAGCAGAGGAGTAAATCCCAATTGATAATTGACAATTAAAGCAATTTTGATTATGAAAAAGACAATTTATACAGCGCCAGAGGTTATGGCGTATGAGGTAGCGGCCGAGCGCGGCTATCAGGCGAGCGCATCGTTCGGCTTGGATGGCTTCGGCACAGAGACCGACACAACAGAGTGGTAACATTCTTTTCATCAAGTTGTTGGAAGGAGCTTGCGCAGTGATGCGCAAGCTCCTTTTTTTTTGGGGGGGGGAGGGTGTCGGAACTCCTACCCTTATCACGGCGCAGAATTTACTGGGGGTTACTGGGGACACACCTGCGGTGTTTTACTGGGGGCGGGCGTTCCGCCCTTTACTGGGGAGCGCGAGAAAGTAATTAAAAATTAAGAATTAAAAATTCCTTTAATTGTCAATTGTCAATTCGTCAATTGTCAATTTGAAAACTCCTCACTACTCTCTAAATAAAGAGAGATGGCTGCATACGGTTAAATATGCAACCATCCCTCTTTGAAGATGAGGAGCTGTGCCCCTTAAAAACAATTTTTACTTTTTGCGCGACTTCTTGGCTGCCAACGCCTTCTCTACCTCAATCTGGAAATCCGACAAAACATTCATATAGTTGATAAATGCTTCGTACGACGAGCCATAAGGGTTGAAGTAGGAGTGAACATCGCCATCCGACAACCACTTGGTCGCCATATAGTAGAAGTGGTCCGAAGTCTGCATAAAGTTCCATACATACTCGAAATCCTTATTCTTCAACGAGCGCACCTTCTCCTTCATCGCATAGAGCTTGCCGAATGCCTCATTCTGCAAGTCGTTACCGAGCCACGCAGTGATGTCGCGCTCCTCGTCTGCCCACGACATAACATGAGGGCAGTGAAGCACAGCAACAGGCTGATGCTCGGCAGCGGTCTCGCTCACGGTGGCGAACTTCAAGTCGCCACGCCTCAAAATCGCAGCTGGCAGGCTCTTCACGAAGTCGAAGATGCCGGTCGAAGCCTTCTGATGCTCGCCGAAGGTCTCGTAGTCCATAAAGAGGTTGATGACCTCGCCCTCCGACTCCGAAAGCCAAGCGGCATACTTGTCGGCTGTGAGAGGATACTCGTTCCAGCCCTGATTTGAGAAGCGGAATGCGATATCGTCAGACAACTTATAGTTGCGCAACAAGAGGCGCAGACTCTGGTCGGCAGCACCTGCATAGACGAAGTCTGGCGACTTCCAACCGAGGATATGCTTTGCGCCCTCGGCCAACATGGTCTTGAAGCCCATCTCGCCCACCATCTCGCCAATCTCGTCAGAGTAGATAAGCTCGGTGTTGCGGAATGCCTTTGGCTTAACGCCAAACTCAGCCTTCAACATTGCGGTATGCTTCTTTACCTGCTCCTTGAAGTCCTCCTTCGAGGAGAGCGCTGCCAACGAGTGCGAGTAGGTCTCTGCCAACAACTCCACACAACCTGTATCAACCAAAGCACGGAACGAGTCCAGCACCTCAGGAGCATACGCCTTGAACTGCTCGACAACAGTTCCTGTGAGCGAGAATGATACACGAAATGCGCCCTTATTCTCCTTGATAAGATTGAGAAGCAGTGCATTCATCGGTAGATAGCACTCGCGCGCAATCTTCTGCATAATAGCGCGATTAGTCAAATCATCAAGATAATTATGTTCCTTGCCGATATTAAAAAAACGATAGGTTCTCAATCGCCAAGGTTGATGTACCTGAAAATATAAACAAACGGTTTTCATATTTCTGTATATTTTATATTTCTCTTTCACTATTTTACCGATGCAATAGCATCCTCGTAGACACTCTTTATCTTCTTGGCTGCATCATTCCATTTGAGGTTGGTGACCTCCTCCAAGCCCTTCTGCGCAAACATCTTAGCCAAAGCCGGATAGGTAATCAAACCATATATTGCATCTGCCATCGCATCGACATCCCAGTAGTCTACCTTCACAGCGTAGTCCAACACCTCTGCCACGCCCGACTGCTTCGAGATAATCGAAGGGACATTGGCGCGCATAGCCTCCAACGGTGAGATGCCGAATGGCTCCGACACCGAAGGCATAATGTAGACATCCGACAACTGGAACATCTTGTGAACATCGTCGCCCTTCAAGAAGCCCGTAAAGTGGAAACGGTCGGCAATGCCGAGGCGCGCTACACGACGGATAACATGGTTCATCATATCGCCCGAACCTGCCATCACGAAGCGAACATTAGGGACACGCTTCAATACCTTCGCCGCAGCCTCGACGAAGTAGTCAGGGCCCTTCTGGAAGGTGATACGACCGAGGAAGGTGACAATCTTATCGGTAACACCGCGCTCAGGCAAATCCTTGTCGTTATCGACAAAGCGCACCGCATTGTGAACTGTTACCACACGCTCGGCAGGGATGTTGTACTTCTCGATAATGATATTACGAGTCAAGTTCGACACGGCAATAACCCTATCGGCCGCCGCCATTCCCGTACGCTCAATTTCGTAGACGCGAGTGTCGATATTGTCGCTCGACGAACGGTCAAACGATGTTGCGTGCATATGCACCACCAGTGGCTTGCCTGACACACGCTTTGCTGCAATACCTGCATAGTAGGTGAGCCAGTCGTGAGCGTGGATAACATCAAATTGCCCCTCCAAATCTTTTGCGATTTGCGCCGCGACAATGGCATAGCGAGCAACCTCCTCCATGATGTTTGCTCCATACTTGCCTGAGAAGGTGTAGCGCTGACTCCACACATCGCTTGTCTCCCAACGCTTCTCGCCCGTCTTTACGAACTCGTCGTGATACGCTACATACTCCTCTGGCGAGAGGTATGGCACGAGGTTGGAGTCTACATGTATGAACGACATCTTGTCGATGATATCAGCGGCATCGGAACTCACTTTGCCGAATACCGTCTCGACATCGCTTGCATTCACTACACGGATAAATCGCTCATCCTCGTCGCCCGAAGCGCGAGGCATAACAAATGTAACATCTACATCGTTACGAGCCAATCCGCGAGTCATTCCGTAACAGGCTGTACCAAGTCCTCCTGCAATATGTGGAGGAAACTCCCAGCCAAACATTAATACCCTCATCTTATATCTATTTTATTATTTCTTAACACTCTTTTTCGCTGTTGTACGCTTCGCTGTCGCCTTTGTTGCGCGCTTAGCCTTAGCCTTGTACTTCTCGACAAGTTGCTTTATGTAGAGCAGTCCACCCACACTCCACGCCTGCGAAATTGCACCTCGTGGAGCAAATGGAGGGTTGGCGTCATAATACTCTGCCACAGAGCCTATGCAGTAGGTTTGAATATTATCATCAAATGCACCCAGCATCTCCTCGGCGTGCGATAAGAATCTATCTGCATCAAGACGCAATGCGCACTCGATGTAGAACATCAACGGCCACACCCATACTGCGCCATTCTTCGATGCCGCCTCCTGCTCGATTGGATTCTCCTTGTATGTAGATTCGAACATCGGATTGCGAGGTGACAATGAGCGCAATCCCACAGGTGTAAGCAGGTGCTGACGCACTGTTCTCCATACGCTTACAATCTGTACCTCGTCGAGCATTGTATAGTCTAATGCGCAAGCGATAATTTGGTTGCAGCGGATAAATTTATTCTGTCCGCAACTATCTACATAGTCGGCGAGATAGCCCTCCTCCGAGAGGTAGAACTTATCCACAAACGACTTCTTAATCTGCTCAGGCAACGACTTCCACTCCTTCTCGAATGTTTTGTCGCCCATCTTCTTCGCGAGTGCTAAGGTGTAACATACGGCGTTATACCACAAGGCATTCACCTCTACGGCATAACCTGCACGCGGGGTCTGTGGCTGGCCATTCATCACGCAGTTCATCCATGTAAGGGCTACACCCTCGCGAGCCGCCCAAACAAGACCGTTGGTGTGCATAGCTACGCAACCACCGAAGAATCCTCTGCGATAAGCAGCCAAGATACTCTTCATCGCCTCACCGTAACGCTCCCAAAGCGCTTGTGTACCTATGTGCGACTCTAACTGCTGCAATGTCCAGAAGAACCAAAGTGGGGCATCTGCTGCCACCTCTGCCGAAGCCGAGCCTGCAAAGTCGCCATTGTGCATATCGCCAACCATAGTGTCGAGAACATCGAGACAATCCTCTTTGTAACCCTGCTCCAAGGTCAAACCCGGAAGCGAGATAAAGGTCGAGCGACCATCTACACCATACCAAGGATATCCCGCGATAACCTCGGTGCGGTTACCCGGGCGACGAATGATAAATTGACGCGCCGAGTGTTGCAGGCAGCTCTCAAAGTCAATCTTGTGGGTACGGCGTGCTACTGAGGTTTCGTAAGCCTCCACGATAGCCTCGCCCGAAGGCATCTCATCCACCGAAGCCGAGAAGATGATGCTCTCGCCCTTCTTGATGTTCATCTCGAAGTAGCCCGTAGTGAGCAAATCCTCATAACCCTCGTAGCCGCGCTCAATCTCCTTCTGATACTCGAAGTCGTAGTACCAATCTGGTGCTGGTATAAACCTTGCATCCTTCTTAGATAGCTGCATATGCAACCAAGGGAAGCCGTCGTATAGGCGATTTTTTACTCCATTAGTGATTGGATAGGAGCGCACATTGGCGTACATATTAGCCTTTGACAACTCGTGCTTGTTGCGGAAGGCGAGGAATGGGCGCAGGCGCAATGTCGTATCGGTGTGAGCATCCACAAGCGTATAGCGAATCATCATCTGTGTACGCTTGTGAATCCAAAGTATCTCCTTGCGTAGAATTGCACCACCGACACGATAGGTGATGGTAGGGCACGGAGTATATTCGAAGTCGGTGATATACTTGTGTCCACGCGGCTCATATACGCCACGAAAGCGGTGGAGAGCCAAGTTGAATGACTGGTCGTGCTGCACGATAGTTTCGTCGAGTGACGAGAGCAACACATAGGCGTTGTTGCTCAAATCAATCGGGGCAACAATCAGGCCGTGATACTTACGAGTATTGCACCCTACGATAGTGGTACTCATATAACCGCCACGACGGTCGGTAGCCAACATTTCGCGTTGTAACGAATACTCCAAGTTACCAAGTTCTTGTTTATCAAATTTAAGTCCTGGCATAATTGTTTATAATGTATTTTATTATTCTATATCGTAAAGTTAATAAAAATTTCGTGTAATTGTACTCAGAAAGTCCGATATTTTTATAAAATAGGCGACTATTTTTAAAATAGACGGCAAAATAGAGCATTTTTTGGGCTGTTGTCTGTATTTCCACCCTTATCACAGCACAAGCGATGATAGGGGTTGTGAGGGAGTATAGGTTGCGCTGAAAGTTTTCAACTACTCACTACTATCTACTCACTACTCACTAATAAAAAATCTCTCAACCCTCAACTCTCGACATTTCAAGGGGTCTGCGCAAATCTGTTTGCAAAATTATTTAACTTCAATTTCACGGCAATTTTCTTTCGGCTATCGAGGCGCATAGTGGTTCTATGTAACAAGATAGCCGAGAGAAAAGAGCGTAAAAGGGTGTTAAAGAACGAAGCAAACAGGTTTAAGCAGATTCCTTATGCCCATTTTACGAGGGCAAAGTCCATTCTGTATGGCAAGTTCTCGTTCTTTGGATATACTCGCAAGGCAAGGTCGAATGCACCGGTGCGGTTTGGAGCGACATCAAGCATATAGGTTGCTGTTGTTCCCTCGGTCTTAACGAGTTTAAGTTGCTCTACAAGGGTGATATCTGGGGCCTGCTGGCCTACCATCTGTTTTGCAACAACGAGCTCTACGCCAATCTCCTCAGGCGAGAGGGTTGCAACATCGAGCTTAACCTCGAAGTGGTACTTCTCACCGAGCATCATCGACTCCTTATCTACGCGAACGCGCTGTGAGTCGAGAACTCGCACGCTATCCCACGCTGCCGACACCTTACGCTTCCAAGCGGCAATCTCACGAGCAAGAATGTAGTTGTTCGATATGAGCTCCTTCTTGCGCGCTGCCAACTTGTTGTAGAAACGCTCCTCGTAGTCGATAAGCATACGGTTTGTGGTGAAGTTCGATGCGATATCCGAGATGCACTTCTTAATCGAAGCTACCCAGTCGGTAGGGATGCCTCGCTCGTTGCGAGCATAATACTTCGGTGCAATCTGCTCCTCGATAGTGGTGTAAATCATCTCGGCATCGAGTTCGTCTTGGTGACCTTGGTCGGCAAATGTGCGCTCCATAGGGAGTGCCCAACCACCATTCTCCTTGTAGCCTTCAACCCACCAGCCATCGAGTACCGAGAACTGCATAACTCCATTCATCACACACTTCTCGCCCGAAGTACCCGAAGCCTCCAATGGGCGGGTAGGGGTATTCAACCATACATCAACACCCTGAACCATACGACGAGCCAACTCCATATCGTAGTTTTGCAAGAAGATAATCTTACCCACAAATTCAGGCATCAACGACACCTCCACGATACGCTTAATCAAATCCTGTCCCGGCTTGTCGGCTGGGTGAGCCTTACCTGCAAAGATAAATTGTACAGGGCGCTGCTTGTTATTTACGATAGCCGACAGACGCTCCAAGTTCGAGAAGAGAAGGTAAGCTCGCTTATAGGTAGCGAAGCGGCGTGCGAAACCGATAGTCAAGACCTCAGGCTTGATGCGGTCTGCCACCTGTACCATCTGGCTTGGGCGGTCGAAACGCACCTGTGTAGGGTCTGTGTAGCGGCGCTTGATTGTCTTGATGAGTCGCTGTTTGAGGAACATACGCTCGCTCCACAACTCCTCGTCTGGAATGTTGTATACCTTCTGCCACTCAGGAATATTATATGTGTGTCCCTCAAATCCGTCAGGGAAGTAACGCGAGTAGAGGCGACGCATATTCGATGCTGTCCAAGTAGGGAAGTGAACACCGTTAGTTACATAGCCGATGTGCAACTCCTTCTTGAAGTAGCCCGGCCACATATTGCCGAGGATATCCTTCGATACCTCGCCGTGCAACCACGACACGCCATTAACCTCCTGCGAGAGGTTACAAGCGAGTACCGACATCGAGAAACGCTCGTTAGGGTCGTTCGGATTAACCTTACCGAGGTTGATATATTGGTCCCAAGTGATGCCGAGTGCATCAGGATAGTGCGACATATACTGACGAATCATCGACTCAGGGAATGCATCGTGTCCCGCAGGTACAGGGGTGTGAGTTGTAAAGAGCGATGACGAACGCACAACCTCCAATGCCTCCGAGAACGAGAGCTTCTTGCGCGACATCAAGTTGCGAACGCGCTCTACACCGATAAATGCGGCGTGTCCCTCGTTGCAGTGGTAAACCTCCTGCTTAATACCCATCTTGTTGAGGGCACGAATACCGCCGATACCGAGCAAAATCTCCTGCTTCAAGCGGTTTTCCCAATCACCACCATAGAGGTAGTGGGTTACCTGACGGTCCTCCTCCAAGTTAGCCTCATAATCGGCATCGAGGAGGTAGAGTGGAGTACGACCAACCTGACAACGCCATACGCGCGCGCTCAAAGTACGACCAGGGAGTGCTACCTGTGTAGTTACCCACGAGCCATCCTCCTCACGAACTGGCAAGATTGGCAACTTGAAGAAGTTTTGTGCCTCATAAGTCGCCTCCTGCGCACCCTGTGCCGAAAGACGCTGAGTGAAGTATCCGTAGCGATACAAAAGACCTACCGCTACCATTGGGGTATTTCTATCGGAAGCCTCCTTCAAGTAGTCGCCTGCCAAGATACCCAAGCCGCCCGAATATATCTTCAACGAGTGGTGCAAACCATACTCCATCGAGAAGTAGGCAATCTTCGGAGCCTTTGGACTTGGCTTTTCGTTCATATAGTCTTGGAACTGCGCATAAACAGAGTCCATACGAGCGAGGAATGCTTCGTCTTTCTCTATCTCCGAAAGGCGATCCATCGACAACTTATCGAGCAGTGCGATAGGGTTTCTATCAACCTCTACCCACAACTCCTTGTCGATAGCCTCGAACAAGTCGCGAGCGCCAAGAGTCCAGCTCCACCACAAGTTGCGCGACAACTCTTCGAGTGGGCGAAGGCGTGCAGGCAACGACTTCTCGACCATTACACGCTGCCAATTAGGGCGTTCAACAAAGAGCTGCTGACGCACGAAGTTAATCTGCTCGTGCGAAGCCCCTCCGTCGCCCATTACGGCGCGATTGGTGCGAGCTATACAGCTCTCAATTGCGCAGTCGTATGCTTTGCGATAGTATGCGAAGAGATTCTCCCAAAGGGCAACCTTCGACATCTCGAATGCCGCCTTGCGCACCTCTTTAACCTCTTTGTCCGAGAGAGCGAGGTAGCGAAGCACCGCATCTGCCACCGAAGCAACGGCCTCGGCTGTATTGCTGTCGTTGCGCTCAATGACCACTACGCCAGTATTGTTCTCCTGCTCGGCTGCCCAAACACCAAAACCTGCCAAAGTGGTGGTGATGGTAGGTACCGAGAATGCGATTGATTCAAGTGGAGTATATCCCCAAGGCTCATAGTACGATGGGTAGATTGTCAAGTCCATACCTACCAACAACTCGTAGTAACTCTTGTTGAAGATACCATCGTTTTGGTTGAGGTATGTAGGCACGAAGATAACTTTAACCTTCGACTCTGTGCGGTCGAGAACGCTACCATTGATAGCATTTACAATCTGGTCCCAAGTGGTATTTTCGAGGATATGTGTCGAATAGCGATATTGCGATGCGTCAATTGGCTGCGACTTATCCTGCAAGTGAGCCTGCAAGTCGTGGCGTGCACCGAGGTTGGCAGCAGGTACGGTAACATAAGCCAAAACCTCGCGGTCGAGTTTGCCCGAAGTTTCGAGAGCCTTCAACGCGTCGAAGAAGATATCCAAACCCTTGTTGTGGAACTCGTAGCGACCACTTGTGCCGATGATGAAAGGCTCCTGCTTGAACTTATGCGAAAGACAAGCCTCGGCAACCTCAATCATAGCCTTGCGAGCCTCCTTGCGCTTGGCATCATACTCCTTGCCTGTCCAAACAAAGTCATTCTCGAAGCCATTAGGAGTTACAACATCCACCTCCTTGCCGAGCAAGTGAGTGCACTCGCGAGCTGTAATGTCGCTCACCGAGAGGAATGCATCGTGATTTTTGGCACCAATCTTCTCGATAGAGTGCTTTGCAACGACATTAAACTGACGAGCCAAGTCGTCGGCGTTAAACTGCTCCAAGTTGCCATACAACGGAAGGTTGTTGCCGGCAATGCAACGCCCCATAACCGTAGCGTGGGTGGTCATCACCGTAGCGATATATGGCGAATGCTTGCGCAAGTAAAGACCTCCTGAGCAGGTCATCCACTCGTGGAAGTGAGCCACAGCCTTCTCGGTAGTAGTGCAGAAGTTATCGACATACGACTCGATAACCTTGCCTGCCAAGTATCCAAACAATACAGGCTCAACATAGTCCCACTGTCCCGAAATAGAGTCTACCTTGTAGGTCTCCCACAACTCCTTCAACACATCATCTTTGCTTGCAAAGAGAGTGGTGAAGTCAATAAGTATAGCTATTGGATTGCCGCAAACATTCCAACGACCAATGCGCACACGAATACCATCGTTGTAGAGAGTCTGTCGCCAACTCTTCAACAACATCACATCTTCCACAAACTCCGACACCTCGCCATCCTGCGAGAAATCGGGACCGATAGTGATATATCTATCGCCCAACTGCTTTGTTGCTGTCAGTGCCTTTGTAGCTACTACGGTATGGATGCCTCCAACCTTGTTGCACACCTCCCAGCTAATCTCAAACAAAACATCTGGATTAAATTTTATTTCGCTCATAATCATCTGATAATTTGTTGCTTATTACTAAATCAAGCCGCAAAGATACGACTATAAAACTATAAAAACAAGTATTTATTAAAATTTTTTAATAAATTATACCATATATATAATAATGCGCTTTTACAACTCTATCAATTGCTCTATAACCATATCCGACAAGAGCATTTTTTCGGGTATAATACGCAAATTATTCTCTTCGTGCACCACCAACTCTGACGAAACTAATTTCGCCACTTCGCGCTCCAATCTGTTACGCTCGGTTATGCCAAAGTCGCGCTCAACTTTCGCCAATGACATCCCCTCAACGCAACGCAACGAGGTCATTATATATTCGTTAAGCTTGTCGCGTTCCGACAGCCTCTCCGAGCCATATTCAACACCTTTGATGTACTCCTCAATAGGTTGTTCGCACCAACGCCGTACATTGCCATTGTAGGAGTGTGCCCCTGCGCCTATTCCAAGATACTCGACACCCTGCCAATAGGAGGAGTTGTGGCGCGAACGATAGTTTGGTAAGCCGTAGTTTGATACCTCGTAGTGCTCAAATCCCGCCTCAGTCAATGCCTTATGCACCTGCAAAAACTCCGCCTCACTGCGCTCCTCTTCCGTTTCGGACATCTCGCCACGCGCCAACATACGCCCGAAGCGAGTACTCTCCTCAATAGTTAAGTGGTAGGCCGAAATATGTTGTACTCCCATTGATAGCGTACCCTGCAAGGTTTGAGCCAGCACCTCCGAGCCGAATCCCTCAACGCCAAAAATAACATCGACAGATATATTTTTATATCCTGCCGCCTGCAACATCCGAACCGCCTCGACAGCCTGCTGAGCCGAGTGTCGTCGCCCCATAAACCGTAGACAATCATCATTGAGCGACTGCACACCCATAGAGATACGATTGACAGAAGTCTTGCGCAATGCATCAACATACTCCTCGGTGATATCGTCGGGATTAACCTCAATGGTAATCTCCTCCAACGCCGAGCAATCGAACTGCTCACGCACTTGCTCGACAAATCGCTCTATCTCGCACGGAGCAAGTAATGAGGGTGTGCCTCCACCAAAATATATTGTACGAATGTGCTTGTCGTGCAAGAAATCCCGCTGCTCGGAGAGTTCAGCGTGCATAGCCTCCACAACATCGGGCATATATCTCAACTTGGTGGTGCGATAAAAGTCACAATATCCACACAATCGTTTACAGAATGGAATATGGAGATATATTGAAGACATCGTCTATATATTCGTTACCTCTAACAAAGATAGTAAAAAAAGTGGAAAGTGCAAAGGTTAAAGTTAAAAGTTGAGAAAAATTGTTGTAATTCGAGAAAATTAGCTATCTTTGCAGTCGCAATGCCCAGATGGCGAAATGGTAGACGCGCTCGTTTCAGGTGCGAGTGCTGAGAGGCGTGTAGGTTCGAGTCCTATTCTGGGCACAGAGGTTGTCAAACAAGATTGTTGAGCAACCTCATTTTTTTATTATGAAATACCCACAAAATATTTGCATTTTGCATCCCTCTCGTCTGAACTCCGAAGGTAGTCAAGGCACAACCATTATAGGACTCGCACCTTCGGTGCTTAATGGAATTGAATGAAATTCGCTCCCTGCGGTCGCTTAATAGGATGCGCCGCTTGCTTAGTTAAAAGTTTTTTTAAATAAAGTTCTCCATTTTGTAAAAATTTTATACCTTTGTATTTAGATTAGATGCTTTATGGAGAAAGAGCGAGTTATTTTCCTGACAAACGACGACAGTTACCGTAGCAAGGGCTTTGCGACGGCAATTGAGATTGCTCGCCAATTTGGCAAGGTGATAGCTGTTGCTCCCGACTCGCCCCAAAGTGGTATGAGTCAGGCCATAACCATCTACAATCCCCTCTATCTGCGCAAGGTACGCGAGGAGGAGGGTGTTACGGTATATTCACTCAACGGCACCCCCGTAGATTGTGTGAAGATAGCCTTCGACCATCTCCTCCGCGATGAGAAGATTGACTTGGCAATATCGGGAATAAACCACGGCTCGAATGCTGCCATAAGTGTTCTCTACTCAGGAACTATGGGCGCAGCCATCGAGTCATCGTTCTACAACATACCAAGTGTTGGTTTATCTCTTACCGACCACGACCTCGATGCCGACTTTGAGGGTGCGGTGAAGTATGGAACACAGATTATCGAGGCTGTATTGGCGGATAAGGAGCTTCCTCGTACGCTCTGTCTCAATGTGAATATTCCGAATATCCCTTGTGAGGAGATTAAGGGAATACGGGTATCGCGACAGACACGCGGATATTGGCGCGAGGAGTTTTATCAGCGCACAGACCCGCACGGTCGCGACTATTTTTGGCTCACGGGAGCCTTTGCCAATGCCGAGCCGCAGGCTGAGGATACCGACGAATGGGCTCTGTCGAATGGATATGTGTCGGTAGTACCTATACAGGTAGATTTGACGGCATACGACCAATTGGCGCAGTTGAAAAAGATTTTATAGAGATAACGAAACCGATAGACTATTATGTTAGGGATAGGATTAAAGGTTGCGATGGTTGTAATAATGGTAGTGCAGTTGTTGGCTATCGGTTACGCCATACACCTCATCCGCCGCACCAAATATAGTGTTATATGGATATTGTGCATTATAGGCTTTACCATATCGTTTGGTCAGCACCTATATATGATATGTTCGAACGGCAGCGTAGATATCAGACACTTCCTTATATTGGATGTGGTGATTTCGCTCTGTATAGTTATAGCTGTACTATTTGCCAATAGATTGGTAAATCATATTGAGCGACTGATGTATCAACGCTCTTTGATGAATAGGCGCATACTCTCGGCTGTGTTGCGTGCCGAAGAGCGCTCACGCTCACAATTTGCGAAGGAGTTGCACGATGGTATGGGACCGCTGCTCTCCTCGGCCAAGATGTCGCTATCGGCAATATCGGCAGAGTCGTTGAGCGCCGAGCAACAGGAGATTTTGCAGAATAGTCGTTTTGTGATTAACGAGGCTATTCGCTCCGTACGCGAGATTTCGAGCAATATGTCGCCGCAGGTTCTTATGGATTTTGGATTGGCGCAAGGAGTTCAAAACTTTATATCACGAATATCTGTACTACAAACAGTGGATATAGAGTTCAACACAAACCTCGACAAGGAGCGTTTCAATAACGATATAGAGGTTGTCACTTATAGAGTTATCTGTGAGTTGATAAACAACTCGCTCAAACACTCAGGATGCACAACTATAACCATATCGTTAATATTAGACAGCGGTATTCTCTTGCTTGACTATGCGGACAATGGTCGCGGCTTCAACCCCGATAATGTATTGTCTAATGGTATGGGATTATCGAATATAACCTCGCGTATCGACTCGTTGAATGGACATATATCCATCACCAGTAGCGAGAATGGCGGTATGAGGGCTGTGGCGAACATTAACACAGAGCCAAACGAGAACGAGGTGAAGAGTGGCAGACGGCATCGTAAGATTAATTAGAAGCAGGTATGAGTCAGGAGATACGCATAGCACTTGTAGACGACCACGCGCTCTTTCGCAATGGTCTGCGAGGACTTATTGATGGCAAGCAGGGGTGTCGTGTAGTGGCGGAGGCGAGTGATGGCGATGAGTTTTTAGACAATGAGGAGGCCATAAATGCCGATGTTGTGTTTATGGATATAGCGATGCCTACTCTTTCGGGCGACAAGGCCACGATAGCCGCCTTGGAGCGCAATCCGAACTTGAAGGTTATCTGCCTCTCGATGTTTGGTGACGAGAAGTACTACTCGATGATGATTGAGGCGGGAGCAAAGGGCTTTCTGTTGAAAGACTCCTCTGTGGAGGAGGTCTTTGCCGCCATCAAGAGCGTGATGGATAACGAGGAGTATATCTGCACGGCGGTAATGCAGGCCTTATCGGGTGCTATACGCCGCAACGAGGAGGCGGAGATACTCTCCGAGCGCGAGACGGGTGTTTTATTGGGCATTTGCCAAGGCCTCTCGACACAGGAGATTGCCGACAAGCTCTTCTTGTCGAAGCGCACGGTGGATTCGCATCGCGCCAATATCCTCGAAAAGACGGGTTCGAACAATACGGCGAGCCTTGTAGTATACGCAATTAAACACAATTTAGTGGAGATTTAATAATTTATATTTACACACAACAAATTTTACACAACAAACCTAACAGTTAAAAAAATTACACTATTATGAATGTAAATGAGATTATGCTCGACTTGGAGCGCAAGCACCCAGGTGAGAGCGAGTACCTGCAAGCGGTACGCGAGGTGTTGGAGTCAATCGAAGAGGTTTACAACCAGCATCCAGAGTTTGAGAAGGCTAAGATTGTGGAGCGTATGGTTGAGCCAGACCGCATCATCACCTTCCGTGTTACATGGGTTGATGACAATGGCGAAATTCAGACCAACCTCGGCTACCGAGTTCAGTTCAACTCGGCTATCGGCCCTTACAAGGGAGGTATCCGTTTCCACAAGGCAGTAAACCTCTCTATGTTGAAGTTCCTCGGCTTCGAGCAGACATTTAAGAACGCCTTGACTACTCTCCCAATGGGTGGTGCAAAGGGTGGTTCGGACTTCGACCCAGTAGGCAAGAGTGACGGTGAGATTATGCGTTTCTGCCAAGCTTTCATGTGGGAGTTGTGGCAGAATATCGGCCCTGATACCGATGTTCCAGCAGGTGATGTTGGCGTAGGTGGTCGCGAGATTGGCTATATGTACGGTATGTATAAGAAGTTGGCTCGTGAGTACAATACAGGTGTCTTGACAGGTAAGGGACTCACTTGGGGTGGCTCGTTAATTCGCCCTGAGGCAACCGGCTTCGGTGCTTTGTACTTCGTAGAGCATATGCTCAACCGCGCAGGTAAGGAGTTGAAGGGTGCTACTGTTGCTATCTCAGGCTTCGGAAATGTTGCATGGGGTGCTGCAACTAAGGCTACCGAGCTCGGCGCAAAGGTTATCGCTATTTCGGGACCAGACGGCGTTGTCTACAACCCTAATGGTATGAACGAGGAGAAGCTCGCTTATATGTTGGAGCTCCGTGCTTCGAACCGCAATATCGTAGCTCCATTTGCTGAGAAGTTTGCCGATGCAACATTCATCCCTGGCAAGAAGGCTTGGAGCGTGAAGTGTGATATCGCACTCCCTTGCGCATTCCAGAACGAGCTTACAGGTGCTGATGCTGAGGAGTTGCTCGCAAATGGTACTTGGTGTGTTGCTGAGGTTTCGAATATGGGTTGTACCCCTGAGGCTATCGCTACATTCCAGAAGGCTCGCATCCTCTTCGCTCCTGGCAAGGCTGTGAATGCAGGTGGTGTTGCTACTTCGGGCTTGGAGATGACTCAGAATGCAATGCACATTTCGTGGTCAGCAGCTGAGGTCGATGAGAAGTTGCACTACATCATGCAGTCTATCCACGAGGCTTGCGTTAAGGCAGGTGCCGAGGGTGACTATACCAACTATGTTAAGGGCGCAAATATCGCTGGTTTCTTGAAGGTTGCACGCGCAATGTTGGAGCAGGGTATTGTTTAATTGATAATTAACCCTTATTGATAGGAGTGGATGTCCGATATTTTGGATATCCACTCTTTCGTTTTGATTTAGGCCTGCGGCGCAACTTTGCTCTCTGTTCTCTGCCCTCTCAACCACTAACTAAATAAAAATACTATTAATATCAATTGCCAATTGTCAATTATTTTGTATCTTTGCGGAGATAATATGCAATAGTGTGTACTTATGTTTTGGAGTGAATTATGGGATTTTGTGAAGCGCAATATTTTTGCTATTGTGCTGATTGTGACCTTGGTAGTTGCTGTACCATGGTCAATAATCTTTATCCTCCCTGTGGCTTTTTTACTTCTGTTACTTCTTGTTGTGTTGTGGCGCGTGCGCCGTCAGCAACAAAAAATATATGATGAAGCCCGTCGTCAGGCTGGCGAAAGAGAGCAACAGCAGCAGTCGCAGCACTCGTGGTGGCGTCGCGAAAACAAGAATGAAGGCAAGGTTACGGTGGTGCAAACCGAGCCTACTGAGCAGCGTGTGAGCGATGATGTCGGCGAGTATGTCGATTTCAAGGAGGTCAAAGAGGATAAAAACTAAATTATCACCGATGTAAGGTCGTGTGAATATGCGAAAAGATGAAAATATTAAGTAGCTTTTTGGGAGCGATAGGTCGCTATGTGATACTTATGGGCAAGGTCTTTTCTCGCCCAGAGAAGTGGGGCATCTACTATCGCCGTACAGTGAATGAGATGGAGGCTCTCGGTATCAACTCGATACCATTGGTGGCGATTATCTCGGTATTTATTGGTGCCGTTATTACATTGCAGATGGCACTCACTTTGGAGTCGCCATTTATTCCGAAGTATATGATTGGCTATGCCACACGCGAAACGATGTTCTTGGAGTTCTCCTCCACAGTTATCGCCATCATCTTGGCAGGAAAGGTTGGCTCGAATATCGCTTCGGAGATTGGCACAATGCGCATCACCGAGCAGATTGATGCCCTCGAAATTATGGGCGTAAACTCCGCCTCGTACCTCATTATGCCGAAGATTATTGCTACCGTATTCTCCTTCCCGCTGTTGGCACTATTCAGTATGATAATCGGAACGGTCGGAGGCTACATTATAGCGATGACGGGCGTTGTGCTACCTTCGGAGTATATCGAGGGTTTGCACTACTGCTTTGTCAGGGGCGAGATAACATACTCGCTGATTAAGATGGCGGTCTTTGCCTTCCTTGTAACCTCCATTTCGGCATTCTACGGCTACTATGCCGCAGGCAACTCGTTGGAGGTAGGTCGTGCTTCGACTCGTGCCGTGGTGGCAAGCTCGATTGCTATTATGATATCAAACCTTATCATCACACAGTTAATGCGAACATAGTATGATTAAAGGAGAACACATATATAAATCTTTCGATGGTCGCACCATCTTGGAGGATATCTCGGTCGAGTTTGAATCGGGCAAGACAAACCTTATCATTGGTCGAAGCGGTTCGGGTAAGACCGTCTTGCTGAAAACTCTTGTCGGACTTCACGAGCCAGATAGTGGCAACATATTCTACGATGATAAGAACTACACAGCCCTCTCTTTTGCTGACCGTAAGGCTGTGCGCCGTGAGGTGGGTATGATTTTTCAGGGTGGAGCGTTGCTCGACTCCTCGACAGTATATGAGAATGTGCGTCTGCCACTCGATATGTTTACCAATAAGACCTCTGCCGAGAAGGATAAGCGCGTTAAGGAGTGCCTTGCGCGTGTGGAGCTCTCTCACGCAGGACACCTCTATCCATCCGAGCTGTCGGGAGGTATGATTAAGCGTGCTGCTATTGCTCGCGCGATAGTACTAAACCCTAAATACCTCTTCTGCGATGAGCCAAACTCAGGTTTGGACCCGCAGACCTCTATTGTGATTGATAACCTTATTCACGATATCACCGTGGAGTACAATATCACCACCATCATCAACACCCACGATATGAACTCCGTAATGGAGATTGGCGAAAAAATCGTCTATATCCATCAGGGTAAGAAGTGGTGGGAAGGCACCAAAGAGGATATTCTTCACGCCGACAACAAGGAGTTAAATGACTTTGTGTTTGCCTCGGCTATGGCCAAAAAGGCAAAAAAATCGTTATAAAATCGTTTTATGCGGCATCTGCTGCGTTAAACTTCGATAGCCGAGTTGCTCACATACGCCCAAGTATGCTGCGCACTCGGCTTCTTGTTTGCCTTGCATCTATCCACCTAAAAACAATTTTCTATTCGATTTGTGTGGGTGTTTGATATCGATTTACATGAATAAGCCCCCTTTACAGAAAGGGGGTTTGGGGGATAGGTAACACATATAGCATAGTAATTTATTGCTATGCTGCGGACTCGCTGCCTTGCTTTGCACAAAAATAGCTCTATTATAGCACTTGTTTATATCTTGGTAGCCACCTAAAAGCGATTTTCTATTCGATTTGTGTGGGTATTTGACAGCGTTTTGCTTTGCGCAAAAATAGCTCTATTATAGCACTTGTTTATATCTTGGTAGCCACCTAAAAGCGATTGTCTATTCGATTTAAAAGGATAAACTTTGATAGATAGGAACTAAAAAATAATTCTTAATTTTTAATTCTTAATTCTTAATTTAGCCGCAGGCTTAGATGTTTTCCCTTGTGTCGTGAGGTTTGATAAAGTCACCTACAAATTCAATCAAATTGTTGCGCTCCTCGCACGAAATATAGTATTTTCTGCCATCAATATCAGTAATCTCCACAAACTTGCCCCAGCGCGAGGCGTAGATGTGAACAAACTCCATCGTGCGAAGATTTAAAAAGCGACCATAGTGTCCGAAAAATCCCATCGCCGCAAATATAGGCAGACACGAACGCATCTCGCGTTTTTCGACCTTACGAATGCTTGCAATATCCTCGTAGGCGAGTGAGGTGTCCTCAGCGATGCACTGTATCTCGATGCCCTCCTCGTCTACCACCACGCGGCGCGGAATGGAGAGTACCATCAGAGCCAACACAGCCAATATCAACGATATAAACCAAGCCGAGATATATCCGCCCTCATAGACAAACGCCAGCAACACCGACACCCCAACAAAGGCTATAAGGTATATAGTCGATGTGTAGGGTATGTGGCGACCAAACTTTTGTTTATAAATCTTCTCCACCTTTTAACTCTAAACTTTTAACTTTTAATTCTGCGATAAGTAAGTCGTCAGGTGTTGTAATCTTGATATTCGAGTATTCGCCCTCGCACAGCGAAATCTTCTCGCCCGAATACTCCACGACCGAGGCATCGTCTGTAAACTCCGCGCGGAACTCGGTGTCGTAGGCAGCACGCAAAATGGGTGCCGCGAAGATTTGCGGTGTCTGCACAATGCGCAGTGGCGTGCGGTCTATAATATGCGACTCTTCGCCCTCGACCATACGATATGAGTCTATGACCTTGACCACGGGTATTGCTGCGCCATTTTCGGCAGCGCAGGCGACTGTGCGAAGTATCAGCTCCCTCGACGCAAAGGGTCGTACGCCATCCTGCACAGCTATTAAATCCACGGCATCGCTCAGAGCCTCGATGCCGTTGCGCACCGAATGAAATCGCTCCCTGCCGCCCTCGACTACGGTGTGCTTTGCCACCTCGAAGCGGGCTGAAAAATTCTTCCAAAATGCAATATATTCAGCTGGCAATACAACCACAATACGCGATGCCGGCAACGCCTTGTGAAAGGCATTTATCGTGCGTGCCAATATCGGCTCACCTCCAATGAGCGAGAACTGCTTGGGCAATGCACCGCCCATACGCTTGCCGCTACCTCCGGCGACGATTATAACGGCTACTCTTGGTTGTTCCATATTAACTTCTTGCCAAATCCGAGCGTGTTGTCGGTCAATTTTATAAATGTGGGTACTACTGCCCAAATATTCAAAGGTGCGACCGCCGCATAAGGAAATCGCTTGATGTAAATCTCTCTATCCTCCTCGTCTCCGCGCTCTGCCACGCCGCAAATCTGCGCCCCCTGCACCTTGCCCACAATGCGAGTTTCGAGGGTTATGCCACACGCCACACTATGATTTTGTAACATCTCCTGCGCGTGTCGTGTAGTGTCATCGGAGGTAAATATAAGGCGGTTGCGCTCCTTGTCATAGGCGTAGAAGCAGGCGGCACAATAGGGCTCGCCCTCGTTCGATACGGTGGCGAGGGTGAGTACATGGTGCCGTTTTATAAACTCTACTATGCGCTTATCAACCATTGAGTGTTAGATGTTTTCGAGGTTTGTAACCTTCATCGAATCGGGCACTTCGCCATTCAGCTCGGCCATAACGCGAAAACGCACACGCTCGAATTTTTCGAAATTCTCCTTCGAGATAGGCTCGGAAGGTTTCTGCGGCACCTTCAATGGGTTTATCGGTGTTGAGCCCTTCCACAAGCGGAAGTCGAGGTGTGGGCCTGTCGAACGACCTGTGTTGCCGACATAGCCAATAACCTGACCTTGCGAGACACGCGCTCCAACCTTGATACCCTTGGCGAAGCCGCGCAGGTGGAGGTATCCCGACGAGAGGTTGCCCGGATGTTTGATTTTAAGCATATTTCCGGCCGCCTTGTCGTACGACTTTTTGGTAACTACACCATCTGCCACTGCGCGTACTGGTGTGCCCGAAGGTGCAGCATAGTCTACGCCATGGTGAGGGCGATATTTCTTCAATACGGGATGAAATCTCGCGTGCGAGAACTTCGATGATATACGGGTGAATTTCAGCGGTGCTTTTAAGAGTTGCTTGCGCAGTGAGCCTCCATCAACCTCCCAATATTGCAATCTGCCACCCTGCTCAAATGGTATAGCGTATATCTCCTTGCCGCGATGGGTGAACTTGGCTCCCCAGATGCGACCAACACCCACCGAGAGGGTGTCTATAAACTTCTCGTCGTAGATGACTGTGAAGTGGTCACCCACCTGAATACCAAAGAAATCGACTGTCCACTGATATATCTCCTCCATCTCCGCAGCGAGAGAATATGGCAGGTTTGCCTCCATAATAGCTCCCCAAAGTGAAGTCGAGATTGTGGCTGAACTCTTCTTGCGGCGTATCTCCACCTCGCGCTGACCTTCGCGCACCGCCACCGAGTCGCCCACAAAGGCGAATACCACATAATCCACAAGGCTCTTCTCGTAGACCAAGTAGTCGAGCTTTACGGCTGTGGAGTCACGGCGTGTAAAGGTGGTGTAGCGACTACCCAAACGAATTGTTCGTAGTGGGCAAATCTCCTTCGTCAGCTGGTCAAGGCGCAATACCTTCTGGGTGCCAATGCCATAGCTGCCCAAAATCTTGCTCCACGATTCGCCACGCTCTACGGTTTTACGCTCAACGGTATAGTTGTCAGCATCTATGCCAAATATGATATTAGGCTCCTTCTCAGCCTCTTTCTCCTTTGAGGAGCAGGCCGATATCGACACTGCTACAAGGAGTAAAAATATGGTGTAAATAGTTCGTTTCATAGCGACAAAGTTATGAATAATTGGTTGAATATCCAAATTTAGGAATTGTCTAATATGGAGATTTTTAAGTAGCGATATTTTTGTAGGTTACAACAAAATATGCTATCTTTGCATAGAATGGAATTTTTCTTAAAAAAGAGGCTGTAAAATGAAGACCTATGTACTCTCTCTCCTAATTGTGCTACTCTCGGCAAGTTCGGCTTTTGCGCAATCAAGCGTTGCACCTAAGGGCTTGGGCAAGACGCAAAATACTCGCAAAGAGATAGTTATCCCTCGTGTTGGCGGCTACAATGTATACAAGGCCGATTTGCATACTCACACTCTCCACTCCGATGGCGATGTTTCGCCAGCTCTGCGAGTGGAGGAGGCTTGGCGCGATGGTTTGGATATCGTTGCTATTACAGACCATATGGAGTATCGCCGCATCGAGCGTCAGATGTATCCCTTCATAAAAGGGTATATTCGTGAGGATTTGCAGGCTGAGGGCAAGGCCGTGAATACGAATGTGTTAAACAAAGCCCCCGACTCTTACGGAGTGTTGCCCGATTTTAATATTGGCTACGAAAAGGGTGCTGAGAGGGGTGCGAAGTTGGGGATAATGGTTATCAAGGGGGTGGAGATTACTCGTGGTAATGAGGGCGACTATAACGCTTTGTTTACCACCGACAACAACAAAATCTATGACCCCAACCTTGAAAAGACAATTCGCAATGCACGCGAGCAGGGTGCATTTATATTTCATAACCACCCATTCAAATTCTCCTCGCAGTATGCAAAGAGGCAATCTGCACACTGTGCTTATCTCTACAATGGTGGGCTTATCGATGGAATGGAGTTGGCGAACGGATTTTATATATGGAACAATCTGATAGACTATTGTTTCAACAATGACTATACTCCAATCGCCACTTCGGATGTACACGACCTCATAACTACACGATTTCCGGGCGCAGGTAGAGAGTATTTTCGCAATATGACACTGATACTCTCCAAAAAGTGCGATAATAAATCTATCAAGGCTGCACTGCTTGCAAAGCGCACTATTGCCTATTGTGGCAATGTGCTTATTGGTAACGAGTATCTATTGTCGGAGCTCTTCAAGGCGTGTGTGGAGATTGAGACCATCGCTGTTGGTCAGCATAGTAAGCGAGTGTTGATTACCAATAGGAGTTCGTTGCCATACTCTTTCCGTTGGGAGAGTGGTAAAGAGAGTTTTGTTGCGGGTTTAAGTGCTACGGTTATAGAGGTTGATAAGGGGTGTAAACTTCTTGGATTGGAGGTTACAAATATGAAGTGTGGCACAAGAAAATCCCCGGTGGTGTTCTTCAAACTAAAATAATTGATTGTCAATATTTAAGAGATAAAAAAATGAAAAAGATAGGTCTATCACTATTGGCGACTATACTTGCACTCACCTCTGCATCGGCTCAATTGAACGCTATTAAGGTTTCATCCAAAAATGTAAAGGAGGGGCGTACCGATATCGTAATTCCTCAGGTCAAAGGATATAATGTCTACAAGGCTGATTTTCACACTCACTCCATATACTCGGATGGCGAGATGACTCCTGCTCAACGAGTAGTGGAGGCTTGGGAAGATGGACTTGATATTGTGGCGATAACCGACCATATTGAATATCGCCCCGGTGAAAATGAGATATTGCGATATATGGGTGGCTATATTCGCCCTGAATTTCGCGGTGGAGATAAGGCGGTAAATGTTGATATTGTAGACTCTGCTCCCGATTCGCGAGGTATAATATCCGACCTCAATGTTGGCGGCAATATGGCTGTCAATGAGGGTAAGAAATACGGCATAATGGTTGTCAAGGGGGCTGAGATTACGCGTGGCAAACTTGGTAGCTACAACGCTCTGTTCACGAAGAACAACAATGCAATCTATGATACCAATCTCGAAACGGCAATTCGCAACGCGCGAAGTCAGGATGCTTTGATTGTCTGCAATGCACCTCGTCGCGCTGATAATGAAGATGTGGCGATGTCGCCATACAGCAAGCCGTTGCTCGATAAGGGGTTGGTAGATGCTATCGAGGTGGCAAATTTGCAAAAATCGTATCCTGCGCTATTTCCGTTGTGTTTTGATGAAAGATGTGCCCCTATTGCTGCATCCAATATACACAAGTTGATTGATATCGAATATCCTAATTCGGGCAATGGGTATTTCCGCAATATGACGCTTGTGCTTGCAGAGAGATGCGACGAGGCATCTATCAAGGAGGCTCTACGAAGCAGGCGTACAATAGCCTATTTTGCCAATATGTTGGTGGGTAGCGAGGAGTTGATAACAGAGTTGTTTAAGGCGAGTATCGAGGTGGAGTATTTGGGTGCTGATTGGAGAGATAAGCGCATTAAGGTAACCAACAAAAGCTCGTTGCCATTAGCCATCAGCTGGGGCAAAGGAAGAGAGAAGGCTCTGTCAGGTTTGAGCTCAATAATCTTCACCGTTAGTCGAAAAAATGAGAAGGTGAATATCAAGGCGGTGAATATGTTGTACGGAGAAAACAAGTCGCCTGCAATATCTTTTGAGCTAAAAAAACAGAAGAAATAATTTTTGATAGGTCTAAAATATTGTATTTTAAAATATTATTTATATCTTTGCTTGGAATATAGTATAGAGAAGAGATGAAGAGAGCCTTGTTGAAAATAGCATCGCTGTTTTATGGTGCCGCAATTAAGTTGCGACACTTGCTCTTCGATATGAATATCCTTCATAGCGAACGCTTTGATATCCCAATCATCTGTGTAGGCAATATTACAGTTGGTGGAACAGGCAAGACCCCTACCGTAGAGATGCTTGTAGAGCACTACTCGGAGGAGAATAATGTTGTGGTGCTTTCGCGAGGCTATGGTCGCAACACAAAGGGCTATCGTGTGGTTAGTGTCGATGATAGCTATCGCACAGTGGGCGATGAGCCGTTGCAGATTAAGCGTAAGTTCCCGAATGTTACGGTTGTGGTGTGCGAAAAGCGCGCCTTTGCCATCCGTCGTATTCAGGAGGAGTTTCCCGATACCGATATGATTATTATGGATGATGGCTTCCAACATCGCTATGTCGAGCCATTAATTAATATCATAATTGTAGACTACAACAGACCTGTCGAACACGACCATCTGCTGCCGTATGGACAGCTACGCGACACGACAGACTCTCTCGACCGCGCACACTACTTTATTATCACGCGATGTCCTGAGAATATGAAGCCTATCTATATGCGATTGATGCGCAAGGTGTTGGTCGAAAAACCATCACAAGAGATTTTCTTCTCGCGTATGCAGCCAACTCAGGCTTGCGCGGTTTTTGCAGGAGTAGAGGGTACGGTAGAGTATGGAGCAAAAGTTATTGCGATGTCGGGTATCGGAGATAATGAGGCCTTCAACAGAGGGTTGGAACAACGCTATGTTGTGGTAGATAGTATCGACTTAGACGACCATCACCCCTACCGTATGAACG
Organism: Rikenellaceae bacterium; assembly: GCA_015059865.1. Lineage (GTDB taxonomy): Bacteria > Bacteroidota > Bacteroidia > Bacteroidales > Rikenellaceae > Alistipes. The sequence goes on along the minus strand of SUZP01000012.1, from coordinate 13,787 downwards.
ACTTGAAGCGTATGCAGCAACTTTTGATTAAGTATCCAAATGCTGTTATTATGACTACGGAGAAGGATGCTGTGAAGTTAGCGCATAGTAATGCAATACCTGAGGAGCTGCGTCGTAAGATGTTCTACGAGAAGATTGCGTTGCGCTTTGTTGGAGATGGAAGAGCTGAATTGTTCGCACGAATTGATAGCGATATAAAAAATAAGGATAATGGAACACATATTAAAGGCTTGTGATGCCATTAAGAATGCAACCAACAACTTCGCCCCTGAGGTGGGTATCATTCTCGGTACGGGTTTGGGTGGCTTCGTTGATAGTATAGATGTTAAGTATCGTTTGGAGTACAAGGATATTCCAAATATGCCCGTTTCGACCGTTGAGGGACACAAAGGCTGCCTTATCTTCGGCGAGGTGGCTGGTCGTAAGGTCGTGGCGATGCAGGGGCGTTTCCACTACTACGAAGGCTACACAATGAAGCAGGTTACATTCCCTGTGCGTGTAATGGCTCTGCTTGGCATAAAGACGCTCTTTGTGTCGAATGCAGCAGGAGGTATTAACACTTCGTTTTGTGTGGGCGACTTGATGATTATCACCGACCATATCAACCTCTTGCCAAACCCTCTGATTGGACCAAATATGGCGGAGCTTGGGCCTCGCTTCCCCGATATGCACGACTGTTACAGCTCGGCCATTCGCGCCAAGGCTACGGCTATTGCCGAGCGTGAGGGTATAAAGTTGCAGTATGGCGTGTATGTCGGCACTACGGGACCAACATTCGAGACGCAGGCCGAATATCGCTACTTCAAGGCTATCGGTGGTGATGCTGTGGGTATGTCTACCGTGCCAGAGGTTATTGTAGCTCGTCATATGGGCGTACCTTGCTTTGGCGTCTCGGTGGTTACAAACTGCGGTCTTAGCGACGAGAAGGGCGACCATGAAGATGTGCAGTTGCAGGGTAAAAAGGCGGGAGAGCGTATGGCTCGTCTCTTTACGGAGTTGATTAGAGAGATATAAAAGAAGAACCGAAAAACAGATAGATATGATTAACAAGGTTATTTTAGTAGGAAATGTAGGTATGGACCCTGAGGTCAGAGCGTTGGACTCAGGCGTTAAGGTTGCTCGTTTGCGCTTGGCAACAACAGAGCGTTATACCGACCGTCAGACAAACGAAACAAAGGAGCAGACCGAGTGGCACACCGTAACATTGTGGCGCAACTTGGCCGATGTAGCCGATAAATATGTTCACAAGGGCAGCCAGCTCTATATCGAGGGCTCGTTGCGTACGCGCGAGTGGACAGATAGGGATAACCAGAAGCGTTACACCACCGAGATTGTCGCAACAGATATGAAGTTGCTTGGTCGCCGTAGCGATGCACAGCCACAGCAGGAGTATTCACAACCTGCCGCTGCACCTGCACAGCCAGCATATCAGCAGCCTGCACAACCTGCATATCAACAACCTGCTGCACCTGCTCAACCTGCATATCAGCAACCCGCACAGCAAACAGCTGCACCAGCTGTACCTGCGGATAGTGCAGACGACCTGCCATTCTAATCGAATGATGATAGATGCAAAAAGTAGAGGTTGGCTAAATTACTTATAGCCAACCTCTGCTTATTTATATTAGGTGTAACTACTTCTTCTCCTTCTTCTCCTTTGCGGCTCTCTTCTTACACTTGAAGATTGGGTTTTTCTCGGTGGCAGGCTCTACGCTTGTATCGACACCACCGCCCAAGGCGCGATAGAGGTTAATAACACCCTGAATACCTTCAAAGCGGTCGGAAACCTGCAACAGACGAGCCGAGAGCAACGACTGCTGTGCGGTCAAAACCTCCAAGTAGGTGGCCTCCGAGTGGCTCATCAACTGGCGTGTGCTGTATACCGCCTGCGACAAGTTTTCGATTTGGCGAATACGAAGGTCTGTCTTACTGCGTGCCGAGCGACACTGCGCCAAGGCTGTATTCACCTCGCTACCCGCCTCCAACAATTTGTGCTCGAAGTTGAGCATAGCCTCGCGCTGTTGCGACTGAGCAATCTTGTAGTTAGCGCGATTTTTACCTGCATTAAAGATAGGTTGCACCAACTTTGCTAAGAATGAGAAAGCCCAACTTGTCGGAAGACCTTTGAGTGCTCCATCACCTGTGATGGTTAATGAAGGATAGAGATTAGCGTGAGCTATATTGGTGTTGTAGAACGCCAACATCAAGTTGTACTCTGCCTGCTGCACATCAGGGCGACGCGAGAGCAACTGCGCAGGTACGCCCACGAACAACTCCTGTTTGAAGTCTACGCCATTCAACTCGCTACGAGGAAACTCCTGCGGTGTAACGCCGAGCAACAGAGCAAAGGCATTTTGCGCCTGCACCAACTTGTACTCCAAATCGTATAACGAGGCATCAATCGAGCAGCTGTTCGCCTCGGTCTGCGAGATAGAGGCTGCGTTGGTCATACCCGCCTCCTTCATCGCCTTCATAGTGCGGACATTCTCCTTCCACGATGCAGAGGTCGAGCGCGAGATGCGAAGTTGCGCATCGAGCATCAGCAGTGTGTAGTAGTTGTTCGCAATAGCCGCTACGAGAGCAGTCTGCACGCTGCGACGATAGAGCTTGTTGTACTCCAACGAGGCCTCAGCACGACGCTTGGCGTTGATGTTGCGCGCCATAATATCAATCTCCCAGCTCGCCTTTACGGGTAGAGTGTAGGCGTATTGTGCCGATTGTGGCGCAAGACTTACACTTGCCGACGGCTCGAAGCTGAACGATGGAATGAAGGCCAACCTTGCACTCTGCAATGCAAGCTCCGCCTGCGAAACACGCTCGGCAGCAAGGCGCATATCGATATTATTTTTCAATCCCTGCTCAATGTAGCCTTGCAGGTGCTTATCGGTAAAGAAATCACGCCACGACACATCGGCCATAGTGATTGTATCACCCCTCTCGATATTGCCATAGAGATTGTTGGTCGAAATCTCCTCAGGGCGACTATACTTCTTGTATATAGAGCAACTTGTAAAGAGAGTTGCGATACTCAATATTAAAACAATCTTCTTCATCATCACTACTCCTTTTCGATAGTTTTTATTGGTTTAACCTTCTCCTGTAACCACTGGAAAATGGTAAATAGTACAGGTAATATGAACAATAGAGCCAATGTTCCTATAACCATACCACCGACAACGCCAGCACCGATAGTGTTGTTACCGTTGGCACCTACGCCTGTGGCGAACATCAGAGGAATCATACCGATAACCATTGTCAAGACGGTCATCAAGATAGGGCGGAAACGCTCCTTCGTAGCCACATAGGTTGCGCGAGCAATGCTCATACCCTTAGCGCGGTTTTCGCCTGCAAACTCGGTGATAAGGATAGCAGTCTTCGACAACAGACCGATAAGCATAATCAGACCTGTCTGCAAGTAGATGTTGTTTTCGAGTCCCATCATTCGGGCAAAGAGGAACGAGCCCATCAATCCGAATGGAACGGAGAGGATTACAGCCAATGGCACGATGTAGCTCTCGTACAAGGCCGCCAAGATGAGGTAGATAAGCAAGAAGCAGATGACGAAGATAATCGTCGTATTGCTTGTACTTGTCGCCTCCTCGCGAGCAATACCTGCAAAGTCGTAGCCATATCCCATAGGCAACACCTCAGCTGCAACCTCCTGCACCGCCTTGATGGCATCTCCCGAAGAGTAACCATCGGCCGAGCGACCATTGATACTAATAGCAGGGAACATATTAAATCGTGCGAGGTTTTCAGGCGCGTAAATCTTTTCGAGCGTTACGAACTGACTTACCGGTGCCATATCATCGCCAATGCGCACGAAGATATTGTTCAAGGTTTGACGGTCGGCACGATACTGAGGGTGAGCCTGTATACGCACCTGATAGAGCTTGGTAAAGCGGTTAAATCGCGTAGACATCATACCTCCGTAGTATCCGTTCAAGACATTCAATACTGCCTTTGTGGTTGTTCCTGCACGCTTACACTTCACTGCATCAACCTCAATCTGGTATTGAGGGAAGCGCGGGTTGAACGAGGTGTGAGCTCTGCCAATCTCAGGTCGCTGACGCAGTGCTGCAAGGAAGTCGTTGGTCACTTGTGCCAACTCCTCGATTGTACCACCCTTTCTATCTTGAACATACATATTGAAACCGCCCGCAGCACCAAATCCCGGAATCATCGCAGGTGTCGAGGTGAAGATTGTTGCATCGTTGAACGAATCGCTATACTCCTTCACGCGGTTTTGTACAGCCACAACGCTATGCTCCTTGCCCTTTCGCAAATCCCAATGTTTGAGTCGAAGTACGATATTTCCGTGCGAAGCACCTGCTCCTCCCGTCATCGAATATCCTGCTGTTCGACCATAGGCGTGCACCTCTTCGATATCCTTGATGATATCGTTGTCGATGCGGTCCATAACGCGAATTGTCTGCGAGAGGGATGTTCCCGGAGGAGTCGAGACATCGATACGAAGCGTTCCCACATCCTCGCGAGGGATAAGTCCTGTCTTTGTGGTGTTCATTAGGTGCACCAAGAGAACGCACGCTACAACCAATAGCGATAGACTCAACCAACGATGGCGCAAGAAGAATGTTACACCACGAAGATAGCGCTTGCAGATGGCGTTGAACGAACTATCGAGTGCCAAACTCATTCGCTTAGCAAACGACATCTTCACTGGATTGCCGTTCACATCCTTCGGTTTGAGCAACATAGCGCACAATGCAGGCGAGAGTGTCAAGGCATTCAGCGCCGAGATACCCACAGCCACAGCCATTGTGATACCAAACTGTGTGTAGAAGATACCCGAAGTACCACCCATAAACGATACCGGAATAAATACCGCCATAAAGACGAGCGTACAGGTGATAATAGCCGAGGTGATACCCTCCATAGCATCCACCGTAGCCTTGTAGACCGACTTGTAACCCAAGTCGAGCTTTGAGTGCACCGCCTCCACCACGATAATAGCATCATCCACTACGACACCAATCGACAACACTAACGCGAAGAGTGTGAGGAGGTTGATACTAAATCCAAAGAAGAAGAGGAACATAAATGTTCCGATAATCGAGACGATAGTACCGATAAGCGGAATCATCGTCGAACGGAAGTCGCGCAAGAAGATAAATACTACGAGCGTTACCAGCACGATAGCCTCCAAGAGTGTGCGGATAACATTGTAAATCGAGGCGAAGAGGAAGTCGTTGGCACTCTCCAAAACCACCAACTCCAAATCGACAGGGAAGCTCTCGCGAGCCTCTTCGAGGTAGGCGTCAATCTTCTTGATAACCTCGGTAGCGTTCGAGTCGGGTGTTTGATAGATTGTAAACTCTCCACCCGGGGAGCCATTTACCTCTCCAACATATTGGTAATTCTGAGTTCCTAACTCGATGTCGGCAATATCTTTGAGTCGCAATACCTCACCGTTAGGAAGAGCACGGATTACGATATTTTCGAACTCGTCAATCTTCTCCAAGCGACCTTTGTATCGCATTGCATACTGGAAGGTATTGTCTGTACTCTCACCAAACGAGCCGGTTGCAGCCTCAATATTCTGCTCACCGAGAGCAGCCGAGATGTCGGCAGGCTCCAACTTATATTGAGCCATAATATCGGGTTTGAGCCATATACGCATCGAGTAGTCAGAGCCTCGCACATCCACATCTCCTACACCCGGAATACGCGAAATTGCAGGTACGAGGTTAATCTTGATGTAGTTTACGATAAATGTACGGTCGTAGGAGCCGTTTGGGCTATAGAGTGCAACACGCTCCAAGACACTTGTCTGTCGCTTCTTTACGGTAACTCCCGCCTCGACAACCTCCGACGGAAGCTGTCGTGTAGCACGCGATACGCAGTTCTGCACATTGACAGCTGCCATATCGGCATTTGTACCCTGTTTGAAGTATATGGTGATATTACCATTTCCGTTGTTTGTGGCTGTGGAGGACATATAGGTCATATTCTCCACACCATTGATAGCCTCTTCGAGTGGTACGATGGCACTCTTCTGAATGGTCTCGGCACTCGCACCCGGGTATGATACCGATACATTGATAGTAGGAGGCGCAATACTTGGATATCGCTCGATAGGCAAGACGGCCAAGCCTATGAGTCCGCCAATGATTACGACAATAGATATCACTGACGATAGTACAGGGCGGTCGATAAATGTTTTAATATTCATCTCTGTTTCTCCTTATTTTGAGGTTACTCCTATCTCTTTTTGAGGTTTACAAACTCCTTAATCTTTACAGGAGTGTCGTCACGCAACAAGCCGATACCCTCGATGATGATGGTGTCGCCCTCCATCAGGCCTGACTCGACGATATACTCCTTACCGTTGCTAATCTCGAAGACTCCGATGATGGTAGCCTTAGCAGTACCATTCTCCACCTTATATGCGTATACCTTGTCCTGCACCTCGAATGTAGCCTGCTGAGGGATGACCACGCAGCCCTCCTGACGGTGAGGCAGGAGAATCGTTCCCGAACCACCCGAGAGCAACAGGCGCTTCTTGTTAGGGAACTTAGCGCGAATAGTTACCGAGCCTGTCGTAGGGTCTATAATACCCGAAATAGCCTCGATACGCCCCTTCTCCGAGTAGATTGTACCATCGCTCAACTGCAACTGCACCATTGGCAACTCCTGCAACGCATTTTCGAGTGCACCATATTGGCGTTTGAGCGACAATACCTGACTCTCGCTGAGCGAGAAGTAGACATACATCTCCGAGTTATCCGACACCGAGGTCATAGGTGTCGAGTCCGAAGGGCTTACGAGTGTGCCGACACGGAATGGGAGTGTGCCGACAACGCCATCAACTGGGCTCTTTACCAAGGTGTAGGAGAGGTTGTTACTTGCAGTGAGCTCATTTGCGCGAGCCTGTGCGAGCTGAGCCTTAGCACTTGCCAATGTTGTGCGAGCCATACGGAGGTCGAAGTCCGAGATGATGTTCTGCTCGAACAACTTCTCCTTACTTGTAGCCGAGAGCTCGGCTGCATCGACCTGAGCCTTTGCTACATCAACATTTGCCTCTGCCGTAGCAAGAGCAGCCTGATAAGGTACTTGGTCGATTACGAAGAGAGTCTGTCCTTGACGAACAATCGAGCCCTCCTTAACCTTGATGTCGGTGATGTAGCCCTGCACCTTTGGGCGGATATCGACATCCTGCTTACCTCGGATTGTTGCCGAGTAGGTCGAACTGAGCTTGCGCGATGCAGTTTGGAGAATCATCGCGTTGTACTCACGAGTGCGCTTTGTTTTTGTGGTCTCCTTCTTGCAACCCACCAATGGAAGAGTTGCAATAAGGCAAAGCATCAAACCTGAAAGTAATTTTTTTGTCATATTATCTATTTTTTGTTGTTGTATTTCTGTTATAGAGCTAACAATCTCCCGAAAAAGTTGCACAAAGGTAATAAAATTTGGGGAGTAAAACAAAATAAGGAGCGATGTAAAATCGCCCCTTATACTATGTATAAAACGCTGTTGGTGCTATTTAATCTCCTCGTACAACAAGGCGATAGCGTATGCCGTAGCTCGCGATATAATTTGGGAACGGTCTGTGCCACAATTCTTTAACACGGCGAAATTCTTTTCGGGTGTCGCCACACCAATCCACACCGTGCCGACAGGTTTCTCGGCCGAGCCTCCCGTTGGTCCCGCAATGCCAGTCGTTGAAATGGCAAATTTTGCCCCTGAAACGACTCGTGCGCCCTCAGCCATAGCCTTGGCTACTTGCTCCGATACAGCGCCATACTGCTCTATATCTCTCGGATTTACACCCAAAACATTGCACTTTGCCTCGTTGCTGTACGACACTACACCGCAGAGGAAGTAGGCCGATGCGCCCGCTTGTGCAGTAAATTTCGAGGCTATCGTACCGCCCGTGCAACTCTCGGCTACGGCGAGCGTGTCGCCCCTCTCGATAAGGATATTATGCACCAACTCCTCAACTGAGGCATCCTCGAAGCCTGCAATATTGTCGGGGATGATGGTGCGCAGCGTTGCGAACTGTCGGTCAATCTCGTGGCGCACCTCCTTGCCCTCAACCTCGTAGGCTGATAATCGCAATCGCACCACATTTGGCGCAGGGAGATAGGCGAGGTGGAGATATTCGGGCAGAGCATCCTCCCATTGCGCAATGCGCTCCGCCAAAATCGACTCGGCAATGCCGAAGGTAATCATCGTGCGATGTACTATCTCGCGCAAGTCGAAGTGTGCTTTGAGTCGTGGCATAACCTCTTCATCGATGAGGTGTTGCATCTCGAATGGAACGCCCGGTAGCGACACCACAACGCGCCCGTTATGTTCAAACCACATACCGGGAGCTGTGCCGTGAGCGTTGTGCAATACGGTGCAACATTCGGGCACCATTGCCTGCCCTCGGTTGAGCTCGTTGAAGGCTATGTTGCGTGCCGCGAGTAGCGTGCGGATATGCTCCGCCTCGACCTCGTCATAGCGCATTATCGAGCCGAAGTAGTTGCATAAGGTGTGCTTCGTGATGTCATCTTTTGTTGGACCTAAGCCTCCTGTGATGATTACGATGTCGCTCTCGGCGAGTGCGCGGTCGAGTGTTGCGACTATCTGGTCGCGCCTATCGCCGATTGAGGTGCGTTCGGCAACGACTATACCGTGTGCATTCAAAGCACGCGAAATGTAGCGCGAGTTGGTGTCGAGAATTTGACCTATCAAAATCTCATCACCAATGGTTATAATTGTAGCTTTCATCCTCTATTGATTATCCGTTTCGGAAGTTTCGGAAGGCTGGGTAACTTCGGGCGCGATAAGGCTCTTGCACAAATCGCCGGCGAAGCCTACTCCATTATATACAAATCCCGTATATACCTGCACGAGGGTTGCTCCTGCCTCCATCATACGCTTTACATCCTCGCCTGTCATCAGACCACCGACACCGATGATAGGATAGGTACCGTTGCATCGTTCATAGATGCGGCGCACCACCTCGATAGCTCGCTCGGTGAGAGGCGAGCCGCTGACAGCTCCGATGCCCACCTTGCGCAGCTCCTCCTGCGGCGTTGTGAGCTCCTGAGGATGGGTTGTAGCGTTGGTGGCGATAATGCCATCAAGGGGCGTATCGACCATTATGTCGGTCATCAAATCTATCTCCTCATTGGTCAAGTCAGGCGATATTTTCAGTAGTATCGGGCGATACTGATTTTGCCCTCTACGAAAGTCGAAGAGAGGCTCCAATATTCTCATTATGCTCTCGCGTGTGCGAGGTACATACTGCTTGTGCGTGGTGTTGTAACTCACATTCACGGCAAAGTAGTCGATGTACTGGTAGAGGTTGCGGAATACACGCAGATAGTCCATCGGAGCATCTTCGGGCGGCGTTACGGTGTTCTTACCGATGTTGCAACCTATGATTATGCCCTTGTGGTCGTGGCGCAAATTGTTTATCACAGCCTCCAAGCCCTTTGACGCAAGTCCTATGCGGTTTATTATGGCCTTATCGTTTTGAAGTGAGAAGATGCGCGGCTTGGGATTTCCTTGTTGTGGTCGTGGCGTAACGGTGCCAATCTCCACAAATCCGAAGCCGAGAGCCGACAATGGTCGAAAGACCTCGCCATTGCGGTCGAAACCCGCAGCTAAGCCAATTGGATTGCGGAAGTGCATACCAAAGACCTCACGCTCCAAGGCGGTATCCTCGGTGGCGTAAATCTTGTGTAGCAACCACTTTGCCATAGGCAATTTGTCGGCAATACGCAACAAAAATATTGCGCACGAGTGGGCTCGTTCAGCACCAAATAGGCGTGATATGATATGTAAAATACCCTTCATAACGGCGCAAAGGTAGTAAATAAATTAAAAGTTAAAAACTAAAAGTTAAAAGTTATTTTTTCAACAACTCACTACTCACTACTAACTACTAACTACTCTCTATCTTAAAAGTATTCTCCGCGGTAGTGGTAGTTGCTGCGGAGCGACTCAAAGTGTTCGGGGTTGTTGCGGAGCGTGTTGCTCTCATTTTCGAGGTTGCAGTACTCCTCGATTGTGGAACACATCTCCTCCCACGAAATCGACCTTGGCATCACCGCCTCCACTTCGATAGGTCGCCAACCTAATAGAGGTAGGTTGAAGTGCTGTGCCAAGGCCTGCACCGCCAAGGCTGTGGCATTGGCCTTGCCCTGAGCCGAATAACCGGCGATATGTGGTGTTGCAACAATCGATTTTGCAAGGTAATCGCCCTCTATGTTTGGCTCGTTCTCCCAGACATCGGTAATGTATGTTAGATCGTTGCGGCGTGTAGCCTCAGTAGCGACACACTCTCCGCGCGAGGCGTTGATAAGCGTTGCGCCCGAATGGAGAAGTGCGATGTTTTCGCTGTTTATGAGGTGTCGCGTTGTGTCGTTGAGGGGCGTGTGAAGCGTAACGATATCGGCCTGTTGCAAAACCTCTTCGAGCGAGACAAAACCGAGATGTTCGCGCTCCTCGCGCGGAGGGTCGGAGCAGACTGTACGGAAGCCCCACGCCTCGGCATACTCCTTGATAAGGCGGCCGACATTTCCTACACCTACAATGCCTAATGTGCGCTGCTGTGGGATAAATCCATCGCGTTTGGCAAGTAGTGCCAAAGCTGCTGATACCCATTGCAATACGCCTCTTGCATTGCATCCTGCCGAGGTCGCAATGGCGATATTGTGGCGGCGACAGTAGTCAATGTCGATATGGTCAAAGCCTATGGTTGCTGTGGCTATAAACTGCACGCGCGAACCTTCGAGCAGGTCGCTATTGCAACGAGTTCGTGTTCGCACAACAAGGGCGTCAGCATCGCAAACGACCTCCTTTGTAAAGGAGCGACCTGCAATGTATTCTACCTCAGCGAAAGGCTCTAATATACCCTGTATGAAAGGAATGTCCCTATCAACAACTACCTTCATAGTAGATAAAAATGGCTTTATTAGTGCAAATTTAGCACAAATATAGTTGGTTTCGTGCGTGGTTGTAACATTTTTATAATATTTTTTGTATTTTTGTCGCTTGGATATCTCGAAAAAATAGAGAGTATTCGATTGTGATATTATGGCTAAATTGGTGAAATATATTGTGGTGGTACTCCTCTTTGGTGGTGCCCTTTTCTCGTGCGGAAAGCGTACGGCAAAACTTGGTGGCGATGCTGATACTCTCTCCTATGTAATAGGTCTGAATGTTGGACACTCGCTTATGGAGATGGACTCTACGCTCAATGTCGAGGCTGTGTGTGCGGCAATTCGTGATGTCTATAACGGCTCTGCCAAGATGACCTTGGAGGAGGCTCGTGACTTCTACCTCGCCGAGAAGACCTACTTCGTACACGAGAAGGCAAAGGCCTACCAAGAGCAATATTTGACCGATTTAAGCAAGCGCGACCGTAAGTATGTTCGTACTCGTAGTGGTGTGACTTACAAGATTATAGAACTTGGCGACCAAAGCCATTCGGGCTATATGTCGATGCGCGACACTGTGAAAATCGCATATAAAATCACCGATGAGCAGGGGCGCGTAATTGTCGAAGCCGACACCCTGCGTGACTCCTATCGCAACCTTGTGAGTGGTTTGCAGGAGGTTGTAAAGATGGCGGGCAATGGCGCGACCTTCAATGCTTGGTTGCCATCGAAGACGGCATACGATGTGGAGGGTAACAAGGAGCTCGGCATAGGTGCGAATGTTATGCTCAACTACGATGTCAAGATACTTGATATTAAATATAATAGGTAGCAGGTGTACGAATAATTATAAATTTTCGTTATCTTTGCGCGATTTGTAAACAGAATAAAAGAATTTCTTAAACAAACAAAATAGTAAAAGATTATGAGAAAGACATTTATGGCAATTGCTGCACTTGCTTGTGCTGCATTGGTTGTCTCTTGCGGAAATAGCAAGGGCGTTAAAATTGTAGAGGGCGACACCGCAACTTTGGACTCGTTGTCGTACTGCCTCGGAGCAAACATCGGTAATAGTATCAGAATGCAGCTCAGCGATGTTCCATTCGACATTGAGAGCGTAAAGAGTGGTCTCAAAGGTGGCTTGACCAACAAGTCGAAGCAGGCTCACGAGGAGTCGATTGAGCTTCTTCGCACATTCTTCAGCCAGACTCTCCCTGAGCGTCGTGCTGCACAGCAGGAGACTCTCTTGGCTGACTCGACTGCTACATTCAACTTCTTCACTAACGCAGAGGAGTGCGAGGATATTTCGTATGCTTTCGGTAACGATATCGGTACAAATGTTGCAAAGAGCCAGTTCCCTATCCAGTACTATTGGACTCTCAAAGGTTTGGAGGATGCTTATCAGGGTAGCACCGAGATTTCGGAGCAGGATATTATGATGTTCTTGCAGAATTACTTTATGGTTGTTCGCCCAGCTGAGATTGCTGAGCGTTCGGCTAAGTGGCTCGAAAAGAAGGAGAAGGGCTTTGGCGTGAAGAAGACCGAGAGTGGCTTGCTCTACAAGGTTATCAAGTCTGGTGATATGGAGCGTGCCGCAAAGGAGGATGCTGATACAGTTAGAGTACACTATGTTGGTCGTTTGCAGGATGGAACAGTGTTCGACGCTTCGCGTTTCGAGGACCGTTCGAAGGAGCAGCAAGAGATGATTCGCGCACAGCGCCCAGGTATGTTCGACGAGAAGGGCAACCTTCTTGAAGAGGATGAGCCTATCGAGTTCCCACTCAACCGTGTTATCAAGGGTTGGACTGAGGGTATGAAGCTCGTTGGCCCAGGTGGTAAGATTAAGCTCTACATCCCTGCTGAGTTGGCTTATGGTCGTCGTGGCGCAGGTCAGTTGATTGGCCCTAACGAGGCTTTGGAGTTCGAGGTTGAGCTTCTCGATGTTATGCCAGCTGCTGTTGCGGCTCCTGCTGAGGAGGTAGCACCTGCTGCTGAGGAGGTTAAGGCTGAGCCTGCAAAGTAGTTTTGCGATATAATAAGGAGTGTGGAGGAGCGACAGAATAATCGCTCCTCCACTCTTTTTATCTCTTGCGTTGTCGCTTAGGCAGTTCGATATACTCCGCGTAGACGATGCGCGTGTGAGGGTTCGAGGAGATTATCTCTTGTCGTATGGCCTTGGTGCCGTAGCGGAAAAATAGAAATTTGCGCGGTACACGATGTATCACCTGACGAAGGGTGTCGATACTCTCGATACGACATTCAGCCTTGCCATTGCGGATGGTACCCTCGATGCGTACCCAATTGTCGCTCCAACGAAATATTGAGGCGGTGTCGGGGAGCAGACGGTCGAGAAATAAGGTGTCGTGCAGAGGAGTTACAGTCTCGATTTTTGTTTGTGAGGCTGCGGTAGCTATACTCTCTACACGCCGTAGGCGTACGCCAAGAGCCTTTATCCGCTTGGTGTCGTGCGCGTGTTGTTCGCGATACTCTTTGAGTTTGTGTTGCAGGGCTACGACCGAAGCTGCCGACTCGTCGAGGCGTGTGCGATAGAGGGTTGTCTCGGTGGTGAGAGCCTCGTTGTTGTTGCGAAGTCGTGCGACCTCACGATGAGTGCGGTGCAGTATAACACCGCAAGCGATGGCAAGCAGTGTCGCCCCCATCGCATAGATGAGTAGAAATTTTTTCATAATTAAAAGGGATTTTCGGTGCAAATATACAACATCGAAACCCCTTTGTCAATACATATTTTTTAGAAAAGATGCGCTCCTCGATTTCGGGGAGCGCATCTCTATTATCATTAGGCTTCGGTCAAAGACCTCTACCCTAAAATTATGCTGTAAAATTATTTTACAGTTGCGTTTGCAATGTTAGAAGTAACCAAAGTTGCAAGGT
>SUZP01000058.1 GCA_015059865.1 Rikenellaceae bacterium | reverse complement strand
AACCAACATTGTACTCGTCCTCTGGTACAGGCTTAATCTCAACCTTGATATTGCCCTGCTCTGTGAGGAGCGAGCCAACGAGATTTGTGCGCCAGTTGCGGCGTGCAGGTGCTTGTGGTACCTCTACAACGATGTCGGTCTGACCAGTTGCCGAGATTGTCATTGTACATGTTGCAAGCGACATCTCCTTGGTCTCTACCTCTGGGTCTGGCCACAAAAGATAGTTCATTGCCAACCAATCGTAGGTGTCGCCCTCCTTTGTTGTGAAGGTGGTCTCCTCCGATGGAAGAGCTGCTGCTGCGTATGTTACAGTTGTCAAACCATCAACTGTGCCATTAGCCAAGTTGAGGGTTGTGTATGCCTGAGCAGTGAACTTGGTGGTTACGCCAGTAGCACGAATATCGAGGCCTACAGCCTTTGCATCTGCTGTGTCTGCTGTACCAAAGTTAATCTGCGCAAATGGGCGCTTCAAATATACGGTCTCGTTTACAGTGCCATTAACTGTGAGAGCCAACTTCTTGCCGAAGAAAGCATCGCGAGTGTCGTCGTTTGCCTCATCGGTAGCAGCATAATTAACTGTTACAGTAGGTGTTACTGTTGCATCACCAAGATTGCCAAGGTTAGCGGTGTAGTAACCTTTACCCGGAGCCTGAGCCCAGAATACGAAGTTATAGGTCTTGTTCTTCACAAGACGAAGCGAAAGCTCCTTAACAAGCGAGCCGTTCTCGAATGAAACGGTCTCCTTTTTGAGGAGTGTCCACGCTGCATCATAGACAGCATAAGTCAGCTCAGTAGCCTTCTTACCATCATTGATAGCACGCGAACCCAATGTCGGTGCTTGGAGTGTGAAGTTTACAACACCCTCCTCACCTACTACTTGCACATCCGATGTTGCATCGGTTGTACACGACACTGCAAACAATCCCACGATTGCAGCAAGCGATAAAAATAGCTTTTTCATAGTGTGTGAAAATTAAAAATTAATAATAAAAGTGTGTGTTATAAAAGTGTGTGTGTCATTAAAAAATGCTCATTAACCTATGTAACCAATTGTAAATCAATAATTTAAAGCCGAAAATCCCCCCCCCGAAAAAATCGGGGCGGGGATTTTTAAACCTACGCTTTCTAACTAAGTGCAAATATAGTGAAAAATCTTATTGAAACAATATTTTTTTAGAAAAAAAAGCTACTCTTCGATTGAAGCTATCTGTTTGGCGATACGCTCGGCTGTGATATCCATATAGAGATGTTCGCCGTATCCGGCAATGGCGGTAATGCCGCGATAGTCGATAGCGAGCAACTCCTTGGTCATAGAGAGCTCCTCGACCATTATTGCCCCTTTGGTTGCCTTGTGATTTATCCTCTTGACAGCATCGTAGGCAAGGTCGAACTCTACGCCCTCGCCCATTCTCGAAAACCTAATCTCGTTATCCAATACCGCAACTACGGGTGCGCCGTCAATGGCTATAACCTCTCCTGCTTCGTTTACCCATACAGGAATGCCTATATCCAATCTCTGCGCGGTTGCGTGGTTGAGTTCGAGCAGCGCCATCTTTGCCGATGTGTTTTGTACGATAGGTTCGCCCGACACCTGCACGATAAAGCCTTGTGGGCGCAGTGCACGCAACGAGAAGTTGTTGTAGAGATATTCGATAGGCTCCACCTCGATATCGCCATTGTCGTA
Source organism: Rikenellaceae bacterium (assembly GCA_015059865.1). Lineage (GTDB taxonomy): Bacteria > Bacteroidota > Bacteroidia > Bacteroidales > Rikenellaceae > Alistipes. Next base: position 3,970 of record SUZP01000058.1, on the reverse strand, counting down.
GCACTTCACTGATACGGCATTGATGGTGTTGGGTGAGAATCCGTTATTGCGCAACACCTCCGCAATGCGACTGTACAACTGCTCTTTGTTGAGGTTTGTACCGTTCGAGAAGAGTGTGTTAGCAAGCTCTTCAAGTCGCGTGTAGTGCTCCTCGAAGTGTATAGGCTTGTAGCCTTTCGTGCGGATATATTCGTAGATATAGGCCACCTCTACATCATCATAATCTTCATAATAAACTCGCGCAGTAGCTCACCATTCGAGGCTCCACCATCGTCGATACCCTTGCTCTTGGCGTCGTACTCGGCACACAAGCCGATAATTTTGAAGACCTTATTGTTAGGCCACATTGGCGCACGGCGTGTAATCTCTTTCAGAAAGTATGGCGAGTTGAGTCGCATAGCGCGGCATAGCTCGCTCTGGTCGGGCATTGCGACACCTCGGCGACGCGAATCCCAACATATATAATTGTATGTAAAGAGCTGGCGGAACGAGTCGAACAACACCTTTACACTCAATAGAAGCGGATAGGCCTTTGGATTTTCGCCCATATACTGAGCTATGCGTAACGCCTTTTCGAGCTGGCGGTCGAGTACCGCATTACTCAACTCGAAGTTGTTGAATTGGCGCGAAATACCGATATGATTTTCGATATCCTCAGGGGTAATTGTCGTGCGCTCCTTTGGTAACGACACAATCATCTTTTCGAGTTCGTTACTGATTTTCGAGATATCGACGCCAAGATGTGCCACCAAAATTTTACTCGATGCAGAGTCGAGTTTTAACCCCTTCGTAGCGGCAAATCCCGACAACCATTTCTCCGCCTCGTAGTCGCGTGGCGAGATGGAGTCGAAGACCACACCCTTCGCCTTGATGCTCTTGTAGAGTGGTGTGCGACGGTCCATCGCCTTGCCCTTGTGGCACAAAACCAATATTGTCGATGGCTGTGGCGAGGCGGCGTAGGCGTTGAGCAACTCTATCTTTTCGAGCTGTTGCGCCTCTCTGACAATAATAGCCTCGTATTCGCCCATCATCGGAAGCTGTCGGCAGTAGCTCGCCACTGTACCTCCGTCGGTGTCGTTGCCGTAGATGACAATCTGGTTGAAAGCACGCATCGACTCATCCATAATGCCCTCGCTCAAAGCGTCACACAGGGCGTCAATGAAGTATAGCTCCTCGCCGTGAAGCAGGTAGATAGGAGCGAACTTTCGAGCCTTGATATCGCTCATCAAGCGATGAAATTCGGCATCGCACGAGGCAAATGTAACCTTCTCTGCCATATCTTGTTAAATCGAGTGTTTGGTGATTTTTAATATATTTTCGGTGCCAGCCCCTATGCGGAAGCGGTCGTCTGTACGGCGACCTACCACCCATACAATCTCCTCGCCCGACACCAATACAAATTGTCGTTTACGCTCCACGACGGGAACTTTTTGGTCGGTGAGGTAGTCGCCCACCTTCTTTCTACCAGCCATACCGAATGGAATAAAGGTATCCCCCTCACGCCAACGACGCAAGCGAAGCGGGTATTGCAACTTCGACTCGTCGATAAGAGCCACATCGCTCGGCAGATGATACTCGTTTACATTATCTATGTCTGTATGCTCGTAGTAGAGCACCGAGTTTCCGCAGTAGCTGCGCATATCGTCACGCTCGACAATCACCTCGCAATCATCCTCCTCCTCGATGCGAGCAACCATAATATTACCTCTGTCGAGGTGTGCCACGAAGTCGCGCGAATAGAATCTACGGTCTGTTACACCGCGTTTGAGAGCCTTGTTCAACTCCTCGACAACATCGCCCTTGAAGCCGTACGAGGAGTTCAGCAACTCGTAAATAACGAAGTCGCGCGGATACATCGCATCTATGGCTCCCACCTCGATAGTGTCGATGCCATTTTCGCTGTGCATCGCCACCTTGCGGATATGGTCAATCGCCGCATCAATAAATAGCTGCGCATCGTTCAAGCGGTAGAGGTTGCCGCGCATCAATGCCGTAAACTTTGGGTTTATCTCCTGCAATAGCGGCAGCAACCCTAAACGGATTTTGTTGCGCAGATACTTTGTCGAACGGTTTGAGGAGTCCTCGCGATATGGTATATGGTTGTGCACAGCGTACTCCAAGATATCCTTGCGAGTAGCGTAGAGCAGAGGTCGCACCACACGCCCATATTGGCGATTGATACCAGTCAAACCACGCAATCCAGTACCTCGTAGTAGATTGATGAAAAATGTCTCGATGGAGTCGTTTGCGTGGTGAGCCACCGCAATTGCAGCGCACCCCTCCGTTTGGCATAACTCGTTAAACCAAGCGTAGCGCAGGCGGCGTGCAGTCATCTCCATCGAGTCTCCTGTGCGAGCCATCTCGCCCAAGGTGTCAAAGTTTTTAGTGTGACATACGATGCCTAACTTTTCGCACTCGCGCAGCACCATCTCGGTATCTTCGTCGCTCTCCTTGCCTCGCAGCCCGAAATTGCAATGAGCCACCACCACCTTGTAGCCAAGGCGAACAAATATAGATAGCATAACCATCGAATCGACACCTCCCGATACGGTGAGCAAGATTTTATCCTCGTGCGAGAATAGCTCGTGTCGCTCGACATACTTCTCAAATGCTTTTAATAATGCTTCGGTCTGCATAGTAAAAATTATTCTGATTTGTAAATTTTGCACCTTGTGTCGGTCGTTGAGTTGCTCACATAGGCTTACTATGCCGCGCACTCACCGCCTAACAACGCACAAAATCTCCTAAATCACCTCTAATTTTTTAGTTTATGTCTAAGATGTTTAATACATCAATTGTCAATTTGTTTCTATAAAACATTTACTTCGGGTGAAATCTCGATGCCGAACTTCTCTTTGACTGTTGCTACAACCTTGTGCGCAAAGGCTATAACCTCACTACCCGTAGCACCTCCGAGATTTACCAAAACTAACGCCTGACGCTCGTGTACGCCGACATTGCCCTCCTTGTAGCCCTTCAATCCCGATTTGTCGATAAGCCATCCTGCGGCGAGCTTTATCTTCTCCTCCTCGGCAGTGGGGTAGTGCGGCATATCGGGATATTCAGCGAGCAGCTTCTCTGCCACCTCGCGCTCCACAACAGGGTTTTTGAAGAAACTACCTGCATTGCCCAAAACTGCGGTGTCGGGCAATTTTGAACGACGAATGGAGCATATCGCATCGCGGATATTGGCGAGCGTAGCACCTCCACGCGCCTCAACCTCGCGAATAACATCGCCATAGCCGAGTCGCGGATTTGCCACCTTTGACAGCTCAATTTCGATAGCCGTAATTATGACACGCCCCTTCAATGAGTGCTTGAATACGCTCTCACGATAGCCGAAGGCGCAATGTTCGGCTGCGAGGGTTGCGAAGTTGCCGCCCTCGACAAAGTACATCTCGACACTGCGTATCGCATCCTTTGCCTCTACGCCGTAGGCACCGATATTCTGTACCGGTGCGGCACCAGCCTTGCCGGGGATAAGCGAGAGGTTTTCGATACCCCACAGGTTGTGCTCCACACTCCACGCTACGAGGGTGTCCCACTCGACACCTGCACCAACCTTTACACGAACTGAGGTGTCGCTCTCCGAGATAATCTCTATGCGGTTGTCGCAAGGAGTTATTAAAAGAGCATCTATCTCCTTGGTAAAGAGGATGTTGTTTCCTCCACTCAGCACATACCAATCCTCCGTGCCATACTTGGCAAAGATTTCGGGCAGCTCCTCGGCGCGGTCGAACTCGACAAGCCGTTTTGCCACCTGTCGTACATGAAATGAGTTGCGCTCCGAGATATCTATATTTTCGTAGTAGCGTATCATATTCTTCTCTTTGTAGTGCAAAGATATGAAGAACTCGCGAGAAAAAGGCAGGAAATTGGGAAATAATGCAATTCGTTGGTAGATTGTTTAATACGCAACGGGCTTCCGTGGTTGTAATGCGGTCTTGAAAGACCGTATATAGATGAGTTA
>SUZP01000057.1 GCA_015059865.1 Rikenellaceae bacterium | reverse complement strand
TAATAGCAGTGTCAGTCGATTGCGAGAATTGTGTACCATCTGCAAAATCGATAACTACGGTAAATCCTTGCGAGAGGTTAATAGGTGCTGTCGCAATATAGAAGTATGTAGGCGTATCCGAGAGTTGCACTCCCTGACTGCAATCGATGGTTATCTGTGAAGAGGCATTCTGATAGTAGGCAAAGTAGTCTACATCATCAAACCTCAACACTATATCTCCCGCAAGAGTCTCGCCGCCGTTGCTCTCCACGCGAATAGCTCGCACCTCCTTCTCGCCCGTAACGGCCAAGCGGAGGTAGCCCAACACATTCTTGAAGGTGAAGTTGCTACCGTCAGTCGTGGTGCCAATCATCACATTCACATTCGAGGCGTAGCTATCCTTCAAGTAGGTCTGAGTAGATGGTATCCTCACCGTAGGGGCAACCATTCCATCGCCCCAACCCATCAGCTGCAAATCTGTTGCATTGCTCGCATATACGGCGTACGATGCTGTCAATCCTGCATCCGACAAAGTGTAGGACTTGGTTGTCGTAAAGCTGCCATCCCTATCGCCCGTTTTTCCATCAAATGATGCAACATGTATCGTGTTATCAGGGGTGAAAATCACAATCTCATCGCCCGTATTCCACACGGTTTGTTTTTGCTGATTGAGCTGCACACGGCTCTCGGTCGGAGCTATCGTGGCATAGTATCTCTTACCTCCCAACCCTACGCTCACATCATTGGTCATATCCTTAACGCACCCAACAAATACGATTGTCGCAAGTGCTAAAATAGTACCTCTTCTCATAGCTACCAATCAATATTAGGTTTCTCTTGTGGGTCTTCGACATTGCTGCTGCCACCGCCGCCACCGCCATTGTCGGCCGTATGCGTAAACTCCGACACGCGCGTTATGTGCGAGCGAGCAACAACAATACTATTCGACGCTGTGCGAGTGGTTGTGTTACCCTCGGTGTCGATTGTCGAGATTGTCAAGTTAGAGTATGTTGCAGGGGGCAAAATAGCATAGAGCGAGCGAGCTGTACTCTCCGATAGCTCGATAGCTGGCGATACCGTAGCCGCGATGGTGGAGTACTGCTCATACCCATTCACGCCATAGAGTGTAGGCTCTCCACCCTGCACCAGGAAGTAGCCCGAAATTGGCTGATTTTCCGCCTCGATAACTATCGTCGATATGGTGCCTTTACCCTTAATCTGAAACTCCACTATTCCGCACAGATTTTGGAGCTTCAATCCGCTATCCTTTGTGCCGCATCCATACATCGGATTTGCGCCATCCACAAAGCCTCGCTCGGTAAATATCGCATTCTCCGTAGGCAACAGCAGCAGAAATTGACCACTCATCGTCGCCGTTTCGTACATATTGAGAGGATAGAATGCAGAGTAGAGGTCGAATGTTGCAGGCAACTCGCCCTCGAACACCCCCTTATTACTTCCCGCACCCTCGACAAGTGTGTAGATAGCGATGTCACCATTGGAGCCATCGTTCATCGTTCCAAGCACGGCAATCTGGTCGTTCTGACTCCACAATACCGAGTAGTCGCTACCCAAGGTAGTACGCGATGGCATCTCGGTAAATGCAGTAAGACGACTCTTTGTCTCGGTTGCGAAATTGCCACCATCGTTAGCCCTTTCGCAAGAGAGGAAAAGCAACATTGCCATCGATAGTAATAGCAAAAATCTCTTCATAGGCATCCATTATTTAATGTAAATATTCAAGCCACGCCTTGCTCATCAAAAGGCGCGGAAATAGCTATGTTCCAAAAACTTCTTCGCAAATATAAGCATAGGGGGGGGGTATTTCCAAATTTTTTTGCAAGTTTTTTCCCAAAAAATGCAAAATTTCATCTACTCACTACTCACCATTCTCTGCGCCGCCCCTTACTTGCCCTTACTATCCGCTACTATCCATTACTAACCCTTAACTCTGTTGGCGCCGCGACAACCTTCGGAGTTCAAAACACCATCTACTCTATCTGTGCGCGCAAAAGCGCAAACAGCGTAAAAAATTCTGCATTTTGCATTTTGAATTTTGCATTTTTAATTGTATCTTTGTGCGGTATCTTGATTTGAACTTGTAGAGGAGATGACAAGCAAGGAGATTATAGAGGCTTTGACTGCCGATGTAGAGCGATTGATGAAGTTGCACAAGGGGGCAATGGAGGAGGTCGCCGAGTTGCGCGCCAAGAGTGAGGAGCAGCGCAACAACATCCGCGCCTTGCAGGAGCAGCTCCGAAAGGCAACAGCCGAGACAGAAAAGGCTGCGCTACACGCCGCAATTGCAGGCAGCGTATCGAATAGGTCGGCTGCTCGCGCACATATCAATCGTTTATTGCGGGAGGTTGATAAGTGCATAGAGATGGTGTCAAATCGAATATAGTACTTTTTTATTGAGATTATGAGCGAGCGAATGTTGAACATAAAGTTGGATATTGCAGGCAAACCTTACGAGATGACTATCAACGCTCGTAACGAGGAGGTGTATCGTCTGGCAGCTCGCGAGATAAACAATCGTTTGGCAGCGGCACAGCAGTCGCGCGTAGATGGTTTCGGCATTCAAGACTACTTGGCGATTGTAGCGGTAGATTTGATGATTTCAAATATCCGTATGGAGCGTAAAAACGGTGTCGAGGAGGGCGATTTGAAGGCTCTTGCCGAGTTGGCTGAGCGACTATCCAAGCATCTCGAAAAGTAGATTTTTCGGTCGGCGTTGCTCCGACATATAAGCAACAATGGTTCTCTACACACAAAGGAAATATCCCGCATAGAAAAGTCCTTACATTGCGAAACTGAACACTTTTTATATTGGGGTGTACTCCGTTACTCAAAATCAGGCCTTGTAGCCCTCATGGGTGAGTACTACGGTACCGGTGGAAGATTGCGATAAGTTGGGGAGCCTCACAAATGACGATTTTACAGCTTCGTCAATAGAATAGAGGATTTTTTCTATGCGTTTTTTTTATTTGTTACGAACATTTTTTTTGTATTAACTTTAACACAATATTTAGTATTAATTTAACACAATAGACAAAGGAGATTTATGGAAATGACTATTATCATCGCTATCGCGGCCATTATCGCTGCCGTTGTCGGAGGTGGTGCAGCATACTACGGAGTGAAGGTCCGTGCCAAGGCTATCATCGATGAGGCAAAGCGTGACGGCGAGATGCTTAAAAAAGAGAAAGAGATTCAGGCAAAGGAGCGTTTTATGCAGCTCAAAAGTGAGCACGACCGCCATGTAAACGAGCGCAATCAGAAGCTCAACCAGAGCGAGCAGCGCGCCAAGCAGTTGGAGAACAACCTCCAAAATCAGCAGCGCGACCTCGACCGCAAGATTGCCGACAACGACCGCTTGAAGGAGAAGATGGAGAGCCAAATTCGCTCGCTCGAAGAGCGCAAGGCGCAGTTGGCACAGCTTATGAACGAGCAGAACACTCGCCTCGAACAGATTTCGGGCATCAGCTCGGAGGAGGCAAAGAGCATCCTTATCGAGAATATGAAGGAGGAGGCCAAGAGCGAGGCTCAGGCCTACATCAACGAGACCGTAGAGGAGGCGAAGCTCACCGCAACGAAGGAGGCTAAGCGCATCATCGTAGCCTCGATACAGCGTGTAGCGACCGAGACCGCTATCGAGAATGCCGTAACGGTATTCAACATCGAGTCCGACGAGGTCAAGGGGCGCATCATAGGTCGTGAGGGGCGTAATATCCGCGCACTCGAAGCCGCTACGGGAGTGGAGATTATCGTAGATGACACGCCAGAGGCAATTATCCTCTCGTGCTTTGACCCTGTGCGCCGCGAGATAGCACGCCTTGCACTGCACCAGCTCGTAACCGATGGTCGCATCCACCCAGCGCGTATCGAGGAGGTGGTAACAAAGGTTAAGAAGCAGATTGAGGAGGAGATTGTGGAGGTAGGAAAGCGCACCGCCATAGACCTCGGTATCCACGGCCTACACCCTGAGCTTATCCGCCTTATCGGCAAGATGAAGTATCGTTCGTCGTACGGTCAAAACCTCTTGCAGCACGCACGCGAGACTGCCAACTTGGCAGGTATTATGGCTGCCGAGTTGGGACTCAACCCTAAGAGTGCCCGTCGCGCAGGCTTGCTACACGATATAGGCAAGGTGCCTGATGATGAGCCTGAGTTGCCACACGCAATAATCGGACAAAACCTCGCCGAGAAGTATAAGGAAAAGGCAGATGTATGCAACGCTATCGGCGCACACCACGACGAGGTGGAGATGACCTCGCTCATAGCACCTATCATTCAGGTCTGCGATGCTATTTCGGGTGCACGCCCTGGCGCACGCCGCGAGGTTATCGAGTCGTACATCAAGCGCTTGAAGGAGATGGAGGGCATAGCACTCTCCTATCCGGGCGTTGTCAAGACCTACGCTATTCAGGCAGGTCGCGAACTTCGTGTAATCGTGGGCGCAGACAAACTCTCTGACGCAGAGAGCGAGAACCTATCGCACGATATCGCAAAGAAGATTCAAGACGAGATGACCTATCCGGGACAGGTGAAGATTACCGTAATCCGCGAAACCAGAGCAGTAAGTTATGCAAAATAAAAGGCGGATGCCTTTTGTTTTGTGCAACCTACAATACGATTAAAAGACCTCATTGCGAGGTCTTTTTTTTGGGGGGGGGCGATGGAGTTAATCTTTGCGACTTTTTTGAAAAGAAAGTCGCCCAAAAAACTTTGGAGAAACTCCGTTTCTCACTATGGTTGCAGGGTTTGGATAACAACCTATGGTCGTTATTACAATAAAATAGTAGTGCTCCTTCGCTCGAATAAATTCGACTTGGCTCACTACTATTTTATTGCACCATCTACGATGGCATTCCAAACCCCGAAAGCAACTATATTATCTTGCTACCTGCATATCCATATAATATATATAGGTAGCAACAAACCACCACCAACCCAATAGTAAAATTTGATTTCTTGTCAGAAGCCGTGAGATGTGGTGCATCACAAAAGAAATATCGTCGGGATAGTACAAAGCGTACAGCCCGACGATATTTACTTATAGTGATGTGCCACAGATTGCGGCTTATCACGAGAAATCTTACTTGTTGTAGGCCTTCATAACCGAGATAAGGCTCAAAACCTTGTTCGAGTAGCCCCACTCGTTGTCGTACCAAGATACAACCTTTACGAAAGTATCGGTAAGAGCGATACCAGCCTTAGCGTCGAAGATAGATGTACGAGCATCGCCGAGGAAGTCAGACGATACAACAGCCTCCTCGGTGTAACCGAGAACGCCTGCCAACTCACCCTCCGAAGCAGCCTTCATTGCAGCGCAAATCTCTGCGTATGTTGCAGGCTTAGCGAGGTTTACAGTGAGGTCTACAACCGATACATCGAGAGTAGGAACGCGGAATGCCATACCAGTAAGCTTGCCGTTGAGCTCTGGAAGAACAACACCTACTGCCTTAGCAGCACCAGTCGAAGATGGGATAATGTTGCCAGCAGCAGCACGGCCACCACGCCAGTCCTTCAAAGATGGACCGTCAACAGTCTTCTGAGTAGCAGTAGTAGCGTGAACGGTAGTCATCAAACCGTCAGCGATACCCCAGTTGTCGTTCAACACCTTAGCGATAGGAGCCAAGCAGTTGGTAGTACAAGAAGCGTTCGAAACGATAGTCTGACCAGCGTAAGTGT
>SUZP01000011.1 GCA_015059865.1 Rikenellaceae bacterium | reverse complement strand
GGAATTTATTGTAGGCTTTGGTGCGATACTCATCAAGAACAGCGGCAATGGCTTGATCATCGCGTGTATGTCCACTGGGTTTACCATCGCCCCATCTCTCTGGAAGTATTGTTTGTTTGGTGCTGATATGGCATGTTTGATTACCAATGGTGAGCTGCATCAAAATCGGTACTCGTCCACTTTTGTTTGGTTTGCCTTTGTGGGCAATCATCTTAATCCTTAACATTTCTGTTCTCATAGCTTCTAATCGTTTTTATAGTGTACTATTTATGTTGCAAAATTACGCTACTAAAAACGGCTGGAAGAATTTATACATAGACAACTTTTAGACAAACATAGACAATGTTTAGACAAAGGTTGACATTATGCAAATTCCTTTCAATGAGCCGTTTACGAGTGCAAACATAAGCTCACTATTCGGAAGTGTCAAGTTAATTCCAAACTATCTGCACAGATTATCGCAGATTATTGAAAGTGGGGCAAGATTACCCGAAACCTATGTCCAAGTTTTCGGTTATTGGTTTCAAAAAGGTTTGTCGCATTTGTCTGTTTTAGTTAGACAGCCGATGGACAAACATAGACAAAACAGCCACGATACGCCACTGGTGCGCCCCAGGGCGGGCTGCTTAACTCATTGAGCAACAACAAAAAAGCGAGAAACTTTCGTTTCTCGCTTCAGTACCCCCTCAGGGGCTCGAACCCTGGACCCCAACATTAAGAGTGTCGTGCTCTACCAACTGAGCTAAAGAGGCATTACCGCGCTCGGTTCTATCCGATTGCGAGTGCAAAGATAAAGCAAATTTTCTTTTCCGCAAAACTTTTTCCGAAAAAAATACACTTTTTTATCGTTTTTTCTCAAAATAGTCTGCTTATCTGCACAATTTTCCTACTATAATATATAAACGCTACGCAAATACACCCCTTTACAGCACAACAAAGTCGCCTTATTAGACAACTACCCCATCTCTCAACAACTGCGCACAACACTAAAATTGCGTAATCTTCTCTATACGACGAGCGTGACGACCGCCCTCAAACTCTGCTTCGAGCCACGCATCGAGAATTGCCACAGCCTCCTCGTTCGAAATAAAGCGTGCGGGTAAGACTAAAACATTGCTGTCGTTGTGCTGACGCGTGAGTGTTGCAATCTCTGGCAACCACACAAGCGATGCGCGCACCTTAGAGTGTTTGTTCAGCGTGATAGCCATACCCTCACCTGAGCCACAGATACCCACAGCGCGAGGGAACTCGCCCTTTTCGAGTGCCTCAGCCATAGGGTGCGCATAGTCGGCATAGTCGCAGCTCTCCTCCGAGTGGCAACCAAAATCAAACACCTCAAAGCCCTTTGCCGAAAGGTAACCCGTCAAAAACTCCTTCAAGTCATAGCCTGCATGGTCGCAAGCAATACCAATTTTCTCCATATTATTCTGATTTTTAGATATATACTTTAATTACAAACTATAAATTATCAATTCTCGATTACATTTTATACCACAAAGATATAAATTTTTGTATCTTTGTAGCACAAATATGAAGATATTTTTAATCATAGTTGGTTGCATATCGCTCGCACTTGGCGTTACGGGAATGTTTCTCCCGATATTGCCCACTACCCCATTTCTGCTCTTGTCGGCTGCGGCGTGGGTTAAGGCTTCGCCGACACTCTACGAGTGGCTACTAAATCACAAAGTCTTTGGCGAGTATATCCGCAATTTCAGAGAATATCGTGCCATACCGTTGCGTGTAAAGATTATATCGGTATCGATGGTGTGGCTCACAATAGGCTACTGCATCTTTGCGGTGGTCGATGAGTGGTGGTGGGCACAGCTGCTGATGACGCTCCTCGCCATCGGAATTTCGTGGCACATACTCTCGTTCGCTACACTGAAAAAAGAGAAGAGATAGAGCACACAACAAAGAGTCTTTGTTCATTAGCCATTGGCTTTTTTTGTTATCCGAACTCTTACACTTGTCAAGGCGCAAGTTTTCTGGGGAGGGGCTTTGGTACTTACTGGGGGCGAGTGTTTCGCCCTTACCGAGAGGGGCTCACTCTGTTCGCTTTATAGAGAGCGCAGAGTGCGAGTTAAAAGTGTATAATTCCGAAAATTCTTAATTTTTAATTCTTAATTCTTATTTTTTTTGCGTATCTTTGGGCAAAATATTGACTTTTGCGAAATTATGGATTACACAAAATATAATAAACCCGAAGTTGGTCGTGGCGTTGCATTCGGCGTAAATGAGGCCGGTGAGCCTTATGCAAGAGAGGCGCGTGGCTGTTTTCGCTTGCACGAGGAGCCTTGGCTCGCAGAGTACCCCGACAACTTCCCGACCGATATTTTCGAGGTACGCTTTAAGAATACGCGTCGCTCGTTCTATCAGAATGTCAATAACTTGCAGTTGCAAGTTGGCGATATTGTAGCCGTAGAGGCCTCGCCCGGTCACGACATCGGCATCATCTCGCTCACGGGCGATATGGTGGCACGACAGATGCGTCGCCTCGGCTTCAATCCGCAGAATGGCGAGTTTAAGAAGATTTACCGCAAGGCACGCCCATACGATATCGAGAAGTGGCAGGAGGCCATCGCCCTCGAACACGAGACGATGATTCGCTCGCGCCAAATCGCAGCCGACATGGGCCTCGATATGAAGATTGGCGATGTGGAGTATCAAGGCGACAAGATTAAGGCGATATTCTACTACATTGCCGATGGTCGTGTCGATTTTCGCGAACTCATCAAGGTCTTTGCCGAGCAGTTCCACATCCGTATCGAAATGAAGCAGATTGGTGCTCGTCAGGAGGCTGGTCGCATCGGAGGTATCGGAGCCTGTGGTCGCGAGTTGTGTTGTGCATCGTGGGTGTCGAGTTTTTCGAGCGTCACCACGGGTGCCGCGCGCGTTCAAGACCTCTCGCTTAACCCATTGAAATTGGCTGGTCAATGCTCAAAGTTGAAGTGTTGTCTAACCTACGAATATGATGTCTATGCCGATGCTCGTCGTTCGATGCCGCGTCTGCGTGAGCCATTGCAGGCTATTGATGGCGAATACTTCCTCGTAAAGAGCGATATCCTCGCCCACACGATGACCTTCTCGACAAGCAAGGATTCGATGTCGAATTTGGTAACTATTCCGGTATCGCGTGTGCGCGAAATTCTCTCTGTAAATCGCAATGGCGAAAAGGTGGAGTCTATACTCGGTGAGGATTTCGAGCCACAGGTTGAGGAGCCAACATATCGCACCGAGGAGGATAGCATCACCCGTTTCGACAAGGCGAAGAAGCGCAAAAAGAAGAAAAATCGCCACAATTCAGACGAGAGACGAGAGACGAGAGACGAGAGTAAGGAGAGTAAAGAAAGCAACGCCAACAATGGTAGCCAGAATGCCCAGTCTGTTCAGCAGGGCAATCAAGGTGGTCAGCAGAATGGTCAGCAGAGTGGTCAGCAGGGCAATAACCGCCACAACAGACCTCACAAACACCGCCACAACAACCACAACAAACCAAAGCAGGAGTAGAGGTTATGAAGATGGGGGTGCGTATAATGGTAGCTGTTTTGGCTATGGCGATGTGCAGTTGCCTCGCCCCACAAAATACGCAGATGGTGGGCGTAGATGTGCAGTCGTGGGATAGTGCAGAGTGCATTACATACGACAATAGCGATACAATCTCGTTGCGCAATCTCAACATTGCACTACGCTACAACGACAATTTCAGACAGGCAACCCTGCCACTAAAAGTGGCGATAACGACGCCCGATGCCCGCCACTTTGAGGAGGAGATAGTATTGGTGTTACAACACCCTCGCACTGCTCTTACGGTGGCAACAACCGAGAGTCTGCCATATCGAGCAGATGTTTTACTAAATCAAAAAGGGCTCTACACCTTCTCCTTCGAGCCACAATTGGCAGTACGAGGTGTCGAGGCGATAGGAGTAGAACTCTATTTAATTGACAATTGACGAATTGACAATTGATAATTAAAGGTATTTTGTTTTTTAATTTAGCTAATGGCCCAAAAGAATAATGGGAAAAGATAAACTCAGAAAATTTGCAGAAAATCTAACCTTCGAGTGTTTCGTGCAACCGGCATTCGAGGAGATGTTTCGCACCGACCACCCGTTGAAAGGTAATTGGCGCAAGGATTTCTTTCGCAACGACAATCCGATAGTTCTCGAACTCGGTTGCGGCAAGGGCGAATATACCGTTGCCCTCGCCGAGCGCAACCCCGACAAGAACTTTATCGGTGTGGATATCAAAGGTGCGCGAATTTGGCGTGGTGCAAAGACCGCCACGGAGCGCAAGATGGGTAATGTGGGCTTCTTGCGTGCACGCATCGAGTTTATAACATCACTCTTTGCCGAGGGCGAAGTTGATGAGATTTGGATTACTTTTCCGGACCCACAGTTGCGCACCAAGCGTGCGAAGAAGCGCCTTACAGCACCTATATTTTTGGAGTACTACGCCAAGTTACTCCGTAAGGATGGTTGGATAAATCTGAAAACCGACTCGCAACACCTCTTCGCCTACACCTCGGCTGTAATCGAGAAGTTCGGTTTGAAGTGCGAGGTGGCAAACAACGATATCTACGGCTCAGGTTATGCCGACGAGGTGTTGTCGGTAAAGACTGCATACGAGCAGATGTACCTCGAACGAGGCCTGCCGATAACCTACACTCGTTTCCAGTTGGGCGAGCGCACAGAGTTTCCGATGTTCGATTGGGAGGGCGACAACATCCTCGAAAAAGATGGCGAGGAGGAGCGAAAAGCCGTAAAGCACTAAACAAGAGCTACTCAGTAACTCTTTAAAAAACCTATCTCATCCACGAAATCTCGTCATTCAACAACTTCGCGGTCGGGTTGTCGGGTAGCGCATCGAGCAATGCACCTATTATATCCTCTTTCAGTTGCATAGCCAGAGCTGTTGCGCCCTGCGCCACAAGGCGATTATCCGAGAACTTTGCGACTGCCGACAAGATAGCACTTACCGCTGCGGTAGGCTCTACCCCACCATTGCGAGCCGCCGAGAGCAGGGCGCAGTAGGCAAGCAGGGCATTATCCGAGCTGCACCACCTCTGCAATAAATCTGCAACATCTGCAATGCGACTCAGGAGTGCGTGCGAAGCCTGCTCGGCAACCTCGGAGTTGATAATCCCCGAAGCCCAAAAATCAAAATCGGGAGTTGTAATCCTCTCTGCATCTGCAATCCACAACGCCACAAGGCGCACCTCACGGATATTTTGCGTATAGAAGTACTCTGCCAATTCGTGGTCGGTACCAATCTCTCGCGCAAGGTTACGAATGGCGTATATCTGCACGCCATAGTTACGCTCGTAGTCTGCACCGAAATAGCGCATCGTATCGAGCGCAGCACCATTCATCTCCTTGCGAAGACGGAATAGCAGCAGGCGTTTTTTCTGCTCCAACATACTACTTAATAGGAAGGGCTGTTACACTTTTGCCGTACAACGGAGAGGCAAATTCGAGGGTATCCATCAGCGTAGCCTCGCCCACAAGCGAACACTTCGACTGCGGAACGATAAGATACTCGGCCGACACCTTATCCTTTGGTCCAAGCGGTTGCAACTGTGGATACTCCTTGTGCTTCTCAGTCTCGACCTTCACAACGATAGGCATACCCGACAAATCGTCAGACGCGACAACACCCGATTTCTCGCTGAAACGACAGACCATATACTCACCCTTGTCGGGGGTAATTGCGATATTGAAAGTATGGAGTTGCTCGGTGGTGGTCTTCGCACCATAGAACATATCAAGACACTCCTTCTCCATTCGTGCAATCTCCTCCAACGCAGCCTTCAAACCTGCACCAAAGACATTTTCGCCTGCCTCGCCCGTAATAAGGTCAAGGCGATGCTTACGCAACGAGAAAATCATCTCCGCCGTAGCCGCAGCCTGCTCCTCGGTGGTCTGCGCCATAGAGGATACCCTATTCAACGGCAATGGCAACGAGTAAGGCTCTTGCTCCACCTGCGGTGCTGCTTTCTCCGCAGCACCGAGAGCCAAGCGACCATCTAACAACTCTATCGTAGAGTACTCCGAGAGGGTTGCACGCTTGCCGAGATACTTTTGCGCATAGCGGGCATATACACCCGGCTTAAAGTGTTCGGTCGCAACTCGCAAGGTAACATTTACCACCACAGGCTCTGCCTCGGCAACTACCGCATTACCCTGCTTGTCGTACAAGCCGGCCTTTATCGTATTTTGTGCGAAGGCCGTTGTGGCAACGCCTACAAGGGCCAAAATTGCAAAAATCTTCTTCATAATCGCTCTGTTTTATGTTACGAAGATAGGAGTTTTTCGTATGATTATCAAAATTTCAGGTAAAAATCTTTTGTCAAGGCGCGGTATTCATCGGTGTAGTCGCCTCGCCTACCCTTCTCTATTGCGATATTTTCGTGCGCCACTGCGGTCGGCTTTTGCTTTGCAAACTCGCCCATAACGCGCTTGACAGCACCGCCATCTATCGGACAGACATCACAACGGCGAGCAAGATGCAACTGCGTGAGCGACAGGTATTTTTCAAACTCCGTTGTGGGTAAAATCAGCGCAAACCTACCATTCTCGGCAAGCAATCGCCCGACCGCCCTATCCAACTCCTCGAAGGTCAAATCGTGGGTATGGCGAGCCGTAGAACGCTTCGCATCGGGCGGAAGCAACGAGTCGATAAAGTATGGCGGATTGGAGACGATAAGGTCGAACTTCTCGGTCGGAGCAAACTCCTGCACGGCGGTCTGCGCCACTTGCAGTCGCTCCGCCCAAGGGGAGTTATCGAAGTTGGCTCTCGCTCTTTTTGCTGCGGTTTCGTCAATTTCGACCGCTTGCACCTGCGCCATAGGGTTACGCTGCGCCATTTGCAGAGCGATAACGCCCGTACCTGTGCCGATATCGAGAATGCGCCTTGCACCCTCGCACTCCGCCCACGCACCGAGCAATACACCATCGGTGCCGACCTTCATCGCCACATCCTCCTGCTCGACAGCAAACTGTTTAAACTTGAAACCTCCCATAATTCTTGCACAGCCCATTAGCTATGCAAAAGAAAAAATTAAAAGTTGAAAGTCGAAATCTTTTTTATCTCAAACCGCAACAACAAATAAGGGCGTGGCTAACTTTAATCTTTTAGCCACACCCTTTTTGTCAGAAGTTACCCTCTCTATCGACGAGGCTTGATATTGAGCTTCACTGGCTTAATCATATTCTCTGGCGAGAGAATAGTGTCGAGCTCCTCCTTCGTAAGAACGCCGTGTTCGAGTACGAGGTCGTAAACGCTACCACCAGTTGCGAGAGCCTCCTTAGCAATCTTGGTCGAATTCTTGTAACCAATGATTGGGTTGAGAGCTGTAACGATACCGATGCTATTGTGAACATACTGGCGGCACTGCTCCTCGTTAGCCTTGATGCCATCAACGCAATTTACGCGGAGGGTATCAAAACCGTTCATCATAATCTCTGCCGACTCGAAGCAGCACTGTGCCATTGTAGGCTCCATTGCATTGAGCTCCATCTGAGCCTCCTGTGCGCACATTGCAACGCAAGCGTCGTTACCGATAACCTTGTAGCAAATCTGGTTCATCACCTCAGGAATAACTGGATTTACCTTACCCGGCATAATCGACGAACCTGGCTGACGAGCTGGAAGGTCGAACTCGTGAAGACCGCAACGAGGTCCCGAAGCCAAGAGGCGAAGGTCGTTACAAATCTTGTTGAGCTTAACAGCCACGCGGCGAAGAGCCGAAGAGTAGCCAACCATACAAGTAGTATCCGAAGTTGCTGCTACGAGGTCCTCAGCGAGTTTGATGTCCCAACCTGTAATCTCGCGCAAAGCAGCCACACACTTCTCCGAATATCCAGGCTCCGAGCAGATACCTGTACCGATAGCGGTAGCACCCATATTCACTGTGAGGAACTCCTCAGCAGCAAATTCGAGATTCTTGCGCTCCTCCTTCAAAATCTGAGCAAAAGCACCGAAGGTCTGACCGAGAGTCATTGGCACTGCATCTTCGAGCTGGGTACGGCCCATCTTCAAGATGTGAGCAAACTCCTTAGCCTTCTTCTCGAACGACTCAATCAAGGCGTTGTAGTGCTGCATATATACCAAGTGTGTAGCGTAAAGACCGAGGTGAATAGCGCAAGGGTAAGCATCGTTAGTAGACTGCGAGCAGTTCACATGGTCGTTTGGCGAGCAGTACTGATACTCTCCCGCCTCGTGTCCCATAATTTGGAGCGCGCGGTTAGCGATAACTTCGTTAGCATTCATATTGGTAGTTGTACCTGCACCTCCCTGAATCATATCGCAAGGGAACTGGTCGTGGTGCTCTCCATTCAAGATTTCAAGACAAGCCTTCGAGATACCATCGAACTGAGCGTCAGTCAAAAGACCGAGCTGATGGTTAGCCTCAGCAGCACCCAACTTGGTCATTGCCAAGCCATTGATAAACAAAGGATAGTCGTTAAGGTGAAAACGGCTAATTGGAAAATTCTCGATACCACGCAATGTCTGCACACCATAGAGAGCCTCTACTGGCACCTCCATCTCGCCGAGAAGGTCACTCTCAACGCGAGTTTTACCTGAATACTTAGTAGCCATAGTTTTTTTTTGAATTTTAATTTGTGTTATTTGTTCTTGCTTATAAAATTATACTAAGGTATAGCTTTTTTATCAATTTGCAAATTATTTCGTAGATAAACTTTGCAATTTGACCATTTTTTTTAAAATAGAACTCCTTTTTTCTCTACTTTTTACTTTTTTTTAGCAGCAAAATCGAACCTACGACACGACTACATCACCTCCCAATCGTAGCCATCTTTTCTATCCTTAACGCGGATGCCAATGGCGGTGAGTTTATCACGAATTTCGTCGGACAACGCCCAATTTTTATCAGCCTTTGCCTGCATACGCATATCGAGCAACATCGTCACAAGTGGCGAGAGCATATCCTTGCCACCTGCCGCCTCGGCATTCTCATTCTCCAAACCGAGAATATCGAACACCCAACGATTGACGATAGCCTCTGCCTTTGCCTTATCCTCAGCTGTCAAGGTCTGCTTACCCTCCGAGAGTTGGTTGAAGAGTCGAACATAGTCGAACATAGTCGAAATCACGATTGGCGAGTTCAAATCGTCAGCCATAGCCTCGGCACAGCGGCTCTCAATCTCATCGACATCAAACGATGACGAAGCCGAAGCAGGTGCTTTGTGCAACGCCTCGATACCCTTCATCAAGCGGTCCAAGCCCTTCTCTGCCGCCTGCAACGCCTCATTCGAGAAGTCGAGCGTAGAGCGATAGTGCGCCTGCAAGATAAAGAAACGCACAGTCATTGGCGAGTACGCCTGCTCCAATGCAGGGTGGTCGCCGTTGAACATCTGTTCGAGGGTGATGAAGTTGTTGTACGACTTACCCATCTTCTTGCCGTTGATGGTAATCATATTGTTGTGTACCCAATAGCGAGCCGAGTCGTGTCCGAGAGCTGCGGTAGATTGCGCAATCTCGCACTCGTGGTGAGGGAACATCAAGTCCATACCGCCTCCGTGAATATCGAACTTCTCGCCGAGGTACTTGGTACTCATCGCCGAGCACTCCATGTGCCAACCCGGAAAACCATCGCTCCACGGCGAAGGCCAACGCATAATATGCTCCGGTGCCGCCTTCTTCCACAACGCAAAGTCGTAGGAGTGGTGCTTATCCTGCTGACCATCGAGCTGACGGGTGTCGGTTACAATATCATCAAGGTTGCGGCCTGACAATACGCCATAACGAAAATCCTTGTTGTACTTCTCGACATCGAAATAGATAGAGCCATTCGACTCGTAGGCGTAGCCGGCATCGATAATGCGCTTCACGAAGTCAATCTGCTCGATGATGTGTCCCGATGCGTGAGGTTCAATCGATGGGGTTTGCACACCCAACTTCGCCATAAAGGTCTTGTAACGCTCGGTGTAGTAGTGGGCAACCTCCATAGGCTCCAACTGCTCCAAACGAGCCTTCTTTGCGATTTTGTCCTCGCCCTCATCGGCATCGTGTTCGAGGTGACCTACATCGGTAATATTGCGCACATAGCGCACCTTGTAGCCCTCCGCCTTCAAGTAGCGGAACAAGAGGTCGAAGGTGATAGCAGGTCGTGTGTGTCCGAGGTGTGGGTCGCCATATACGGTTGGTCCGCAGACATACATTCCGACACGACCTTCGTTTATCGGCTCAAACGCCTCCTTGCGGCGTGAGAGCGTGTTGTAAAGAAGAAGTTTTGGTTTAGCCATATCTTTTATTTTTGAATTTTCAATTAAATCTTCGTTTTCGATGCGCCTTGTATGCCAAGCGAATCCTTCTCGCGCTCGGTAAGGATAAGGTCTTTATCTTCGGCTCCAATGGTGCGATAGTATTGGTTTATGCTATACACTGCATCCTCGCGGTCGTAGTAGGCTGCGAGGTAGTAGAGGCGCGAAAGTTCATCGAGGCGGTCATACATAATATCTGCCACCAAGTCGCCCTGAACGCCCTCGAACTGCAAGTAGTACTCGATATAGTCGATCAAATTGTCACCATACGCCAACAGCAACGCATCGCCCTTCTCGTTCAAGCCGAGGTCGTAGTAGCACTCGATAAATGGGAAGGTATTAGCCTCCGAGAAGCGAATTTGCTCTATCGGCAACACCGCCAAACCTCTGTCGAGCAACTCCTCGGCACGACGAAGGCTCTCGTTGTCGCCACGCTTGATATATTCGCGAGCAACACGGGCAAATGCCTCCCTCGCACGAGATACCTGAATGTTATATTGTGTGAAGTAATCGACATAGACGCGCTTGTCGGCAAGGTTGCCGTAGCGCATCGTATTCATCAACTTATCGTACGCATAGTCGGCATCTATACGACCGATGCTCCACGAATCTTTGTACGGAGTGAGAATTGGCACAAAGCGGTATGCGTAGCCATCGAATTGCAAGTAGTCGAGCAAGCCGAACTTCTGCAAGACATAGACCTGCGTGAAGTATATCGGGCGTTTCCAATCGAAATGCGAGAGCATATCGAGCAACATCAACTCCGAGCGCGAGAGCGAGGTGGCGTTGATGTTGATATAGACGGTATCGACCATCAAATCGTAATCCTCCTGTTTGACAATGCCAGAAGCGATAGCCGCCTCCTTATCCACCGGCAGAGCAATGCGCTTGGTCGGAATATAGTCGGCAGGAGTACCGTAGCCCAAATCGGTCTTTGTGCGCCTATCATCACTGCGCACAAACTCCATAACCTGCTTGGCATCGACCACGCGGTCAATCTGCGAATTTACAGGCACCCAATCATTTACGAAGGTGTATTTGTGGCTCGGCAACGAGAACGGAATACCCTCGGCATCGTTCGCCTTACACTTCATCTCATCGACATACCACTCGCCATCGAGGTAGCTCGAATTCATAATGCGCACATCGGGGCGCACGCCATCAACCTCTTGATTGAACCACAATGGGAAGGTGTCGTTATCGCCATAATTTACAATTATTGGACTTACCCCCTCCTTCTCGACAATCGAAGAGAGGTAGTTGTAACCCAAATCACGCGCCATGGTGCGGTGCGAACGGTCGTGGTCGTCCCAATTCTCTGCGCAGAGGATACCGGGCACGGCCATTGCCAGCACCGTAGCGGTGGCTGCTGCCACTTTGTGGTGCTTCTTCAACGCCTTTGTCAAGAGGTCGTAGAGCGCTAACACGCCCAAGCCAATCCACATCGAGAAGGCGTAGAACGAGCCGGCATATACATAGTCGCGCTCACGCACCTCACCCGGCGAGGAGTTGAAATATACGACCAACGCAATGCCCATCATCACGAACAACCACATCACAACCGTAAAGTTACGAGGGTCGCGATTGAGTTGATATATCAGACCTATAATGCCCAACAAGAACGGCAAGAGATAGTAGGTATTTCTCGCCTTGTTGTTCTCCATTTCGCGAGGGAGATTATTCTGTGGACCGAGATATGCCGAGTCGATAGAGTTGATACCCGTAAGCCAATTGCCATTTGTAATAGTAGCCTCCTCAGCCTGAATATCATCTTGACGACCTACGAAGTTCCAAAGGAAATATCGCCAATACATATAGTTGAGCTGGTAGGCGAAGAAGAAGTTCAAGTTCTCCAAGAATGTAGGCTCAACGATGGTACGCGAATAGTCGCCGTCGCGATATGTCACCTTACGACCGAAGTCCAACACCTCGGCACGCTGTGGCTTGCCCTTTTCGTCGTAGACAATCTCGCCCTTCTCGTTGCGCACAAAATCCATCTTTGTACGATACGCCGCCCAAGGCTTGTAGTCCTGCTCCTTCTTCATATAGTTCCACATACGAGGGAAGAGGTGCATAAACTTATCGGGATAAACATAGTCATCAACCGAGGTACGCTTCTCGTACTGCTGCTTCTCGGAGTTGTAATGATAAAACTCCTTCTCGGTATAGCTCTCAACGGGTGCAGCATACGAAGGACCATATATCAATGGGCGGTTGCCATATTGGTCGCGATTGAGCATCGAGAGCAGTGCCGTAGGGTTATCCGGATTGTTCGAGTTCATCGGTGGGTTTACCGCCGCACGAATAGTTACCGAGGCGTACGACGAGAAGCCGAGCATAATCATCGTTACGCTGACAGCCAACAAGTTCCAGATGCGCTGTCCTTTGCGATGTGTGATGTAGATTGCGGTACCGAGCAGTGCGAACATCGCAAAGGTAAAGACCACAATACCCATATTTACAGGTGCACCGAGCGTGTTTACGAAGAAGACATCTACCATTGCACCGAGATACACGGTGTAAGGGATAATAATTCCGTTAATGACGAGCAATATCGCACACGCCAACAGCGTTACGAGAAACAACCCTTTGAGCGTTATGTTCTTGTACTTGCGGAAGTAGTAGATAAACACCAACGCAGGGATAGTCAGCAGATTGAGGATATGTACACCTATCGACAAGCCCATAAGGTAGGCGATAAGGATAATCCATCGCGCCGCGTGAGGCTCGTCAGCCTCCTCCTCCCAGCGCAACATCAACCACACAACGAGTGCCGTAAACATCGACGACAGCGCATAAACCTCGCCCTCGACAGCCGAGAACCAGAAGGTGTCGGTGAAGGTGTAGGCCAACGCTCCGACTGCTCCTGCACCGAGTACCGCAATAGCATTTGCGGTGGTCAGCGGCTTGCCCTCACGGGTAAGCAGACGGCGCGCAATGTGCGTGATTGTCCAGAAGAGGAACAAGATACAAAAGGCACTTGCCAAGGCATTCATTCCGTTCACCATATGTGGCACATAGTGTGTCGATGGCGCAAACATTGTCGCAATGCGCGCCAAGAGCATAAAGAGTGGCGCACCCGGAGGGTGCCCCACCTCCAACTTGTACGAAGTGGCTACAAACTCGCCACAGTCCCAAAGCGACGACGATGGCTCGATAGTCAGCAGGTAGGTAGTAGCAGCAATAGCAAATACCACCCATCCGACAATTCTATTCCAATGTTTAAATATCTTTTGCTCCATAATTTTCGCACATTTAGAAGTTGCCTGATAATATACAACTCTATAAACGCACAAAGATACTAAAAAATTGAGAATTCATAAGTCTTTTTTGGACTTATTAATCTTTTTTTTCACCTTTATTGCCCAAACTCACATATTCAGAGAGAAAATTCTACACCAACACCATCTTAAATTTATCATTTTTTACCATTTCTATTTAATAAATTTGATTTTACTATTTTTTTTCGTACTTTTGCATCAATAAAAAAGTATATGCAACAACACCAAAACTCTTAGAATAATTAATAATCACCTAATACAATGACAAAAGTTTTCAATATTTTCATTGCTCTTGTAACATTGGCAGCCATCAGCTGTACCGCAGACACAACAAATGACTGCATTACAACCACAAACGAAGGAACAACCTCCCTCTCGCTATCATTAAATAGTTTTCGCACCCATATTGGCGAAAAAATAGATGGAGAATACCCTCTCTCTTGGAGCGAGAACGACAAAATTTCGATTAATGGTGTCGCATCGGAAGCTCTCACCACACAACTCGGTGCAAACACTCCGAATGCAACATTCATATTCAACCAAGAGGAGTTTCAGGCGCCATACTTCATAGCCTACCCTGCTACCCACACGAACAACCAAGTTACCTTTGCTGCTGCGCAGACACACAAGGATAATAGCTCGTTCGGAGGCAATGCAGCCGTAATGTATGGATATGGCAACGACCTCAACGGCATAACCCTCGAACACCTGACAACCATTCTGAGAATTGGCATCAAGGGCACTGCAACACTCTCAAATGTTCGCATCTCAACCATCGACCGCAAGCCTATCGCAGGCGATTTCGAGGTAACCTTCGAGAGCGACGAGGAGAGTGGCGAAACAAAAATAGAGCTTACTCCAACAGATAGTGCAACAGAGTTGATTACCTACTCATTTGCCGATGAGGGCAAGCAGCTGAACGAGGAGGAGATTACCTATATACATATCGCCGTTCCTGCTGGTACATACAAGGAGTTGTATGTTATTTTTGAGGATACCGAGTTTGGCTCAATGAGCAAGATTGTTAATGCCGACAGCACAAAACCTCTCCTTGCCGGATATGTTCGCGAATTTAATGAGATTGTGGAGTACAAAGCAAATGATGCAATCGAGGCTATCTCTATTAGTAGCT
Source organism: Rikenellaceae bacterium (assembly GCA_015059865.1). Classification (GTDB taxonomy): domain Bacteria; phylum Bacteroidota; class Bacteroidia; order Bacteroidales; family Rikenellaceae; genus Alistipes. The sequence goes on along the minus strand of SUZP01000011.1, from coordinate 27,522 downwards.
ATGAGACATTGTGCAAGTTCAAGCAAGCAGTCGAGGCTGGCTCACAACTCGATGCAATTGTAATCAAAGACTTTGAGATGCCAACCGACAGCAACGAAAACCCTTGGACTCCAATCAATGCACCTGAATACAAAGGTACATTCTCTGGTGGAGGATTTGAGATTTCGGGACTAAAAGCCCCTCTATTTGACTCTGTGGCAGCAACAATCAAGGGTGTACGCTTGAAGAATATTGCTATCGAAAAGGAGTATATTTCACAAAATACAGGAGCCTTAGTAAACACCTACCTTGGCACAAGCATTACCCATTGTTCCGTAGCCGGATATATCAACCTTGTTCGCGTAACGGGCGTTGCCAATAAAGTCGGAGGTATGGTTGGTTCGATATCTAACTTTATGAACAATTGGACTATAAGCGACTGCGAGAATAACTGCTCTATCACTATGGAAACCCGTCTATCAACCGCCACAGACGAGGAGGGCAACGCATTAGCTCAGGTAACAACGGCAGTAGGAGGTATAATTGGCGACTCATACAACGAGCGCCATACGGGCGTATCGCCAATCATCGCAAATAGTACCAACAATGGCGAAATCAAAATAAAAGGCAACACTGGCTCATACCTCTTTGTTGGCGGCATCATATCTCGTCTCCACAATTATAGAGTTAGTGTCACAAACTGCCACAATGCCAACAACATAGCCATCGAGCTTGGCACATCGGAGACTATCGATGTCGCAGGTATTACGGCTCGATTTGTGATGGGCACATCCGCACCTATAAAGCACGGATTTACAGCCACAAATTGTTCAAACTCAGGTAACATTAGCGTTAAGCTCTCAGGCGATAACTCAACCACAGGCTATGCTAATGTAGCTGGATGTTTTGGTTACCTACAACATACAAACACTGCAAATATCATCGTCGACAATTGTGACAACAGTGGCGATATAAGTCTAACTTCGGCCGGCACAATCACTTGTCAATACCATCTCGGAGGTATCGTTGGATGTCTGTATGGCCGCATAGAGGTTATGAACTGCGAGAATACGGGCAAGAGCATCAAATTCGAAGCCAACACCGTCAAACATCGTACTTGCGTAGGCGGTATTGTTGGTCGTTTTGCTTCGCGTAGCGGCTATCCAGAGAGTGTTGATTACAACATTATGTACATTATAAAGTGTCAAAACAAGGCCGATATCGCATTCAACATCACCAACACAATGAGCCACCAAGGCTTTATTGGCGGTTTAGCGGGCTTGGCATACGGATATGGCGCGACAATGTCCACCTTCAAATTCGAGGAGTCTACCAACGATGGAGGCATAACTGTAAGCTCGAATGGTTGGAGTATGCTAACCTCCTCCGATTGGGATTCAGAAGAGAAAAAGGCTCCTGTTACCTTTGTAGGTGGTATCATCGGCTCTAACTGGGTGGATAGTGGCTCCGCTACCGAGGCTTACCAGAGTCCTTTCCATGTCGTAAATTGCAAGAATGGCGAGACCATTAATGGCAAGAGCATAAAGATTACCGGTACAAACAACCACTCTGTATCGGTAGGAGGTATCATAGGCTTCAACACTTATAGCAACGAGAAGCGATTTAAAATCGAGAATTGCGAAAACAATATGATGCTCGAACACGATAGCGCAACCAAATCGTCAGCACACCTCTCTTTTGGAGGATTGGTCGGTTGGTCATCGCATATCGACACAAACAACGACCTCGTAATCAATAGCTCTGCTAACAATGGAGATATCAAGGTGAATGCCGCAAGCGAATCGACAGCAACAAATGTTCGAGTAGGAGGCATCTTGGGCTCGCAAGCATCACATTACAACAAAGTTATAGCCGTAACATTGAACTCCGTAACCAATAGCGGCAATATCACGGTTGGCAGCGCCGAGAAGGGATTCTCCTGCGCCAACCTCTATATCGGCGGTATCGTAGGAGAGATGGAGACGCGCAGCAGTAGCAGTCATAAGAATAACTCCTACAAGCTCACCGACATCATCAACAAGGGCAATATTACAGTTCTGAATATGACAACAACGGCAGCGAACTATATCGGTGGCGCTGTGGGCAATGTAACTCGCAATCTGGATAACATCAAGAGTTTCTGCACCATAACCATAGATGAAAATGTCAAAGCAGGAATGTTCGCAGGTATGCCTTCGACAATAGACTACAAATTAACCAATTGCGGCATAGGTGGAACCTTCGTCAAAGGCTCAACTTCCGCTACCCTCGATGCAGTAAACTATCAACAGTATATCTTCAACGATGGTGTTAAACCGAGCTCATACTTCGGAGTATCGTTCTTGTCAAACCCACTGTAAAGAGTGAGCAGTGAGCAGTGAGCAGTGAGTAGTGAGTAGTTTTCAAATTGACAATTGACAATGGACAATGGACAATTGACAATGGACAATTGACAATGGACAATTGACAATGGACAATTAAAGGAATTTTTAATTTTTAATTCTTAATTTTTAATTACTTTCTCGCGCTCCCCAGTAAGGGCGGAACGCCCGCCCCCAGTAAAACACCGAAGGTGTGTCCCCAGTAAACCCCAATTAAACTGCGCCGTGACCACCTTCGGAGTTCAGACGAGAGACGAGAGACGAGAGACGAGAGAAATGCAAAATGCAAAATGCAAAATGCAAAATGCAAAATTGCTCTCCGCGCTCCCCAGTAAAGGGCGGAACGCCCGCCCCCAGTAAAACACCGAAGGTGTGTCCCCAGTAAACCCCAGTTAAACTGCGCCGTGACCACCTTCGGAGTTCAGACAACAAAAAAGCTAAAAAGCGAGAAGCTCACATACTTGGCGTATGTGAGCTTCTCGCTATCCGTAGTGCAGTGCAAAAAGAGCCGATTATTTAGCTTTTTGCTCCCATTCGAAAGGTGCAAATACAGCCGATTGATTACGCCACTCAGGCTTGCGCATTGCGTAGATGATAAACGGAAGAATTATCACTATAAAGGCTCCGCCAAAGAGTACAGAGTACCAAACGGTTGTACTACCTGTTGCGATTTGCGCAGGAGGAATAAAACTCAACACGAAGGCGAGGAGAGAGCCAAGAAAACCTACACCTGCAATAATCCACATTGTAGTATTGCCACCAAGGCGGAATGGTCGTTCCTTCTGCGCACGGCGATAGCGCAAAATAATCGCAGAGACAAACATCAGCATATACATTACAAGGTATAACAGTGCGGTGAGCTGCGACAAAATCTGATAGAAGGATTGCACGGATGGCATAACCACAAAGAGGAGTGCCAACAAGGTCACGACACAGCCCTGAATAAGGAGGATATTGCGCTGTACGCCATTGTTATTCTCTTTCTGGAAGAATGGAGGAAGGTAGCCAGCCTTACCCACAGCAAAGATACCCTTCGATGGTCCCGACACCCAAGTCAATACACCTGCCAACACACCGAACATCAGCGCAATAGCGATAATTGGCGATGCCCACGACATCTTGAAATAGGCGAGGTAGTTATCAAAACCGACCAAGAGCGACTGGGTGAGATTTACATCCTTTGCAGGGATGATAAAGCCCAACGAGAAGGTGCCAAAGATGAAAATCAAAACGGTAATCAGCGCTCCGAGAATAATCGCCTTCGGGTAGTTTTTGCGCGGATTATCTACCTCCATAACATGCACACCCATCATCTCCATACCTGCATAGAAGAGGAAGATACTACTCGCTAAGACCAAATTATCGAATTTCGACAGGTCGGGGAAGAAGCCCTCCTTCATATCCATATGATTTGTGCCACCCGTAGCGAGGTAGGCGATACCCATAATAATAAGGAGTGCCGCAGGGATAATCGTACCTATCATACCACCCCACTTACTGATTTTACCTACCCAGTTCAAACCTTTCAGGGCGATAAATGTAGCCACCCAATAGATTGCAAGCACCACTATCAAGGTGAAAACCTTGTTCGAGGCGAGTGCCATATCGTGCGTCTGGTCCATACCGATAAAGGCTATCGACACCGCACCAAAGGTCAGCACCGTAGGATACCAAATGGTGGATTGTATCCACTGTATCCAAATCGCCAAAAAGCCCATACGGGCACCCATAGCCTCACCTACCCAGCGAAAGACACCGCCCTGCTTGTCGGAGTACATAGCCGCCAACTCCGCCGCCACGAGTGCCGTAGGGATGAGGAAAACAATAGCAGCAAAGAGATAGTAGAACGCTGACGAAAGCCCATAGACCGACTCCGCAGCCAAACCTCGCAGACTAACCACTGCGGTAACATTCATAATTGCAAGGGTTGCTACCGATAGGCGAAACCCTGTCGTCTTTTTTGTATCCATCTTATTATTAGTTTTTGTTATCACTTGTCGGGTAGCGCAAGAATTAAGCCAATCTGTTTGGGACTAAAAGTTGTTTTGACTGTTAGCCTTTGACTTTTTGTTTTGCAAACAGTTTGCAATAAAAAGAAAAATACATTTTGTTATTTCTACTTTTTTTACTTATATTTGCGCATAAATATAGACTATAATAGCAAAATAGAGGATTTCAAATCATAACGAATAATTAAAAAACTAAAAAATATGCGTAACTTTTTATTATCATTCGTATCTTCTATCTGCATTGCCCTACTCGCAAGTTGCAGTCCAGACACACCAGACTCCACCACAAATGGCAGCCAATATGCTACATCTCTTAGTGTTTCGATTGCCTCTACACGCACACTTCTGGGCGACAAGGATAAGGAAAACAACACCTATCCCGTATTTTGGAGCGAGAACGACCGCATCGTAGTTAATGGCGTAGAGTCTGAGCCGGCTGTTATCGACTTGGAAAAGGCTAATTATGCAACATTCAATTTCAAAGAGAGTTGCAGCAAACCATACCGTATCACCTATCCTTACTACTCGGCCACAACAGCCACCAATCCAAAGGTTGAATTTCCAACCGAGCAGAGCTACTCAGACGATTACCCTTCTGCTGCGAATATGCCGATGTGTGGATATTCAGAATCGGAGAGTGATGGCATAACAATGAAGCATCTATCGGGCATATTCCGCTTCTCCATCAAGGCCTACGAAGAGAATACTGTATTAAAAAAGATTGTCTTAACCTCATCGGAAAATAAAATTTCGGGCGAGTTTGCCGTAAACTGCAAAAATGCAACACTCTCACTTACAAAGAATTCGTCTAATGTTATAACCTACACCTTGCCTTCAAACTTCACTCTCTCGACAAGCGAGGAGCGTGTTATATACATCACCCTCCCAGGAGTAGAGGCAGGCCGCTGCACATTGGAGTTATTCGAGGAGAATGGCGACAAAATGACTGCAACTTGGGATGCCAAGAAGATTACCGCAGGCGTTGTTCGCGAATTCAAGAGCATAACATATAAGAAAGGTGCATTGACGGTACTCTCGCCAATGCAGTCCGAAGATGACAACTTTATCACTCCACCACCTGCAACATTCGGCTATATAAAAGATAGTGACGGAAATCCAATAAAGGGTGTGGCTGTAAGTGACGGCTTCAATATCGTCACTACCAACGAGAATGGCTACTACAAGATTAATGCCTCGCCTGACACTTGGTACATATATATCACCATACCAGCTGAGTACGAAGTACCTCTCAACGATCACGGACAGCCTTGCTTCTTCCAGAAATACTCGAAGGAGACTTTGCAGTACGACTTCACACTCACCCCTCTTGCTGGAGGCAAAGAGTCAAAATTTGCGTTAGTTACCTTCGGCGACCCTCAGGTACAGACAACTACACACCTCAATCGTTTTAAGAAGGAGTCTATCACCAGCATTTGCGCACATGTCACACAGCTGGCAAGAGAGATACCTTGCTATGGTATTACACTCGGCGATATCATCTGGAACCAAGACAACAAGAATGCAGAGGAGTTCCGTGATGATTTGCGCGACGGTTTCTCGCGATGGAAGATTGGCGCTCCGGTGTTCCATGTTATGGGCAACCACGACTGCAACTACTACAATTCGACCAACCCTATATATGCTGACGAGACAAGCTCCTCGTTCGAGTTGAAGGCTCAGCGCAACTATGAGGATATATTCGGTCCGGCAGATTTTTCGTTTGACCGTGGTGATGTTCACATTATTGGTATGCGAAATATTGTATATACAACAAACACCTCATCGGGGAGCTATCAGCGCGGTTTTCTCAAATCGCAGTTGAAGTGGCTGCAACAAGATTTGGCACTCGTACCAAAGGATAAAATGGTTATATTGTGCGTACACATTCCACTCTACAACAAGACAGAAAACTATGTACAAGAGGTGCTCGCACTGCTCAACACCTACAAAGAGGCGCATATTATGTCGGGACACACCCACTATATTCAAACCCTCGACCACAAGTATATAGCAGACTCGCCTTACAAAAATATATACGAGCACAATGTAGGTGCTCTGTGTGGCGCATGGTGGAGCTGCAATATGTGCTCAGATGGCGCTCCAAATGGATACGGCGTATTTAAGGCCGACAAAAACACCTTCGTTGACTGGTATCACATTGGCGTCAATAGCGGAATGAATAGCCGCGACCACCAGATGCGTCTTTATCGTGGAAATGCTATTTCGGGAGGCTCGAAAGGATACTACTCCTTCGGCTTTGGTGACGATGTATTGGTTGCAAATATCTACTTTGCCGACCGAGATTGGAGTGTTAAAGTGTATGAAGATGGTGAATACTCGGGTGATATGGAGCTAATCCCATATGCTGCACGCCCTTCGGTTAGCAATATGGCAGGCGATGGCTCGTCGGACAATCCATACACCCCACAAACCCTAACAAGTGCCGATATGTACTATATTGGATTCTACCTTGGCGTCTTGGGCAAGAGTGATTCTTCAACGGGCTCAAAGGGTGCGGTGCATCACCTATACAGGTACAAACTTAAAAACAAGAACGCCAATATCAAGGTGGTGGCAACAGACCGCTTCGGAAATGAGTATACCGAGACCAAGATAACATCTGGTACCGATTATTCGCTGACAAAATAGAGTGAGCATAACACAACCTCGGATTGGATGATGAGAGCTATCGTTATTGCGACTATTTTGGCATTTCTCTGTATGGGATGCGCTCCAAAACAAAAAAAGAGCGCATCCCAACGGAGTTACCATTTTAGATATGTGCAGCCGCCTTTGCAGGCAAGCGAGGAGCAGCAAGTTGCCTATATGCGCGACCACTATTGGGATAAGTTCGACTTCTCAGATACGCTCTACACCACCAAGGCCGACACAACAGAGATGATGCGCGCATACGCCTCCTACCTCTCGAACTTTGTCGGCGCAACCAATCAAGAGCCTATACGCAAATTGATGCAACGAGCCTCTGCATCCAAGAAGATGTTTGAGTACTTTGTAATGCTCTCCGAGCGTCTGCTGCACGACCCAAACTCTCCACTGCGCAGCGACGAACTCTATATTGCAGTCTTGGAGGCTCAACTCGCCTCGCCCTACTACGACAAGTACGAGCGTATGGCTCCCGAATACGACCTGCGCATAGCGTCACAAAATCGCATCGGTCGAAAGGCAAATAATTTTAAGTATACAGTTGCATCGGGGCGTACGCGTGATATGTATTCGCTAAAAAACGACTTCGTAATAGTCTACATCAACAACCCCGGGTGCGCTATGTGTCGCGATATTAGTGAGGCGATGAAGCAATCGCAAATAATCTCCACATTACAGAACGAAGGGAGATTGAAGATATTGGCCATCTACCCCGACGAAGACCTCAGTGAATGGCGCAAGCACTTCAACGATATGCCCGCTGAGTGGATAAATAGCTACGACAAGGGGTGCCACATCGAGCGCGAAAACCTATACAATATAGGTGCTATTCCAGCACTATACCTGCTTGACAAGAACAAGATTGTACTCGTCAAGGACTCTACGAATGTAGCAGAGTTGGAATATATACTACAACAATCTACAAAATAGTAGGGAGGGGATGGGTGATAGTGTAAGCTATCGAACATAGTCTAAGACTACGATGTTGGCACAAAAAACGGAGAAATATAGTTAATAGCTCAGACTTTTTAGGGACAAAGAGAGATTTTTATCTTTTTTTTCGCAAAAAAATTTGCAGATTAAAAATTTTGCATTACCTTTGCACTCGCAATACAGCAATGGTGGATTCATCTAAGGGCTAGGATACCTGCCTCTCACGCAGGACATAGGGGTTCGAATCCCCTATCCACTACAAAGCAAAGCGGTTGAATTTTCAACCGCTTTTTCTTTTTCGTGGATAGGGAATTCGGTCAACTTGTTGCGCCTCGGCAGACTTGTCTGCGGTCGGTTGTCGTTTGCTTGCGCAAATCTTCGTGCTTGCTGTGCGATTGTGGCTGAAAATGAATTTTCGCCCCATCGCCCATCAACCCCGACAATCTCCGATTGCGACAATCGCTCTTGGTCTGCTCTCGGCTGCGGCCGCCGTTCGAATCCTGTGCATTGCTGAAATACTGGGATAGTTAACAATCTCCTCTACAAAAGCAAAGCGGTTGAATTTTCAACCGCTTTTTCTTTTTCGGCAGACCTACTCTACTTTGCGAAATATTTGTAGAATAGAGGTATCGTCTGCAAGCCTTTGTCGAACTGTTCGAGTCCGTAGCTCTCGTTTGGCGAGTGGATAGCATCCTCCGACAGACCAAAGCCAAGCAGAATTGACTTCGTGCCCAAGATACGCTCAAAGCCGCTAACGATAGGAATTGAGCCACCCGAATAGAATGGCAACGGCTTACGACCAAACGACTCCTCGACAGCCTTCTCAGCAGCCTTATACGCCTCCATATCGGTAGGCGAAACATACGGCGCACCACCGTGCAGGAGCTTGACATTCACCTTCACGCTCTTTGGAGCAATATTGCGGAAGTGCTCCTCGAACAGGTGACCAATCTCCTCGAAATCCTGATTAGGCACAAGGCGCATCGAAATCTTGGCGTATGCACGCGAAGGGATAACGGTCTTGGTACCCTCCTCGGTATAGCCGCCCCAGATACCATTCACATCGAGAGATGGGCGGATACCCGTGCGCTCAATTGTGGTGTAGCCCTTCTCTCCCTCAACATCGTCAATATCGAGAGCCTTCTTATAGTTATCGAGCGAGAATGGAGCCTCGTTCAACGCCTTACGCTCAGCATCGGTAAGCTCGCGCACTTTGTCGTAGAAGTGAGGGATGGTGATATGTCCGTTATCATCGACCAACGAAGCTACAAGGCGAGTAAGTACATTCGCAGGGTTAGCCACTGCGCCGCCAAACAAGCCCGAATGAAGGTCTTTGTTAGGTCCGATAACCTCAACCTCCATATAGGTCAAACCACGCAGTCCGCAAGTAATAGAAGGGGTATTGAGTCCCATCATCGAAGTATCCGACACAAGGATAATATCTGCCTTCAACTTCTCCTTGTACTCCTCGCAGAAGCCGTAGAGCGAAGGTGAACCTATCTCCTCCTCGCCTTCGAGCATAAACTTAACATTGCAAGGCAACGAATCGGTAGCGCACATCGCCTCGAAGGCCTTGATGTGCATAAACGACTGACCTTTGTCGTCATCGGCACCGCGACCATAGATGCGGTTGTTGATAATTGTAGGCTCGAAAGGCTCGGTGTTCCACTCCTCACGAGGGTCTACCGGCATAACATCGTAGTGACCATAGACCAAGACGGTCTTCGCCTCAGGCGAAACAATCTTCTCGGCATAGACCACTGGATTTCCCGCCGTAGGAATAACCTCGGCTGCATCTGCTCCCGCCTTTGCGAGTGCCACGGCAAGGTGCTCGGCACACTTTACCATATCCTCCTTGTGCGATGACTGCGCACTAATCGAAGGAATACGCAACACCTCGAACAACTCTTCGAGGAAGCGCTCTCTGTTCTCTGAAATGTAGGCTTGTACTTTCTGCATAGTGCAAAGAGTTAAAGTTAAAAGTTAAAGGTTTTATAATTTGCAAATATCCTTAATTTCGGCAATAAACTGTTGTGCTACCTCGTCGGCAAACTCTTGCGACTTAGCCTCGGTATAGATGCGGATAATAGGCTCGGTATTCGACTTGCGAAGATGTACCCAATGCTCTGCAAAGTCAATCTTCACGCCATCGATATCGTTCACGCGCTCGTTCGCATAACGCTCCTTAATGGTGCTGAGCACCTTATCCACATCGATAGCAGGTGTCAGCTCAATCTTATTCTTCGATGCGTAGTATGCAGGGTAACGCTTACGCAACTCGGTCATCGAACAACCCTGCTCAGCCAAATAGGTCAAGAAGAGCGCTACACCCACCAACGCATCGCGGCCATAGTGCAGCTCAGGATAGATTACTCCGCCATTGCCCTCGCCACCGATTACGGCACCTATCTCCTTCATCTTCGCCACAACATTTACCTCGCCCACGGCCGATGCAGCATACTCGCCACCACGCGCCACAGTAACATCACTCAATGCGCGCGACGATGAGAGATTGGAGCAGGTATTACCCTTTGTGCGCGACAAGATATAGTCGGCCACAGCAACCAATGTATACTCCTCACCAAACATCGTTCCATCCTCGTTCACGAGTGCCAAACGGTCTACATCGGGGTCTACGACAACACCCAAATCGGCACCCTCACGAACTATCACTTCCGATATCTCGGTGAGGTTCTGTGGAAGTGGCTCAGGGTTGTGCGCGAAGTGGCCATTAGGCTCACAATTCAGCTCTACAACCTCGCAACCGAGCTTACGCAAAAGTGCGGGAATTACAACACCGCCGATAGAGTTTACTGCATCTACAACCACCTTGAAGTGGCGCGACTTAACTTTTTCTACATCAACCATTTCGAGCGACAGCACCTGTTCGATATGCGTAGGGTTGAAATCCTCGCGCAAAATCACCTTTCCGATGGAGTCTACATTCGGAAAATCGAAGTCCTCCTGCTCGGCCAAAGCAAGCACCTGCTTACCCTCTTGGTCGTTCAAAAATTCGCCCTTCTCGTTGAGCAATTTCAGAGCGTTCCACTGCTTCGGATTGTGCGATGCGGTGATGATAATACCACCATCAGCCTTGTGGGTAATAACCGCCATCTCGGTACCCGGCGTAGTACAAAGTCCAACATTGATAACATCGGCACCGCAACCGAGCAAAGTGCCCTCGATGATATCATTCACCATCTCGCCCGAAATACGGGCATCGCGACCTACGACAATGCGCAAGCGTTTGGCTTCATTCTTGCCTGCAATAAAACGAGTGTAGGCGATTGTAAACTTTACGATGTCGATTGGCGTGAGGTTTTCTCCTACTGCGCCACCTATGGTACCGCGAATACCAGAGATGGATTTAATGAGTGTCATAGCGATAGTTTTTTATTTTTAATAAAAAAGTTTTCGATTTACTTTGAAAATCGTTGTAAATGTACTATTTTTATGCCAAATATCCAAGGCCGTAACTATTAAAATTTAAGAGTATGAGTGAAAAGAGAGTTATTCCTGCTTCGGAACTGATTATAAATGAGGATGGTTCGATATTTCATCTTCATCTTTTGCCCGAGCAAATCTCGGATATTGTAATATTGGTCGGCGACCCCGGTCGTGTCGAGATGATTGCGTCTTACTTCGAGGATATCGAGTGCGATGTAGCAAGTCGCGAATTTAAGACCATAACAGGAAAATACAAAGGTCGCCGTATGACTGTACTCTCTACGGGTATCGGCACCGACAATATCGACATCGTGGTTACGGAGTTGGATGCGCTTGCGAATATCGACTTCGCCACTCGTCAGGTGAAGGATGAATTTAAGCAACTCACTCTGCTCCGTCTTGGCACATCGGGTGCTTTGCAGGAGGATATAGAGGTTGGCGAGCGCGTTTTCGCCCGTACATCGGTAGGCTTTGACGGATTGTTAAACTACTACGCAGGCCGCGATGGGGTGTGCGACCTCGCTATTGAGAAGGCTTTTGTTGAGCATACGGCGTGGAACAAACAACTCACAGCACCATACTTTGTGGATGCCGACAAGTCGCTATTCGAGCTCTTCCGCGATGTGACGCGTGAGGGTATCACCATTGCAGCACCGGGCTTCTACGCTCCGCAAGGTCGTTGGGTGCGTTTGCAGCCGCAGGATTTGAAGTTGAACGAGAAGATTGAGTCGTTCCGCTTTGAGGGCAGACGCATCACAAACTTCGAGATGGAGTCCTCGGCATTGGCGGGCTTGGCTGCATTGATGGGACACAAGGCGGGTACGGTATGTACGATTATCGCCCAGCGTATCGCCAAAGATGCCTGCACGGACTACAAACCATTTGTGCGCAAGATGATTGAGGAGGCACTCGACAAGTTGGCAACGCTATAAACGAGAAACGGCGCGCAGCGAGCATAGCGGCGCCAACGAGTTGGCTTTATGGCGGCGGAGGCAAGCCTCCTTTATAACGGCGCAGTCCAAAGACTGCTCTATGGCGCGCGCCATAGAGGACTGAAAGTCCGACGCCATAGAACACCGCAGGTGTGACGCCATAGAGGGCTGAGAGCCCGACGATATAAATTGCTTGCGCAAAAAAAAAGAAAAAAAAGAAAACACAAAACAATAGTATAAACTTAAAGTAACAGAAATTATGAAATTCACAGTATCAAGTTCGGCTTTATTGTCGCTGCTTGCGACAACGGGCAAGGTAATCAACAGCAAGAACACGCTTCCAATTCTCGACTACTTCTTGATGGAGTTGAAGGGTAACGAGTTGAAGGTTACAACTTCTGACCTCGAAACTACTCTTGTAGGTACAATTCAGGTGGACAATGTCGAGAAGGAGGGCACGGTAGCTGCTCCTGCTAAGTTGATGCTCGATGTATTGAAGGAGTGCTCGGAGATGCCGCTTACGCTCGATGTAAACGAGAACAATTGGGAGATTAACATCGCTTGGAACAGCGGTAGCTCTTCGGTACCGGGTGCAAACCCTGTAAGCTATCCTAAGACACACGAGTTGTCGGCAGAGAAGAGCGAGGTGTCGCTCGATGTTGATATCTTGGTAAATGGCATCAACAAGACTCTCTTCGCTACGGCAGATGACGAGTTGCGCCCTGTGATGAATGGAGTATACTTCAACCTCGACGAGAACGAGCTGACCTGCGTAGCTACCGATGCTCACAAGTTGGTTAAGCACACCGTAGAGTGCGCTTGCGGTGTGAAGGCTGCATTTATCTTGCCAAAGAAGCCTGCAAACTTGTTGAAGAATATCCTCTTGAAGGAGGAGGGCGAGGTGAAGATGACCTTCGACCAGAAGAATGTTGTATTCGAGTTGTCGTCGAGTACCTTGGTTTGTCGTCTTATCGAGGGCTCGTACCCTAACTACAATGTAGTTATTCCACAGGCTAACCCTAACAAGTTGTTGGTTGATAGAGTTGGACTTTTGAATGCTATCAAGCGTGTGGCAGTCTGCTCGAACCCTACAACAAACCTTATCCGCCTCGACATCTCGAACAATAAGGTTGTGCTTGCAGCGCAGGATGTAAACTTCTCAATCTCGGCAAACGAGACCTTGTCGTGCAGCTACGAGGGTGCACCTATCACTATCGGCTTCAAATCGACCTTCTTGGTGGAGATTTTGACCAACCTCGAAACGCCGACTATCCTTGTCGAGTTGGCAGACTCTACCCGTGCTGGTGTCTACAAGCCTGTATACGATGATGTTCAGGCTTCATCTACACTTATGTTGTTGATGCCGATGATGATTAACGCATAATTTTCAAATTGAAAATTGACAATTAGTGGTAAAACGATAAATCGTTTTTATTATTAAATATAAAATCCTTTAATTGTCCATTGTCAACTGTCAATTGTCAATTAAATTTAGATATGAAGCTAAATTTGAAACGCCCGATGGTCTTCTTCGATTTGGAGACCACGGGCACCAATATATCGACCGACCGAATTGTCGAAATCTCGGTCGTTAAGGTTATGCCTGATGGCGAGCAGATTGTTCGCACTCGTCGCATAAATCCGGAGATGCCAATCCCTGCGGAGGCTACGGCCGTGCATCACATCACCGATGAAGATGTGAAGGAGTGCCCGACATTCCGTCAAGTAGCGAAGTCGTTGCGCGAGTTTATGGTGGGCTGCGACTTCTGCGGCTTCAACTCCAACCGCTTCGACCTGCCACTGCTGGCCGAGGAGTTTATGCGCGCAGGCGTTGAGGTCGATTTCTTCAAGAAGGCAAAGTATGTCGATGTGCAGAATATCTTTCACAAGAAGGAGGAACGCACCTTGGTTGCAGCATACCGCTTCTATTGTGGCAAGGAGTTGGAGGCAGCACATAGTGCCGATGCCGATACGATGGCGACCTATGAGGTATTGTGTTCGCAATTGGAGAGATATAGCGACCTCGAAAATAGTGTGGAGTTCCTCTCGGAGTTCTCCACTCGTGCTAAGACGGCAGATTTTGCAGGCCGTATCAACTATGACGACAATGGCGTGGAGGTCTTTGCCTTCGGAAAGTATAAAGGACAGTCTGTTGAGGAGGTATTCCGCAAGGAGCCAAGTTACTACGACTGGATTATGAATGGCGACTTCCCTCAATACACCAAGAAGATTTTTACCGAGATTAAGTTACGACTCAAATAGATTAGATGAAGATACGCAGTTTTATCGTAACCCTTGCTTCTATTCTCCTCGGTGCAGTATTCGCTGTGTCGGCGCAGGAGATTGTCGTTATCGGGGGTGCAAAATATACCATTCACGATGTCGCGAAGGGTGAAACACTCTACTCGTTGGCGAAGCAATATGGTGTTACGGTTGATGATATCAAGGCGGCAAACGCCTCTCTTGTCGATGGATTAAAGGCGGGCACTCGCATCAAGATACCTGCGAAGGTGGCGAGTCACACCACAGCTCCTGCTCAACCTATGTCGCGAATGCACAAGGTTGTAAAGGGCGAGACGCTCTACTCGTTGGCCAAGCAGAACAATCTGACCATCGAGGAGTTGCGAGCTGTAAATCCTCATATCAAGAGGGGGTTGAAGGCTGGACAGGTTATCGAGATACCATTGAGGGCTACACAGCCCATCGTGGAGCAAACAGCTACATCAACACAGCCATCTACATCTACACCTGCACCACAGACCGATATTGCACCTACATCACAAGTAGCACCAACACAAACTGAGGTTGCGACGGAACATAAGCCACTCTCGACAGCGCAATTCCGCACATTAAAGCAGGGCGACACAGCCGAAGTGGCGTTATTACTACCCCTCGGCTCGGAGGAGCGACCTACGCAAAACTATCTCGACTTCTATCGCGGATTTTTGGTCGGTTTGGATAGTGTGCGTATGTCGGGACACTCCATAAATCTCAATCTCTACAACACGGCACACGACTATAATCGTGTCGAGCAGATTATCTCTTCGGGGGCACTCGACAAGGTTGATTTGGTTGTGGGACCTGTCTACGAGGATGAGCTCTTGCCTGTGGCTACGGCTCTGCAAAGACGAAATATACCTATCGTATCGCCGTTGGCAAACCTCACTCACACCACGAGCGACCTCGTATTTCAGATGTCGCCATCGCCAGCAACAAAGTTGGAGAAGGTACGCTCGATGTTCGATGGCTCGAAGCGCGTAGTGATTATCTCGACCGAGAGTATCGACGCGGCGTTCGATGCAGAGGTGCGCTCGATGTTGCGAGATAGCTCGTATGTGGTGGAGCATAAATACATCTACGAACATCCATCCGTTATCGAGAAGCGCGAGAAGGAGCGCGAGAAGGCTCGTGCCGAGGGCTTGGTAGTCGATGACACACCATCCCCAAGCGATATGTCTCCTCTGCTGCGTGGTACAGAGCCGACAGTTATAGTCATCACAGCAAGCAACGAGATTGATGTCGATAGAATTTTGGCGGCCATAGCCTCGGCGAATATCGCACTCACAGCACGCTCGCAGAGAGTTGTGCCATTTATCGTCTTTGGCAATAATCGCTGGAACCGCTACAACAATATCGACCGCGCAATACTATTTGCAAATAATGTAACTATGCTCTCAACCTACCACGCTCGCCGTAGTGAGCCGATAATCCGTGCTTTTGACAAGCGTTTTGTCGAAGAGTTTGGCACATTACCATCGCTCTACGCCTATCGCGGTTACGATGCAGCGGTGGTATTCATAAAGTCGTTGTTTGGAGCTATGGAGACAGGTTTGGAGGGGGCGCATTTGACTCCTCTGCTAACGCCCTACTCCTTCGAACAACACCCAACAAGTGGCATCAGAGTAAACAACCAGTGGATAAAGGTGAATTACAACAGTAACTTCACCATAACAACAGAATAGATATGGCAAACATTCACACTACAATACCCGAAAAGACCATTGAGCGACTCAGCGAGTATCGCCGAACACTTATCTCGTGTCATAGACAAGGTATCACCCATGTCTTTTCGCACATCTTGGCAGGTATGCACGGCATTACCGCCGTACAGGTGCGACGCGACTTGATGTTGATAGGCTTTTCGAGCGACACGAAGAAGGGCTACGATGTGAAGGTGTTGATTGACTTTATCGACTCTATACTTTACAGCGAGAACACGATGAAGGTGGCCGTTTTAGGTATGGGACACCTTGGTCAAGCCATCACTAAATACTTCAACTCAAAGCAGTTGAACATCCGTATCACGGCAGCTTTCGATGTTGATAAGGCAAAGGTTGGCTCAACCATTATGGATATTCCGTGCTACCATATCGACGATTTCGAGGATGTAGTTGCGAACAACGATATTGGTATCGTTATCATCTCGTTGCCATCTTCGCAAGCGTTGCAATACACGGTGCCAATCATCAATGCAGGTATCAAGGGCGTGCTGAACTTCACCTCGGCACAGCTAAATTTCCCTCAGGGTATTGTGGTCGAAAACTACGATATCACAACCATTCTCGAAAAGGTTGCCTACTTCGTCAAGGCTGCCGAGGAGAGTAACAATCAATAGCGCAAAAATGAGAGTAGTTTGGGGTTTTGACAATCCGCCTCAGCTTCGCAATGCCGTAGCTACGGTGGGCTCCTACGATGGAGTGCATCGAGGGCATCGCATACTACTCGACGAGGTTGTACGCCTTGCTAAGGAGTGCGGCGGCGAGAGTGTTGTGCTCACCTTCGAGCCCCACCCTCGCATCACACTCGGCAACGACGAGGGTTTGCGCCTGCTCTCCACCTTCGAGGAGAAGTGCCGATTGTTGGAGGCGGTAGGCATCGATTATGTTGTCGTCATCCCCTTCGACAAGGCGTTTAGTCAGCTCTCGCGTGAGACTTTCATCGACGACTACCTTGTCGGCAGACTCGGCATAAAGCAACTTATTGTAGGTTACAACCACCATTTCGGACACAACAAAGAGGGCAATCACTCGTTCCTATTACAGCACGGAGCATTGCAGGTTGTCGAGATTGCACAATATACCGACAACGGCAATAAGGTCTCTTCGACCACCATACGCAAGGCTCTCAGTGAGGGAGATACAGCGCTCGCCCGACAGATGCTCGGACACCCCTATATAATTATAGGTATGGCAGACGAAAAGGGTGTAGTTGCTACCGATAAATTAAAGCTATTGCCAACAAATGGAGAGTATGTGTGCCGTATCGATGGCGAGGAGTGTCGTTGCAAGATTGCAGATGGCAGGATAGAGCAGAAGTATAGATTTTCACAAAAGATAGAGATAGAGTTATGATTTTCTACGATGAGAAGATAAGAGTTCGATACAAGGATACCGACCAGATGGGTATTGTCCACCACTCGAACTACATAGTCTACTACGAGGTGGCTCGTGTCGCAGCGTTGCGTGCGTGGGGTATGCCTTACGACGAGATGGAGAAGAAGGGCATTATCTCCCCTATTTTGGAGGTAGGCTCAAAATATATCCAACCAGCACACTTCGACGAGGAGATTACCGTGCGCGTAATTATCGAGGAGTTGCCTATGGTGCGTTTGAAGGTACGCTACGAACTCTACAACGAGTCTGGCTCGCCCATCAACACGGGGCACACTTGGCTTGGCTTCCTCAATGGCGAAACGAAACGACCATGTCGCGCGCCACAATATCTGATTGATGGGTTGAAGCAGGTGGGATTGACCGAATAGAGAGTGGTGCAACTTCGGAGTAACGAGTTGCACCACTTTTTGTGTAAAGTTGTATAACAAGAGCTATTTTGAAGCTGCTCGCAGGCTGGAAAAGCGGAGTTTACTTGGCGTAAATGAGC
This sequence comes from Rikenellaceae bacterium, assembly GCA_015059865.1. GTDB lineage: Bacteria > Bacteroidota > Bacteroidia > Bacteroidales > Rikenellaceae > Alistipes. Next base: position 9,297 of record SUZP01000011.1, on the reverse strand, counting down.
ATTTTCCAGACAAGGCAGATGCCGAAAGAGCCTTGTTAAAGAGCTTTACTTAAAGGGGGAGTTTGGCTCGCGCGACATAACCCAATAAAAAATTCTATCGACAAGTCCCGGAGCAAACTTCTTAACAAAGTGGGTTGCGCGCCCCTCCGCCTCCATAAGGCAGAGGCGTTTGCGCTTGGCAATGCCATCTGCTACGATGCGTGCCACCTCCTCGGCAGTCATCATCTTGCCCTCCTCGCGTGGCGTCTCGCCCTGCGCCGAGCCGTCGGCCGTAAGTGCCGAGAAGCGAACATTCGAGGCGGTAAATCCCGGACAAGCAACCATCACATGCAACCCCTTCTTGATATTCTCGACGCGTATGGTTTCGAGCAGTCCTGTCATTGCAAACTTCGACGCCGAGTAGCCCGTTCTGCCTGGCAATCCGTGTATTCCGGCTACCGAGGAGATACCCACCAACGAACCCTTCGAGGCTTGCAGATATGGCAGAGCATACTTTGCACAGTAGGCTGTACCCCAGAAATTTACATCCATCAATCGGTGCAAGACACTCATATCTACATCATCAAATATTGCGCGCATCGAGATACCCGCATTGCAAATCAACACATCTACCCCACCGAACACCTCGACCGCCTTCTCTATAAGGCGTTTGCAGTCGTACTCCTTCGTCACATCGGTAGCGATATAGGCAGCCTCGCCGCCCTCCGACTCGATAATCTGTACGAGCAGTGCGAGTTTCTCCTCGTTGCGAGCACCAAGCACAACCTTCGCCCCCATCTTCGAGTACAAACGCGCCATCGCCTCGCCGATACCTGACGACGCGCCAGTAATCACTACGACCTTTCCGTTTAATGCGTTTTTCATATCTTTTAGATTTCAATTTTTAGTCCATCGTATGCAAACTCTACCCCCTCAGGCAGTCGCAAGTTTGCCACGCAGTGCAGACCAATATCGTGCGACATATGCGTAAGGTATGCCCTCTGCGGAGCAACCCTCTCTATCACCTGCAACGCCTCCTCGACCGAAAAGTGCGAGTCGTGCGGCTCAAATCGCAAGGCGTTTACGACCAACAGCTCTACGCCCTGTAACTTGCTCAACTCCTTATTGTCAATCTCCTTGAAGTCGGTCAGATAGGCCAACTTACCAAAGCGAAATCCAGTAACCTCAAACCGTGAGTGTGCACCCCGTATCGGCACAATCTCCACCCCCTCAATCTCGAATGGCTCCGTGTCGAACTCGTGCAACACCATCTGCGGAACACCTCGATAGGGGTTATCCGAGAAGGCATAGTCGTAGTCCTTACGCACACAAGAGCAACTATCGTGCGTGCCGTAGATATGTACGGTATGTATTGCCTGCGGATAATCTACAAAGTTCAAGGCGCGGACATCGTCTAAGCCGCCTATATGGTCTTTATGCTTGTGCGTTAGTAGTATGGCCGTAATATGGCTCACCCCTTCGCGCAACATCTGCTCGCGGAAGTCGGGACCTGCATCTATCACAAATCGTTTGTCGCCCACCTCGACCATTGCCGAAGTGCGCAAACGCCTATCCCTCGTGTCTGTTGAGCAGCATACAGCGCAGTCGCAACCGATGACAGGAACACCCTGCGAAGTACCCGTTCCGAGGAAGGTGAGGCGTAATATTGATGAAGATGGCTCCATTTTTGCAGTTTTTATACACAAACGACACTACAAAGATACAATTCTTTTGGAAAATTGAGAATAAAAGTTTAACTTCGCAGTGTTAATTAACACAAAATAATCTAATTATTATGGCTTACAAAATTTCAGATTCGTGTATCGCATGCGGTACTTGCATCGATGAGTGTCCGGTTGAGGCTATTTCTGCCGGCGACATCTATGTAATTGATGCTGACAAGTGCATCGAGTGTGGCGCATGTGCAGGAGTTTGTCCTTCCGAGGCTATCAGCTTGTAGTCTGACGGAAGCCAAACAAAAAGAGAGGGGTTTTTAATAATAGCCCCTCTCTTTGTTGTATCTATCTCCAAATCTTTAACTATTCTGCGGATTGTGCTTATACTTAAATACGAGCGCAAACAACACTGCAACCACCAACGCATAGCCCGCGAAGATATACCACGACAACGGCCATCCCCACTTATCTACAACCCAACCTGCTACATAAGAGCCTATGAAGGCTCCGAAGCCGTTGGTCATAATCATAAATACACCCTGCGCACTCGCACGAATTTCCGGTGCAGTCTCCTTCTCGACATAGAGCGAGCCTGAGATATTAAAGAAGTCGAATGCCACGCCGTAGACAATCATCGAGAGGATAAACATCCACACACCTGCGCCCGGATTGCCTGCGCCCAGCAGACCAAAGCGAAGTACCCACGCAAACATCGAGATAAGCATCACATTTTTGATGCCGAACTTCTTCAAGCAGAATGGAATCAAGAGAATACAGAGCGTCTCCGAAATCTGTGACAATGATATAAGGATGGTCGAGTGTTCCACACCGAAAGTGCCGAGATACTTATCGCCATGCACTGCCACATCGCCGAAACTCTTGATATAGCCATCAGCAAAGGCATTGGTAATCTGCAACGACATACCCAACATCATCGAGAATAGGAAAAATACCGCCATCTTGTACTCCTTGAAGAGTGCAAATGCACGCAAGCCCAAGGTGTCAACCCACGACTTTGACTCGATATTACGATTGACATCGCACGAAGGAAGTGTAAAACAGTAGAGTCCCAACGCCACGCCCAAGCCTGCCGACAACAACATCTGCGCAGACGAGAGTCCCAAGCCCAACAAATCTACAACCCACATTGCGCAAATAAAGCCCACAGTACCCCAAACGCGAATTGGTGGAAATGCCTTGACTGTATCAAGATTAGCTTTATTGAGAGCGTTGTATGCAACCGTATTGCTCAATGCGATAGTCGGCATATAGAACATTACACTGCACAACACCAATGGATATAGAGCGTGATAGGTATCCTGCATAGACGCTGCCACCATAAAGGCCGCAGCCAAGAGATGCGAAATACCCAAAAGTCGCTGCGCCGGAATCCAGCGGTCGGCAATCACGCCCATAATTGCAGGCATAAAGAGCGAGGCAATACCCATAGTAGCAAAGAAGCTACCAATCTCTCCGCCCGTAAATTTGAGTGTTCCGCCTAAATAGGCTCCCAACGAAATCAGCCATGAACCCCACACTGCATATTGCAGGAAGTTCATCACTATAAGACGAAATTTGATGTTTCTCATAATATCTCCCTTTTATTATATGAAGAGGCCGTTTAAATTTATTGACGAAAAAAATTCAAACTGCCTCTTAAATTATTGCAATAATCGTACAACGACTATCCAATCTTCACCTTCTTCATAGACTTACGGCTCTTCTCAGCCATAAAGCCCATCATGTGGCTCTCGATTGAGACATCGATTGTACTCGACAACAACTTAGGGTCTTGTGCCGATACTGCACGGAGGAAGTCGCGAACGAGGAGATGGTCTCCACCACCGTGTCCTGAGCCACGATACTCTGGAATCTCGCGCACCTTCTTATCCCATACGCTCTTGTGTCTTGTGCGGAAGTCGTAGAAGGTGAAGGTCTTCATATCACCCTCGATAAAGCCCTTTGTTCCCATAATGCGAGTACGACGACCTCCCCATGGAGTGAAGGCATCCATAGTAAAGCTTGCGGTAACACCATCCTCGAAGTTCATAATCGCAACATAGTGGTCGCACTGGTCGTTGTTGCAACGGAATACACAGCGGCCATAGTTTGTAGTCTTCAACTTCTCGCGAATGAGTGCAGGGTCCTTGCGTGGAAGGTCAAACACACCTAAATGACGCTTGCGACGCTCGTAGATATCGATTGCCGAGTATGGACACTCTGCCTCGTGCGGACAACCATCGGTACAACGCTCTGTTGCACCCTTCGGCATATTCTCAGGACGGAAGAGGTACAACGAACCATCGGCTGCGATAGTCTTGCACTTCTTGCCGATAATCCAACGAATAATATCGAGGTCGTGGCACGACTTAGCAAGAATAATAGGCGTAGTCTTATCAGCCAATGGCCAGTTACCACGCACATACGAGTGAGCCATATGCAAATATTCGATAGGCTCCATATGCTGAATGCTTACCAAATCGCCAATAGCACCCGAATCAACAACCTGCTTCAATGCTACGAAATATGGCGCATAGCGCAATACATGACATACTGCAACGATGCGGTTGTACTTGTGAGCCTGCTTCAAGATTGCACGACACTCGCGCTCGGTTGGAGCAACTGGCTTTTCGAGCAACACATCGTAGCCCAAAGCGAGGGCCTTCATACAAGGCTCGTAGTGCAAGTTGTCAGGGGTAGCGATAACCACTGCATCAGCCATCTTAGGCTTTGACAACGCATCGTTGAAGTCGCTAAATATATTCTCCTTAGGAATATTATTTTTCTTAGCCATTGCTGCTCGGCGATTAGGATTGGTATCTGCAACGCCCACAACCTTCATCGAATTAGGGAACATCTGCGCATAACGAGCGTATGTTCTACCACGATTACCAGCACCAATAACCAACACGGTAACAGGCTTAGTAAGCCCTGCATCCAGCGGTGTAATAGGAGAGTTAATCTTGCTTGACGCAGCAATTTCAGGTATATCGGCATCCATCTCGCCTCCAACACCATTCATTGTCTTTGCGGTTGCATCAAAATCCAACACTGTCGCACCTGCAACCAACATACCCATCCTTTTCAAGAATTCAAGTCTATCCATAGTATATATATTTTGTAGTTATTATGTTTTCGACATATAATTGAGATAAAAAACGCAAGACTACGCCGATTTATCTGCCAACTTTTCGCGAAGTTAATCATTCTACATCAATAAAGCAACTATAACTCCTATTTTTTTAACAAATCTTTTTTTCTTGTGGCAGTTATTTCACATCGGGACAACATTTTTTTATTTTTTTTGAAAAAAACACTTGCAGAAATAAAAAATATATTCTATTTTTGCACTCGCAAAACGGAAATTGGGCTATGGTGTAATGGTAACACTACAGATTCTGGTCCTGTCATTCCAGGTTCGAATCCTGGTAGCCCAACATAAACAAAACGAAGCAAGGAGATGTCGCAAAGCGACATCTTTTTGTTTTTAGATAGTGTGGCGCAAATTCTATTTGCAGACATAGTAGCTAAAAACAAAAGAGGGTTGATTTGGCAACACCGCATAATCCCAAAGCCCAAAAGATTAAAATTTTAGAGCATCCAGCTTCGATTGTATATCTCCGAGAGGGTCTTGTGGGCCTTCAAACATCTTCATTCGGCGTTTCTGACCGCCAAGATTTCGCAGATTGTAGGTAAAGCGCACAAGATAGGTGCGACCTATAACCGAGTTGTAGCGCAACTGCGAATAGTTAGCGATGACATATCGGCTGAACGAGGCATTCTGGTTAAGCACATCGTTCACACACAACTCCACCTCGCCAAGGCTATTCAAGACCTTCTTACCTACCGAGATATTCCACAGCGTGAAGTGGTCGTTAAAGTTGTTCGTAATAGCTATAAAGTTCGTAAAATTGAGAGACGAAGTGATTGTAAAGCCCAACGGCAGCACCGCCTTGATATTACCACGCAGATAGTGCATAAAGTATTGGTTGTCGGCCATAGCAAACGACGAGCTATTGTAGCTATACTGTCCGCGCCAAGTGATTGTGAAGTCTATATTCTCGGATATATTACTGCCGAGTGTGACCTGCGCATAGGCGTTGGTGTTGTGCATCATCACCCTATCGCCGCGCACCGAGAACTTACCATCCTCATCAATAACGGGGATGTTATTTGCATTCAGATACTCCATATCGATAATCTCGGTCGGAATATCCGAGTAGGTAGCACCCAACACAAAATTCACATTCGAGCGTATATACTTCAATGGCAAACCCAACGAGGTACGGAACTCGTACGACCAATAGCCATCGAGATTTACCTGCTGCGAGAGTTGCAGAGGGTTGTAGGTTGCGTAGTGAGGTGAGCCATCGGGATTAATATAATCTAACAGCTTTATCCTTCCGGGCTCGTAGGCTATCTTCGAGCCTACGAAGTTCGTCACATGCATCGCCTTGGCCATAACCATAAAGGTTGTTCCAAAGCGCGGCGACACATTCGTATATCGAATAAAGCCACTATGCTCCTGCGCAGGTTTGAGGTTTGGATTACCAACCGAGATGTAGGAGGAGTTGTTTGCGTCGTACATCTCCGTAAGGCTCCACATACCCGGCACACGCATCTTAGAGTTGAAGGCCATACGCATACTATGCTTGCGCTTGGCCGAGAGGTTGAATGTGATGTTGTAGAGGAAATTATTGTAAGTGCGCGCCAACGGCTTTTTATCCTCCGACCACAAATTTGTATTCGAGAGTATCGTGTTGCGATACTTCAAATTAATTGAGAACCAATTCTTGCCACGCCCATAGCGCACACCTGCACTCGCCTCGTGGAATAGGTACAAACCCTCGTACGAGGAGGAGCTCTTCGGCTTCAACTTCTCCGGCAACAGTTCGTATGTATCGTCGGTCGTATAGTTCAGCACCTCGCGCTCGCGCATCTGATATTGAAAGTTGTAGGATAGGTTTATGACGGTGCGACGACCTATCTTGTCGCGATAGGTCGGATGCACATTGAATGTCGTGGTCTTGCTCTCTGTGTCGTTGTGCGAGTAGGAGTACTTTCGCAACGCATCCACCGCCTGCGAGCCCGAATAGGATTTGTAGTCGCGCCAGCTCTCGCTCTGATAGTGCGATGCACTTGCTGCAAGCACCAAGGCACGCCCTTGCCTCAGGAAGCGATAGGAGTAGTGACCACTCAACCCCGCATTGTGCGAGCGTGAGCGCCCCTTGTTGTAGCTTGGATAGTAGCGTACCCCTGACTCCGAGCCCGGCAGTCGCATTGTGGTTGTATCCTGCTGATTTATCGAGAAGTTATCCTGAAAACGATAGGTAGGATTGAGATAGAGCGACTGTCGCTTGGCCACCTTCCAAGTAAGACGACCACGCAGACGAAGGTCTAACTTGTTGGGGTTGGCATATTGGTCGTAGTGTATGGTATCAATCTTAGATGGTGGATTGTACCAGCGGTCTACCGTAAATTGGTTTTTCGCATCGCTATGATTGAATGTTATATTACCATCGAACTTTGCTCTCTTGCGCTTACCCCATCTATCGGCATAGTTCACGGCGAATATCTCTGTCGCCGTAACTCCCGACTGACTATTCACCGAAAATGACGAGGAGCCTCTCGAACGGTTTGTCGAGCCCGACATAGAGATACCCTCATCCGAGAGATTTTTTCTGTTCAGATTATTCGCCAAGGCCATAATTGCGATACGCATATCCTCGCGAAAGATATTCATCGAGCCTCCGACCGAATACTTACCTTTCAGCACATCGTTGTAACCGCCCATATAGGCGGGCTTTGGAGTTCTATCATTACCTATACCACCCGAAGCGTGCATCTTACCAAACTCACTGCGCGAGAGTGAATTTTTAGTGATGATATTGATAACTTTACCTCCATTGCCATCATCCACACCCGTAGCTTGCGACACCTCGCTCAAACGGTTGTACACCTCGATACTCTCAACCGCCTGCGCCGGGATGCTCTGCAACGCCTGCTGAATACTTCCTCCGAAAAACTCCTTGCCATCGACATATATCTGTCGTACAACCTCGCCTTGCGCCTCTACACGACCATTATTTATCGATATACCCGGCATCTTGCGCAGCAAGGACTCCAACTCTGCATCGGCTGTAACTTTAAACTGCGTAGCTTGATAGCGCAGCGTATCACCCATAATCTGCGCACGAGGAACAACAATCTCCTTCACCACAACACCGACATTGATTGCCGCCTGCGCAACAGGCATATCGCCAATATTTATCGGCAAGGACTCTATCTTAAAATTACGCGAAAACTCCTGATATCCGAGAAATGTAAAAGACAACTTATACTCTCCACGAGGTAGCGGAGAGGTCTTGAAATAGCCACCATAGCCAGTGGTAGTATGCCTTCGGTAAAGCGAGTCCTTCTGCGAAACCACCTCGATAATAGCACCCGCAATACCCTCCTTCGTCTCAGCATCAAAAAATCGACCACTAACAGTAGCCCCCTGTCCCCACGCCACAAGGCAGGAGATAAGAGCAACAGAGAGGGTTAATATACGACGCATAAATTTTTGAGCTATTGGCCATCAACCATTGGCCATTGGCTTTTTTTGTTTTTAACAAAAAAATCTTATATATATTAAGACAAAGTTAATGATAAAAAGTTAAATCTCAAAATGCAAAAATTTTAGACGAGAAATAGAATGCAAAATTGCGCCGCAGGCCTAAACTAAAAACACCTTGAATTGTCAATTATCAATTGTCAATTGTCAATTCTTAATTTAACTAACGGCTAATAGCAAAAAAGATGTGCCCCGAAAAATCTCGGAGCACATCTTGTTTAACGCTGTTGGACTACTCTTAGTCCTCCAACTTAGCGCACAAGAACTCACGGTTGAGGCGAGCGATGTGAGCAATACTAATCTGCTTAGGGCACTCTGCCTGACAAGCACCAGTATTGGTACAGTTACCGAAGCCGAGTTCGTCCATCTTAGCAACCATAGCCTTTGCACGGCGTGCGCCCTCAACGCGGCCCTGTGGCAACTTCGCGAGCGAAGATACACGAGCAGCAACGAACAACATCGCTGAGCCATTCTTACAAGTTGCAGCACAAGCACCACAACCTACGCAAGCAGCAGCATCCATAGACTCGTCAGCATCTGCCTTCGGAATTGGAATAGCGTTTCCATCAGGTACCGAATTTGTGCGTACCGACACGAAACCGCCTGCCTGCAAAATCTGGTCGTAAGCGTTACGATTTACCACGAGGTCCTTGATTACAGGGAAGGCTGCCGAACGCCAAGGCTCGATGGTGATAGTTGCACCATCCTTGAACTGACGCATATAGATTTGGCAGGTGGTAACAGCCTGCGATGGACCGTGTGCGTGGCCGTCGATATGCAACGAGCACATACCGCAGATACCCTCGCGGCAGTCGTGGTCGAATGCCACTGGCTCCTCGCCTTTGTGTACGAGGTCATTGTTCAAAATATCGAGCATTTCGAGGAACGAGGTATCCGACGATACATTCTCAACCTTGTACTCCTTGAATGCGCCCTTCGACTGAGCGTCTTTCTGACGCCATATTTTCAATGTGAAATTCATAATCTTTTCCTTTCTAAAAATTTAACGCCAAAAAATTAGTCTTT
>SUZP01000010.1 GCA_015059865.1 Rikenellaceae bacterium | reverse complement strand
TTAAAGACCTCTTTGCAAAACCTAACTACAATATTGTCAATGAACTGGATGGTTCTACCGAACCAAGTTTGTTTTAATTGTTAAACTTTATAATAATCGTCCGGAACTTTTACCGGACAGCAATGGTATGTTTTACAAAAAGTCAATAAATCATTCCTCCCCGCAATGCGATACAGGTCTTATATAATGCTGATTTTCAGTGATTTGTACGGGGGGGGGTTATTTATCATAATCAGAGATAGCATTGTGTAAAGCTGTAATATACCCTTTACCATACTTGAGGTCTGGTTCCATGTAATTGCCTTCACCCCATTCGTTCCATGATTTTAGAAACACGATTTTATGTGATTGGGGCTTGTCTATAGTAGTTCGCAGAATATCTTTTGCATGCTCTTGAAATAATTCTGGGGTAGAGTTATGCAAAACAGAACCACCGTCATTACTTCTAGGGGTATGATCCCAGTTCGGCATCATCGTGGGGAACACATTTTTGTTATAATCTTGCGAGTCTACAACATTCTTGATTGCTGTTTTATATGGAATTATAAATGGAATTTTTACCACTCTCTTTACAACATTTAAAACTCTTCTCAAGAACTTGTATCTAATGATGTTATCCAGACGATGACAATGATTCACACCATCGTACCCCATAGCAAGAACTTTATCTATTCTCTCCGCATATAATGTTTGAGCTACGAAATAAAATTCGGGAAGTTCATTCTCTATCGCCAGCTGATTCCATTGAGTTTTAAACTCTTCAAACTTTTCGAAAGAAAAAGGATTGTAAATAAGAAATAGAAGACGCCCGTCAACCTTCATATATCGCTCATCCTTAAATGCATCTAATAATGCGTAAAAGTGAGTTGTATTATCATCCGTTCCCAAATATTGTTGTTCTGCAAGCAATTGTTTACTAGCAGAACCATCTTTATTCCAAAATTTAGAATACCATGATTCGTTCGCCCAGCATAAGCAAAATGGGAAATCTGGTGTTTTTGCTTCTACAACATTCTTAAATGGCAAATCTAATTCCTGGTGATTTGCTGAAAACCAGTAATGATAATAACAGAATCCTTCAATACCTGCCTCGCGTGCTAATTGTGCTTGTTGTTCATATACTTGAGGCATGCGCAAGTCGTAAAATCCTAAATCGGCTGGGATTTTGGGCTGATAATGCCCTGGATACATTTTTTTTGCTTTTGCGACATTGGTCCACTCTGTAAAGCCATTCCCCCACCATTTATTATTGTTATCGGTTGGATGGTATTGTGGAAGATAAAATGCTATCACTCGTGCTTTAGACATAGTAGGGAGATATTATATTAATAATGGGGTGCATAGCTCTGGTTTAAGGCTATTTATAGCCTTCATTAAAGAAGACGGATTCATATGGTATATAGCGATTGTAATAATACTGATTATTGTTGCTATCCCAAGAGAATTGCACATTTTGATGAAGATAAATCATCAATATTAATATGAAGCTAAGGATAATTGTTCTTAATTCTCGTTGCTTTGAGATTAATAGGTAAATCGCATAAGATATGGCAATCCAATAGAATGGTGCAAAATAATTAGCAAAGCGATAGAAAGCGTATGAAAACATACTTAATAATTGTAAAAGGGCATATGCATATACCATACCCGTAAACTCAAACTTCACTTTCTTATTTACATACCATAGAATAACAAATGGTATGAACAAAAATTTCAATATGTGAGTTACATAATAATTGGTGGATAATGTGTCTGAGTACTCTTGAATTAGATATGCATCATTTACCCAATCTTCTTGATTAAACAGCAGATTCGCATATAATTCAAGATTTGGTATGGCAACATATAATGCAGGTAATAAAATTGCTATTACTAATACTATAAAGAAAGATTTTTTGGAAAATTTCACTATCGCAAACAACGGCATTAATATTAATATCAAAGCGGAAATATGGAATTGATATGCGATATATATTAATATGGCCATTAAAACATATCGCCTTGACTTTAAACATTCATATGCCAACAGACCTAATGCAACAGATATACATTCTCGCATAATCTCCATATTAAACTCAAAGTAGTTAAGTATGAAGTACATTAGAGTGGTTAGAAAGACAAAGGGAGAGTTCCTTTTTATAAACCTAAATACCACCGCATTGACAATCAATGCGGTTAGTATTTGTTGTATTAGAAAGTTGTTCCATACCCCTTTGATAAATGACACAAAATAGATGTATCCTTTTTGGTATCTAAAGTCATCGAAATGATGGTCGGATAGTTCTTCCCAGGATGGAATTTGCAAAAAATGTTCTGCATAATTCTCTGTGTCACCACCATTATAATATCTAAAGGCAGCTATAAAAAACAATATAAATGCGATGGTATAGTATAGAGTATTCTTTTTTGAAGAAGAAAATGATCTATTTGTTAAATCGTACTCATAGATGCCTATAAATATCAATATTAAAACAAAGATGTATATCATAAAAATCTACTATAATCCTAAAACATTATCAAAAGACTGATGGGCTGTCTCCCAACTAAAATGCTTTTTAATATATGCGTTGCCGGCTTCTGCAAGTTTAAATCGCAATTGATCATCGTCTATAAGCCGTATGATGTTGCAGGCCAAAGCTTGAGAATCTCCGACAGGTGAAAGTAGAGCCGTTTTCTCATGTTTAGCCATCTCTTGGTATCCAAGATTGTCTGTGCATGCAACAGCTTGTCCGCACAACATAGCTTCACCTACCGTAAGTCCAAATCCTTCTATTTTACTTGAACCAACATATATTGCCGCTTGGTTATTTAGCGCGAGGTGTGTCTCATCATTTGGTTTTCTATAATATACAAACCATTCTGGCAACTGGGGATCTGGCATTTCGCCAAACACCAAGACTTTTAACTGCGGAAACTTCTCTTTCACAATCTTTAAGGCAGCTATTGCCGTGGGGATATCTTTCCTTTCTTGCCAATGATAAAGCATAGATATTGTATATTTATCTCTATTGGCAATTGGCTCTGTAATATAAAATTTATGTGTATTAAAGCCGTTAGGGGCGAGCGCACACGGTTGGCCTTCTTTATTGACTATATCAATCAACCAATTGGTTATCGCCATTTTGGTCATAGGGAAATGGTATGTATTCTTTACTACATCATCTGTCACAAACCAATTCTCGTAGTCTTGTATAAAGTAGAATTTTTTTGAGCAGTCAACTGGATATGTATTTAGGTAAATAGATGTTCTAACTTCTGTTGCTATATATATATCAGCAGGTGTTACATTTTTGAAATCAAGCGACCAAATCCAACGCACATTAACATTTGGATGCAACTCAAACCAGCTATCACAGCTATATCCGATTCGAAACTTTCGCTTATAGTAAAGTCTTAGAAAATTTAAATCTTTTAGAAGGTTCTGTTTTGTGTCAAGTTTCACAGGACACTCAATGGTAACATTATGTCCTTTTTGCGCAAGATTATTTGCATGTTCCAAAATTATTTTATAGCCACCCCCAGGTGTAGATATTGCTCCTGGCAGCAAAAACGATATGGCTCTCTTGATGTTATTCATGATTGCTCTGGATTAGCGTATTAATATCAATATGAAGTGGTACCTCATAAACATCTTTTTCTCCTTTGTTAAAATACTCACATAAGTTTTGTTCAAAGGATTTGTTGAAGATTCTAGAAACATTTGCTTTAAGGAGTTTGACAGGGATACCGCCTACGATGATATGATTTCCCCATGATGATATGTCCTTATTAACTATACTATAACTTGAAACGATGCTATAATCAGGAACGACAGCACCTGGAAGCAATGAAGAGGAGTTACATATCCAGCAGTATTTACCAATTACCACAGATTTATTATTATTTGGAACTTTTCTAGTATTCTCATCCAATATGTAGTGATGATTACTATCCATTATTTGGCTTCGGTGAGCAATTCTTGATTCTTCTCCAATTGTGATTTGCGACCAGCAGTCTATATTGCAACAATCCAATATTCTTGTATTGTTATAAAGTGTAAGACATCCACTATGTGCTACCAATATTTTGTTCCACATCCGATTAGTACTTCTCCCTTAATAACAACAGAACCATATATGCATATCTGTGTTCTGCCAGTCTGTAATGATGGTGCAAAAGTCTCTTGTTTATTTATCTTTACAATACCCTTTTTGATGGGGCAGTCAAATGTTATTTTGCCAGACAATGAATTTAATGCAGGATTGCCATAAACTAAAATAGGGAACCGCTTTGCTTGTTTAAAAGGTAGCATGCGGAAATTCAAATATATCGTTTTAAACCAATTTATCCCTGGTATTGATTGGCGCTCAATCCAATTATATAGTCTCGATATCATTTTCTAAGAACTTTTCTTTTAATATAATCAGCAACCATCTGCCTTTCAGATTGCTGAATACCAATTAAGAATATAGTAAGAGTAATAACAATAACAATAAGCAGGCAGGATACGAATGTTCCAAATATTGTATTAGGTAACGCTAAGTTTACACAATATCCAAATATAACAGACACTACCAGAACCTTGATAATTGGACATAGAACGGTCTTCACATAATCATTTATCCGAATTTGGGTATAATCTTTAAATATCAATATTGCTACAATAAAATAGACCATTCGCACAAATACAAGAATTTGAAAAGCAGCAACTGGCGCAGCTTCGTTATTGAAGGCTAATAGTGAAAGTGGAAACGCAAGTAAATAGATAATACTACCAATGGCAACATATTTTTTAAGTTTACCAATTGCCTGCATTCCTTGCCATATTGGATCGCAAAAACTACTATTAAACAGATTGAAAATACAAATCCATATAACAAATTGTCCGGTCCATTCAGGAACATCTTTTAGCCATATATCTAACAACTCATTTACACGGAGCATAATAGGCAGACTAACTATCCATAATAGATAAAATGTGTATCTGGTTCCATTGAAGACAAGTTGCACAAATCGTTTATGCTCTCCGGCTGCGTATGATTTCACTATCTGTGGACGAATTGCAGTAAAAAATCCAGAAGAGAACGATGATATAGCACCCTTAACATGCATAGACAATCCTCTAGCGGCATTTACCCCTGCCCCAAAGAATGAATTCAAAAGCATGTTCATTCCCTGATCATTAATTATAAACACAGAAGTTCCGAGAAAGTTCCAGCCAACAAACTTGAACATACTTTTAAATTGACCTTTATCCCAATAATATTTAAGTTTGGTTTCTGGATAGTGCCTAAAACAATATATTGCTGGAATGAGTTTTGCAGAAATCGACATTATTGCCATTAGAACAGCATATGCTTTTAGTTTGTCAAATGATAAGTAGCTAATTAAAAATACGATAGCCAATTTCATTACCGCATCATACATACCCATATAGGCATATATTTTCATATTCTCTCGAGCGATTAATGCGGACTCATATACAGAAGATATTAGAGATATAGCCAATACAATAGTTGTTGCATGCAGGGTGTAATACACAGCATCCACTCGTTCAGGAGCAACAACCATTTTATTTTCAATGAACCAAGCTCCTCCGATTTCAACTACAATAATGGAAATAATAGCATAAACCAAATAAATAATAAGGTTCATATTAAATATTTGATTCGCTTTTTCGTAATCATTAGCACCAATAGCGTAGTTAAGATACCTTTGTGTCGCATTTGACAACATTGAGGATAGGAATGAAAATGATGCTGCGATTCCGCCCACAACATTGTATAATCCATAATCCTCAACTCCAAGGACTTGCAGAACAACTCTTGAAGTGTATATTGACAATACCATAGTTAAAAAAGTACGAATGTATAGATACATCGTATTCTTAACTATGGTATTATTTTGCTTCTGCTCTTGATTCATTGTTCATTATTCTCTCTTTACCCATAAAACTCCTTATACCACATAGCGAATTTACGCAATCCTTCGCGCAATGAGGTCTGAGGTTTGAAGCCAAAATCTTTCTCTAATGCCGAGGTATCGGCATAGGTTACAGGCACATCGCCATGTTGCATAGGCACCAACTCCTTATGCGCCTCAAAATCGTAGTCTGCTGGGAGAACACCTGCCGCCAAAAGCTCCTCTTGCAGAATTTGTACGAAATCAAGAAGATTTTCGGGACTATTGTTACCAATGTTATATACCTTATATGGTGGAATTGGCAGACCATCTTCGCCAACCTCCTTTTCTGGTGCGTGCTGCATAATACGAACAACACCCTCCACGATATCATCTACATAGGTAAAATCACGCTTGCAATTTCCGTAGTTGAAGATTTGTATCTTCTCGCCCTTTAACAATTTATTAGTGAAGCCAAAGTACGCCATATCGGGGCGACCGCAAGGGCCATAGACTGTAAAGAAGCGCAATCCTGTACTCGGAATGTTATATAGTTTGCTATACGCGTGAGCCATTAACTCATTGCTCTTTTTCGTGGCGGCATAGAGCGATACGGGATTGTCTACTTTATCGTCTGTACTGTATGGTACTTTTTTGTTGCTACCGTATACACTTGAAGAAGAGGCATAAACCAAATGCTCCACTTCATTGTGGCGACAAGCCTCCAAGATATTGTAGAATCCTATTAAATTACTCTCAATATAGGCATCTGGATTGGTGATTGAGTAGCGTACACCTGCTTGTGCCGCAAGGTTCACAACAACTTGAGGTTTATATTCAGCAAAAAGGTTATCAATAGTTTGCTTGTCAGCGATATTACCTTTCACAAAAATAAATCTATCGCCATAAGTATATAGTTCCTCTAAACGCTCATGTTTGAGTCTAACATCATAATAGTCGGTGATACTATCTATGCCAACGACTTTTACACTCTCAAAATCATTCAGTAGTCGCTTGATCAGATTTGCACCGATAAATCCCACTGCACCTGTTACAAGAACAACCTTGTTGTTGAGATTTACATTATATGTTACCATAGTACTTTAATCTCTTTGGAAAATATCGCGTGTATAAACCTTTTCTGCCACATCATCAAGTGCCGTATCATAGCGGTTGGCAATGATTGCTTGTGAGCGAGTTTTAAACTCGGCCAAGTCATTTATTACAAGGCTTCCGAAGAATGTTGTGCCATCTTCAAGTGTTGGCTCATAGATAATCACCTCTGCGCCTTTTGCCTTGATGCGCTTCATTACACCCTGAATTGATGATTGACGGAAGTTGTCAGAGTTTGATTTCATTGTAAGACGATATACGCCAATAATGACATGTTGTTCCTTTGATGCATCATAACTGCTATTTGCCTCGTATGCACCAGCAAGCTCCAATACACGGTCGGCAATAAAATCCTTTCTTGTACGATTGCTCTCTACGATTGCAGATATCATATTCTGAGGTACAGAGTCGTAATTCGCAAGAAGCTGTTTTGTATCCTTTGGCAAACAGTAACCACCATAACCAAACGAAGGGTTGTTATAGTGCGAACCTATACGAGGGTCGAGACATACGCCCTCGATGATAGCTTGCGTATCTAAACCTTTCATCTCGGCGTAAGTATCAAGCTCATTGAAATAGCTTACGCGCAGAGCCAAGTATGTGTTAGCAAAAAGCTTTACCGCCTCTGCCTCTTTGAGCCCCATAAATAACACGGGTATATCCTCTTTTAGAGCACCTTGCTTTAATAACTCTGCAAATGTATGTGCGGCCTCCATTAGATGATTGCCTGCAATAGCCTTGATGGCTTTGTTCTCCTCGTCGAATGCCTCAATTATCTTGGGATAACCCACAATGATGCGGCTTGGGTAGAGGTTATCGTAGAGAGCCTTGCTCTCTCGCAAGAATTCGGGAGAGAAAAGCAGACGGAATTTGTGAGTAGAGTCCCAGCCATTTTTCTTAAATTTTTTTGCATACTTAACATACAGCGAACGACAATAGCCAACAGGAATAGTACTCTTTATAATCATTGTCGCGTTTGGATTAACCTCCAAAACAAGGTCAATAACATCTTCGATGTGATGGGTGTCGAAAAAGTTTTTCTGCGGGTCGTAATTTGTAGGGGCAGCAATTACAACAAACTCTGCATCTTTATACGCCTCTTTACCATCAAGCGTTGCCCGTAGATTTAGCTCTTTCTCCGCAAGATATTTCTCGATATAATCGTCTTGAATTGGAGATATGCGATTGTTGATTTTTTCAACCTTCTCGGGTACAATATCCACTGCCACAACCTCGTTGTGTTGTGCCAGCAGTGTGGCTATCGAAAGCCCCACATATCCCGTTCCTGCTACTGCAATTTTCATAGTATTATTTGTGTTTGTAGTCTGCTATCTTTTGTAAGACGGACCAACTACGATTATTCTCCAAATGTGTTTTTGCTCCCACGCGTCTTGCAAATTGATATAATGCTGTGTTGCGTGCGATGTTCATCCTCATAAACTTATAGAAGCCCGCAGTCAATAGCAAACCACTTGCCATAACCACATAGAATTGAATATCTACCGAGGCTCCAAGCTTGTACGATACCCACCATAACAGTACGACAAGAACATTCATTAACAATACGCAGGCGGTTGTGCCGACATGCGAAAATCCCAATTCGATAAAGAGGTGGTGTAAGTGTGTCTTGTCTGGATGAAATGGCGAGGTGTGGCGTAATATACGCATCACCATAACTCGAACGGTGTCAAATACAGGTACACACATTACTGCCAAGGTGAAGGGTACCAATCCTATACCTCTCTCTGCAAGCTGCTCGCAGCATCCTCCTGAGTCTATCGTATAGAGCACATAGGAGGACATTATAACGCCCATCATCAGTGAGCCACCATCTCCGATAAACATCTTCGATTTGCAACCGAATACATTGTGGAAGAAGAAAGGAAGCAACGCCCCGATGGATAGTCCGCACATAAGCAACATAGGGGCGCACTCTGCGTGGTAGAAGATGATACTGAAAGCTACGCTTGCCGAGATGCAGTACCCCGAAGAGAGCCCATCCACTCCATCCACCAAGTTTATGGCGTTTATGATGCCCACTACTGCAACTACCGTTAATGGTAGTGATAGCCACAATGGTACGGCGCCAATACCCCAAAGACCATGGAAGTTATTTAACGATACGCCCGACCAAAATACCAACATTAGTGACATTGCGATTTCAATCACAAAGCGCAATCGAGGCGACAACTCCGACATATCGTCTATCACACCGACACACAACATCACAGATAGAGCTACAAATATTGGAAGCAGTGCGGCAACATTGATTAGGAAAGTAGCTACGGCAAATCCCGATATTATACCAAAAAAAACAGCGACACCTCCCATTACTGGTACTGGATTTCGCTGTAATTTACGCGCATCGGGATTGTCTACAATATTGCGTTTTTTCGCAAATTTAACAACTTGTGGATGGATTAGCGTTACTACTAATAGTGCTATCACAGATGCAAGCGTAGCGCTCAGTACAAAAATAGATGTCATTGTTTCGAGGTTTTATTGGGCTAGTATTGTGAAATCGTAATTCTTCGTAATTCAGTTACACTCTTGCTAAATTTGGGGTATGTGCACACCTCTGGGGCTTTGATAATTATACAATACACTGATTTGCAGCGCGTTGCGCAATTATCAACCGAGCTATAATACCATATATGCTCATTGCATACTTGGCATTTTTTAGCCGAAAACAAACATTTATCTCTTGCAAATATACAAAACAAATAATAAAAAGCAAAATTTTACTATCTTTTTTGTTAAAATTTATAGGGGGGGGGGGTAAAATGCTCATAGCCAATCAGTTACATTTTGCGGTGTATTTATGCGATAAATTGGCAATTATATTCAATGTGGAATTTCTATTCATAAAATTCATAAAATTGTAGTAAGTTATTTTTGTAATACAATAAAAATTATTATATTTGCGTATACAAATTAATCCACAAATTAACCTATGGGAAATAAAACAGAACGACTAAATCTTATCAGGCGTATTGTAAGTGAAGAACTTATAGGTTCGCAAGAAGACCTTATTCAACGCCTTTCTGAACTTGGAGTTAAAGCTACACAGAGTACATTATCTCGTGATTTTAAGGAGGTGAACATATCCAAGATGCCACATCCCGATAAAGGATATGTCTATGTTTTGAGCGAAAAACTGGGCTCTGATGTTGTTACAAACACTGCCAATATAGCAGATGCTGTTTTGGGTGTTAAATTTTCGCATAATATTGCAGTTGTAGCAACCAAATCTGGATATGCAAGTGCGGTGTCGGTGATTATCGATGGTCGCAAATCTAAGGATATCATTGGCACTATCGCAGGAGACAATAACATCGTTGTAATATTGCGCGAGGATGCCAAGCGCGAGAGTGTGTTTGAGCAGATGTGTGCAATGTTTCCGACATTGCGATATGTAGAGTAGTATTGCGCTTTTGATAGAGTTTGGGCTGTTCGCAAATCTGTTGGACAGCCCATTTTTTTTGTTGTGGGGACTCCTAAGGTAGTCACGGCGCAACAAAACTGGGGTTTACTGGGGAGACACCTGCGGTGTTTTACTGGGGGCGGGCGTTCCGCCCTTTACTGGGGAGCGCGAGAAAGTAATTAAAAATTAAAAATTAAAAATTAAGAATTCCTTTAATTGTCACCGCTGCGATTGAGCCGAGAGCAGAGGCTGCTTGCAGACTTTGCCGAGGCGGAGCAGTGAAGACCGAAGGTCAATTGTCAATTCGTCAATTGTCAATTTGAAAACTCTCGTCTCTCGTCTCTCGTCTCTCGTCTGAACTCCTATCCTCGCCTATCCTCTTGGTTTCGGCTTCTCGATGCGGAGCTTTTGTCCTGGGCGTATGACGGTGGATCTCAATTTGTTCCACTTCATCAACTCCTTGACTGTACAGCGGTTACGCTTAGCGATAAGTCCAAGGTTGTCGTCTTTGCGCACGGTGTAGATGTAGCCCACACCTTCGGCGCGTTTCTTCTCCAAGTTGGCGGGGTTGATGAACTCTTTCAGATAGAGTGAATCTTTGGCGTAGATATCCTTTTCGTTTAGGATAAACTCGCTTGTATAGCGTGTAGGAAGTCGTAGAGAATAGCTCTTCTTTGTTGCAGGAACAATATCTAACTTGTATTGCGGATTTAAATCGCGCAGAGTCTCAATTGGTATATTGAGTGTCGAGGCCACCTGTCCGAGGTGCATCACACGACTTATGGTTACGGTGTCGGTGGCGATGCAATCGGGTGTAGGTTTAGGCTCGATATTGTGCGCCTTGTGATATGTATAGGCGTACGCTGCGGCGATATACTTCGGAACATATCCGCGCGTCTCGCGAGGGAGGAAGTCGTATATGTCCCAAAATGTTTTGCAATTTTCGCCTGCGCGAGCTAAGGCTCTGTTTACATTTCCGGGGCCACAATTGTAGGCGGCAATGGCGAGTGTCCAGTCGCCATATACTTTATATAGGTGTGCGAGGAACTTGCAGGCAGCACGAGTCGATTTCAGCACATCGCAACGCTCGTCTACCAACGAGTTTATCTCCAAGCCGAGATTTTTGCCTGTGGCGGGCATAAATTGCCACAATCCCACAGCACCCATACGCGAGGTGGCGCGTATCGAGAGGTTCGATTCGATAATTGGCAGATATCGAAGCTCCAATGGTAGCCCTGCGGCGTGTAGCTCCTCCTCGATAATCGGGAAGTAGTACTTTGATAGGGCGAGGATATTTGTCAGTGCGCTCCAACGACCATTAAGATATTGGTTAATGAAGTTGCGCACTATGTAGTTGTAGGGTAGGTGTACGGGTGATACCATATCCAACAGTCGCTGCTTATAGAGGGTGTCGATAGGCATTGAAGCCGTACTCTCGTCATCGCCTGTGTAGGTGTCGAAAAATGCTTTTTCGGCTTGTGCTTGGTGGAGTATGCTCCACGCCTCCACGAGGGAGTCTACTTCGGCTGGTGTGTGCGCAAGGCGCAAGGTGTCGATGCGTGGCGCAGGCTTAGGCTCGACCTTTATGGTGTCGGTAACTACTACGCGTATGGTGTCGTATATGGGTATAACAACCCTCTCCGCCTCTCTGTTTTTGCGCTTAGCTGCGTTGGTAGATAGACACACAGCAAGAGTAGCGAGCAGTAGAAGTGTTCGTCTTATCATAATTATTATCAGAATGTGAGTCCAAGACTCATACCGAGCGTTGCTCCGCCACCGCTATATGGTGACATCCGATTGTAGGAGTATCCCACAACGGGCGAGAGGCTGACGCTCAAATCTTTCGAGATGTCGTAGTCGCGCAGATGTGCATCGACATGTGCATCGACAATCTGCAATATGTAGAGTCCTGCCGTAAGGATGATACACAAGTCTCGGTTACGGCGGTAGCTGTTACGCAAGTTTTTGAGGAACGAGGTGTTGTATCGACCGCCGAACTCATCCTGCGAGCCGTTAGGGTAGAGGTCGGGGTTGGCGTCGTAGTCGGCTTTCAGACGGTACGCCTTCTTAAATCGCTGATAACCTCTATTGTTCCAATCTATACAGTATATGGTGGTGGCAAAACCTCCCACAACGATAGGCACGCGCCAATAGCTTTGGTTGAACACCTGACCGGCACCCGGACAAATCATTGCAAGCGTTGTAGCCTTGTTGATGCGCGAAACCTCGTTTGTTGAGTACTTCACGCAGGCATCGCCAATAAAGTACAAGTACGAGGCTATGGTTGTAACCATAAAGACCTGCTTCATCGTGTTGTACTTTATCATATCGCGTTGCAGGGCGTTGAGCTCAGGTGTTCGCAGCAGGCTCTGGTCTGTTATGGACTCAAACTCTCTTTTCAGAGGTTTATACTTGTTGTTGCTCCACAGACATAGTCCGAGCGAAGCTCCTACCGTGCCGTAGAGAATTGGCAGCTTCCAATACTGCTTGTTGTATATCTGTCCGAAACCCGGCATTATGGCCGAGGAGATGCAGACATTGCGCAACGACATCGAGTCGCTAATAAAAGGTGTTCTGTTCTCCTTTCTTTCGAGGCGTTTGCGCTGGCGCTCGGTTAGGGAGTCGGGCGTAGATGCAGCGAGGGCGATGCTGTCGCGAGCCATCTCGATACTGTCGCGGCCGAATATCGATTTTCGCAACGAATCGGGCAACTGCTGGCGAATATCTTCGCGCACTTTTGCTAATGAGTCGGGCGAAATCTTCTTCAATGTATCGACAAGCTGCGCTATACGCAGAGAGTCCATACGCGCCTTCTCCACCGAGTCGGGATAGTAGGCTTGGCCACTGCGGATGATGGTGCGCTCGCCTGTTCTCTGACGACCGAACGGATTAATCTGCGCATTGGCCGAGAGAGATACGCAGACAAACAACGCACAGAGCAGAAGTGTTAAACTTTTACTCTTTATCATTTGCCCAATATGTAATTCTCTAATCTTCAAATCAAAAAAGTTGCTTACAGCTTGCTGAACTTCTGCACAAACTTCTCTATATCCTTGTCCGATGCGAAGTCGATAACGATTTTTCCTCCGCCACTCTTGCCTCGCTTGATGGATATATCTTGCGAGAAGAACTTTTCGAGATACTCGACCAAACGGCTGTACGACTCAGGATACTCCTCGTCGGTTGCAGGCGATACCTTTGTTCGCTTCTCCGATGCAAGGCGTACCAAATCTTCGAGTTGGCGCACCGAGAGGTTGCTCTTTACGCATCGTTTGAGCAGCGATAACTGCTTTGCCTTGCTCTCGGCCGAGGCGATAGCCTTGGCGTGTCCCATAGAGATAATACCGCCCTTAATGGCGTACTGTACCTCGTCGGGCAAGTTTAACAGACGCAGGTAGTTCGCTACGGTAGAGCGCTTCTTGCCAAGTCGTTCGGCGAGAGCCTCCTGTGTCAATCCGCACTCCTCGATAAGTCGCTGCATACCGAGCGATATCTCGATGGCGTTGAGGTCCTCACGCTGAATATTTTCAACGAGAGCCATTGCGTGAAGCGTGGTATCATCTACTTCGCGGATGTATGCGGGCAACGCCTCCAAGCCTGCCCTCTCGGCAGCGCGCCAACGACGCTCACCGCTGATGATGATATACTTGTCGCCACTGCGCTTTACCGTGATAGGCTGAATAAGTCCCAACTGACGAATAGACTCTGCCAACTCTTCGAGAGCCTCCTCGTCAAACTCAGTACGCGGCTGTGTGGGGTTTGGAACGATATCCGCAAGGCGAATTTCGCTCATCTCCTCCATTGGCTTTGTCTTAGCCTCGATATTCTCGCCGAATAGGGCGCTTAAACCTTTGCCTAATCCCTTCTGCTGTTTCATTATTTTGTACTCTTTTTACGATTTCTCTTCAAAAACTCCTTTGCCAAGAGGAGATAGTTGGTCGCTCCGCTTGCCGAGGCGTCGTATAGCATAATCGGCTTTCCGTGTGAAGGTGCCTCTCCTAAACGAATATTTCGCTGGATTATTGTGTCGTAGGCGAGTGCGCCGAAGTGTTCGCGCACCTCGTTTGCCACCTGATTATTCAGACGATTGCGCATATACATTGTCAGCAAGAAACCCTCGATCTCGAGCGAAGGGTTGAGGTTGCTCTTGACAATCTTAATGGTGTTGAGCAGCTTGCTCAGACCTTCGAGTGCAAGGTATTCGCACTGTACGGGTATAAGTACCGAGTCGGCCGCGGTGAGGATATTCACCGTTGTAAAGCCGAGTGATGGTGAGCAGTCGATAAAGATGTAGTCGAACTTGTCGCGTATGCTCTCGATAATGCGTTTTACAACTCGATGACTATCCTCCATTGATGGGAGTTCAGTATCTGCTGCAACAAGGTCGATACTCGAAGGCAACACCCACAGATTTTTGATATCCTCGCTGTGGAGCATCACCTCCTCGGCAGTGCGTGAGCCGGTGATACACTCATATATGCCCTCCGAGTTGATGTCGAAACCCAATCCAGAGGTGGCATTAGCCTGTGGGTCGGCATCGATAAGAAGCACCTTCTTGCCCAACAAAGCTATTGACGCCGAGAGGTTTATCGCGGTAGTGGTCTTTCCTACACCGCCCTTTTGGTTTGCCAATGCGACAACTTTACCCATATATCTCGTACCCTTTATTCGTAGTTATTATAAATAATAATCGGGCAAATTTAGTAATTTTAATTTGATTTACCCAAATAAAGTTTCGCTTTTGCACGAAATTGTTTAACTTCGCACTCGAAAACAGTGTAGAAATGGAGAAAAATAGTCGAATAAAGAGATTTCCTACGGTAGGCGATATGGCGATACTGCTGCTCTTGTTTTTCGTATCGCAGATGGTTGTAGGCTCGGTGTTGAGGAGTTTTGGTATTGTTGCGCCTGAGGTCTCGGCAATTGATACCGTGGATATCGAAACATATATGAACGAGCAGGTGGTGCTTGGCCGATATACAGCACTCGTATATCCGCTTTCGATGCTCTTTTCGATAGCGGTGTTGTGGCTCTATGTGCGTTTGCGAGGGGGTAAGCGCGCTATACATATCGACCACTCCGCTTCGGGCTTCAATCCGAGTGTGGTGCTTGTTGGAGTGCTATGGCTTATCGCTGCACAGATTATTCTCGAACCTCTTCTCTCCTATCTGCCACAGAGCGAAGGTCGTGGTCTTGGTCGAGGCTTTTGGGCTTGCTTTACGGCGATTGTAACCTCTGCGGTGTTGGAGGAGTTGCTCTGTCGAGGGTTGTTGTTCGAGGTGCTGCATAGGCGATTGGGCGTGAAGATGTCGATACTCTTCTCGTCGCTCTTCTTCGGATTGATACATATCGACGCTGCTACGGCAGTCGTGGCAATCGTGGCAGGTCTTATATTTGGAGTACTCTATGTGCGTACATCGTCGCTCTATGCAACGATAATTATCCACTCAATAAATAACGCTATGGCCTTCGCCCTGATATGCTTTGGCGTTGGAGATATGTCGCTATACGACATAATCGGCGGTGGCGTAATCTATTGGTCGATTTATGGTGTTGCAGCCGCCATATTTGTAGCGTGCAGCATCGAGGCCTACTTTAAGGTTTTCAGAAAGGGAAACAAAAAAACTTTAACTCTTAACTCTTAACTCTTAACTTTTAACTTGAAGAAGCGTGTTTTTCTCACTGGTGCAACCGGTGTTATGGGCTCGGCAGGATTGGCTGAATTGTTTGTCCGAAGAGATGAATTTGATATTACGGTGCTTGTGCGCGACACAAAGCGTAACCGTCAAAAACTCTCCAAATATGGCGATGCAATTCGCATTGTTTGGGGCGATTTGATGAACTATGAAGATGTTCTAAATGCGACATCTGGGGCAGACTATGTTCTGCATGTTGGAGGTATGGTTTCGCCTCGTGCAGACTATAAACCCAAGAGCGTCTTAAAGGTCAATGTTACAGCTGCCGAAAATGTGGTTAAAGCTGTTAAGGCTCAGCCAAATAGCGACGATATAAAAGTTGTATATATCGGTAGTGTGGCGCAGACGGGCGACCGCCGTGAGCCGCTGCATTGGGGGCGTACAGGCGACCCTATTTTTCCTTCGATATTCGACTACTACGCCATATCAAAATGTCGTGCAGAGCGCATTTTTGCGGAGTCGGGCTTGAAGCATTGGGTGAGCCTGCGTCAATCGGGTATCCTCTATCCTGCAATCCTCAAAAATATGGACCCAATAATGTTCCATGTGCCTATCCGCGGTGTGTTGGAGTGGGCTACGGTCGAGGACTCAGGGCGACTCTTGGCGAATGTTTGTGGCGATGATGTGCCAGAGGAGTTTTGGTGCAAATTCTACAATATAGGCAGTGGTGCGGAGTACCGCCTTACAAACTACGATTTCGAGTGCTATCTACTCAAATCTATAAACTGCCCTGCGCCCGAAAAAATCTTCGATGTGAAGTGGTTTGCAACGCACAACTTCCATGGTCAATACTACCTCGATTCGGATAAGTTGGAGAAGTACTTGCACTTCCGCGCGAATGTGCCTGTTGCGGAGTATTTTTCGCAGATGGCAAGCACGCTGCCAAAGTTCTATAAGTTGGCAAAAATAGCCCCTGCATTTGTGATAAAGCCGTTTATGCGAATGATTGCAAGTGATAGAATTTTCGGCACTCTTGGCTGGCTTAAAACGGGTAACGAACAGCGCATCAAGGCCTACTTCGGCTCGCGCGAGGAGCGTGAAAAAATAGGCTCGTGGGCGGAGATGCGTGACATTCATCTCTCTGGCGAGGAGGAGGCTGAGCGACTCTCACACGGCTACGACGAGTCGAAGCCGCTTGCCGAACTCGATATCGAAGATATGCATCAGGCGGCTGCATTTCGTGGCGGTAAGTGCCTGTCCGAAACAATGGTTAAGGGCGATTTAGCAACAAAGTTGGAGTGGGAGTGCGCCTTTGGACACCACTTCGAGGCTTCACCTGCGTTGGTGCTGCTCGGTGGTCATTGGTGCGAGGAGTGTATGCCTGCACCTTGGCGATTTGACGAGGAGGCCGCGCGTAATCCATTCTTTGCGCAGGTGTGGAACAAGATGCGCCCAGATGGCGATGGCGGACAGACCTACGGCACAGCCACACCGGAAGACTACAAACAGTGAGTAGTGAGTAGTTTTCAAATTGACAATTGACGAATTGACAATTGACAATTAAAGGAATTTTTAATTCTTAATTTTTAATTTTTAATTACTATCCGCGCTCCCCAGTAAAGGGCGGAACGCCCGCCCCCAGTAAAACACCGCAGGTGTGTCCCCAGTAAACCCCAGTTTTGTCGCGCCTTGACAAGGGTAGGAGTTCCCCATTCCTACCCACATTTACAATAAAATTGTAATTCTCTCGTTTTATTTCGTGAAATTTACTATCTTTGCGAGTTGTATGCGTAGATTTTACGAAATACTGGTTGTTATTCTATCGCTCTCGTCTGTATGGGCGTGTAATTCGTGGTCGGGCTATAAGGCTGATGACGAGATGATTGCGCGTGTGGGTACGACCTATCTCTATCGCTCGGAATTGGCTGCTTCGATGCCAAGTGGCATAGAGAAGGCGGATAGCGTAAACTACTCTCAAACCTTTATCGAGAGGTGGATAATAGGGCAACTCAAACAGCAGGAGGCCGAAAAATTATTCTCGGAGTCGGAGTCGGATATCGACCGTATGGTAGAGGAGTATCGTCGCTCGCTGTTGGTGCATCGCCTCGACCGTCACTATCTCGAAGCGGAGCCTTGTGGCGAGATTACCGACAAGGATATTGCAGCATACTACAACGCTCACAAGTCGAATTTCCGTATCTCGCAACCTATGGTCAAAGGCGAGATATTCGCCGTGAATGAGAAGTTTCGCCGTCGCGAGCAGCTGTTGAAGTGGTTTGACTCCCCGAAGGCCGAACATCGTGAAGATTTTGTCGAGTCGTGTCGTAAGAATAATATGCTACATCTTCAATTCGAGGAGTGGGTGTCATTCTCCGACTTTTTGAGCAATCTGCCACTGTTGCGCACCTCGAAGAATAACGAGCTGCTCAACAATCGCAAGACTCAGCGCATACATCACGACAAGACCTACTACTACTTCCGAATAACAAATGTCCTGCGAGTGGGCGATGCAATGCCGCTTGAAATGGTTAAAGAGAATATTCGTCAGATTTTGGTAAATCGTCACTATACTGAGGTGCTGCATCGACAAGAGGAGCGAATAAAGAGCAATGCCCTGACTTCGGGACACGCCAAAATCTACGAATAGAATAGATTAATACAAAGCCAAGATATGAAAAAAATAGTCTCAATACTGATTTGTACGCTTATAGTGGTTTCGGCTGTGGTGGCTGAGAAGCGTTTTGTGATGCTCGATAAGGTTGTTGCTGTGGTTGGTAACTCCTCGATTAGTTACTCCGATATGAAGCAGGCTGCCAAGATGATTACCGAGCAACGCCGTAGTGAACGATACACCTCCGACCGTTCGGCCGAGAGTGAGGCTCTCGAAAATCTGATGTTGCAGAAGTTGCTCTACAATCAGGCATTGCTCGACTCGGTGGAGATTAGTCAGGGCGAGGTGGCGCAGCGTGTGGAGCAGCAGGTGCAGACTATGGTAGACCGCGAGGGCTCTATCACGGCGTTGGAGAAGAAGAGCCATATGGCGATATACCATATTCGCGACCTCTTCCGTCGTCAGATTGAGGAGCAGGCCTATGCGCAAATGATGCAGCAGACCATAGTGGCTAAGACAAAGATTGTACCCGGCGAGGTGGAGCGTTTCTATAAATCAATAGATAAGGATAGTCTGCCGATAATTGCGGAGCAATATATGTATGCGCAGATTACGATGTTTCCGAAGAATATGAAGGAGGCTAAACTGCGTACTCGCGAGCGCTTGGTCGAGATGCGTGAGCGTATCGTTACGGGCAAGACTCGCTTTGCAACATTGGCGCGTA
Organism: Rikenellaceae bacterium; assembly: GCA_015059865.1. Classification (GTDB taxonomy): domain Bacteria; phylum Bacteroidota; class Bacteroidia; order Bacteroidales; family Rikenellaceae; genus Alistipes. The sequence goes on along the minus strand of SUZP01000010.1, from coordinate 25,769 downwards.
TGTACTCGGTCGATGGCTCTGCCATTCAGGGTGGCGAGTTGGAGCCTGCGCCGTTGTCGGGCTTTGTGAAGCCATTTGCCGATGCCTTGGGCGAGTTGAAGCCCGGTCAGGTGTCGGAGGTTGTGGAGTCGGAGTTCGGTTTCCACCTTATTCAGCTTATCGACAAGAAGGGGCAGCTCTATCACTGCCGTCATATCTTGCTGAGACCAACATTTACGGTGGAGGAGATTGTCGCTCCGATGCGCGACTTGGATAGTCTTGTAAACCTTATCAAGAAGGACTCTCTCTCGTTCGAGGAGGCTGCGCGTAAGCACTCCGACGACAAGCACTCGAAGCAGAATGGAGGCGTAGTTACCAACCACGACCTCTTGGAGCGATACTCGGCATACGATGCTAAGCTCACTGCCACGAAGTTCTTGAAGGAGGATTTCGGAGCTATGGGAGGAAAGAGCATCGACGACTACAATACCATTCGTCGCTTGCGCGAGGGTGAGATTTCAACTCCATTCCGTTCGAATGATATGATGGGTAACGAGTTGGTGAAGGTTGTGAAGCTGTTGAAGGTATACCCTGCGCACAACGCCTCACTCGAAGAGGATTATCTGCGCTTGGAGCAGATGGCTCTGGCCCAGAAGCAGGAGCGCGAATTCAAGGAGTGGCTCAACAAGAAGATAGCTTCGATGTATGTCTACATCGCTCCTGAGTTCCGCAGTATGGAGTTCGAGAATAAAAACTGGGTAAAGCAGAATAGATAGTCGTGAGAAGGAGAGTAGTTGCCATATTGGTATCGCTCGTGGCGTTGGCGAGCTTGGTCTTTGCAGGAAGCACAGGCCTCCCTTCGTTATCTATGGAGCCTGCTACTCCGCAGTATGCAGAGCGACCATCTCTCTCAGCAAATACCCCTAAGCGCGACTATGTAGATATGAAGTCCGACGAGGGCTGGCAGATGGAGTATAACGGAGAGAAGATTATGGTTGTTGTCGGCAACTTTGCAGCCCATCACAACGGCACCGTAATTACGGCAGATAGTGCAGTGCGTTATAATGAACGCCACATAGAGTGCTTTGGCAATGTCTTGATAAATCGCGGCTCGACCTACATCTACGGTGACCGTGCCGACTATAATGGCGCAACCAACGAGGCAAAGGTCTACTCTAAGATTGTGAAGGTGGTCGATGGTGATGCTACACTCTTCACCTACAACTTCTCGTTCAATACACAGACCAACATCGGTTACTATTCGGGTGGTGGTGTCTTTATCAATGGCGATAATATCCTCGAATCGGATAGGGGTTACCTCTACACTGACAACAACGAGATTATATGCGTTGATAGGGTGCAGATGCGCAACAACGAGTATGATATGATGGGCGACTCGGTGGTCTACAATACCGACACCGACTTTGCACAATTCTTTACTCGTACGAATATCTGGAACAAGAGTCAGGATGGCAATAGCGCGAATGACGACTACCTCTATGCCGACCGTGGCACATTCGACAAGCGCAAGCAGCTCTACACCTTGACGCTCAATGGCTATATCCTTACCAAGGACCAAGAGCTGTTGTGCGATACGCTCGACTACTATCGAGATAGTGACTATGTACGACTGAAACGCAACATCCAGATTGACGACCGTTCGCAGAAGATGATAATATTCGGCGATTGGGGTGAGTATTGGAAGGAGCCGGGTAATGTCTTTGTTACAAAAGACCCTGCAATTATAAGCTACGACCTCTCGCAGGGCGATTCGTTGTTTGTGCGTTCCGACTCGATGTTTGTCTACACGCGCTATCCTATTCGTGAGAAGATAGAGAAGGCTCGCAAGGACTCCTTGGAGCAGGCTGCTAAGGCTGTTCAGACGGCAAAATTGGCTGACTCTGCAAAGATTAAGCAGGATGAGTTGCGCAAAAAGACGATGGAGCGAGCTATGCAGTCAAAGCAGGGTAAACATCCTGACTCGAAAGATGGAGATAGAGAGGATGCAGATAGAAGGCGCGGTCGTGATAGAAAGCGTGAGCAAGGTACTCCTCCGCACAATAAAAAACCGAATACTCCAAAAGCGTCGAACACTCCAAAATCGCCGAGCGCACCAACTTCATCTGCTGAACAGAAGACTCCGCAGGGCGTAGTGGATACGACAAAGAGTGCAATTGACACTACAAAGGTTGTGGTTGATAGTGCAAAGGTGGTGGCGAAGACAAAGAGTGAGTTGCGTCGCGAGATGATAGACTCGTTGATAAAGGATACTATAAATCCTCGCTCTGCACTTCTTGCGAAGCTGCTAAAAGAGGAGGCTGCCGAGATAAACGCAATTGTAAAGGCGGCGATAAAGGAGGAGCAACGCAGACGCGAGGCTGAGCGCGCTGCTATGTTGGCGGAGAGACACGCTCTCTATGTCAAGTTGCTTGGTGAGGCCAAGGTGCGCGATGCCGAGCGTAGACGCATCGAGAGGGAGATTGAGAAGCGAGTAAAGGATAGCTTGAAGGTCGTTAATGATAGCATAAAGAGGGCAAACGATAGCCTGAAACGCCTCGCTAAGATTAAACCCGATAGCACCAAACGCGATACTCTAAAACTTGATACTCTGCAACTTGATAGCATCAAGACCGATACTATCAAGGTCGATAGCGTAAAGGTCGATAGCATCAAGAAGGACTCCGTAAAGGTTGATAGCGTAAAGGTCGATAGCATCAAGAAGGACTCCGTAAAGGTCGATACGACCAAAGTAGATTCGCTTGCCAAGTTCGATACGATGACTGTCAAGCAGGTGAAGGCCTACTTCAAAGAGATATACGACAAGGAGAAGGCTGAGGAGGAGCGTATCAAACAAGACTCTCTCAACGCGAAACTCGACCGCATAGGCTTGGCGCGTCAGGCTAAGCGTACCGAGCAGTATAAGAAGTGGGCTCGTCGCGATTCGATATACAATGCCAAGGCTCAGGAGCGAGCAGACGAGTTGTTGCGCCGTAAGTTGGCGCGTCAGGAGAAGCGCGGTATCTTTATCAAGATGGCCGACTCTACCGAACTGCGTATCGTAGACTCCATATTGTTGGCGGAGTTTGGACCTCTCGACAGCCTTGTAGGTCGCAAACTCGATTCGCTAATAGAGATACTCTATCCAAAGGATATCCCATCGCCTACCGAGGTGGCAAAGGAGCAGGCCGAGAATATCGACTCGCTCTATCGCGAGATTAGGGCTTATAGCCGAGTGAAGATGTACCGCAGCGACTTCCAGTCTGTGTGCGACTCGCTCACAATGACCACCGTAGACTCGATTATACACCTCTACAAGCTCCCTGTTTTGTGGAATGGTAGCAGTCAGATTACATCGGAGATTATGCATATCACCACTCGAAATAGCCAACTTGCGCAGGCCGATTTCGAGGGTAAGCCTCTTACCGTATCACAGATAGATACTGCCCACTACAATCAAGTTACGGGCAAGGAGATGACCGCCCTCTTCCGCAATAACCAGATATATCGCAACGATGTGAAGGGCAATGTGCAGACCATCTACTATATGCAGGAGGATAACTCTCCTGAGATAACCCTTATGGCATATATCGAGGCGGGAGATATGACCTCCTATATCGAGAATCAGCAGGTTGTAGGTATTACCTATCGCGGTAATCCTACCTATACCTTCTATCCTATGGATAAAATCCCTGAGACTCAACCTACCAAGTTGCCGAACTTTGTTTGGGAGGCATCTCGTAGGCCATCTCAGGACAGCGTGTTTACCCGTACTATCCACCCATCTCAGCGAGTAGAGAAGCGTTCTCTCCGCAAGCCTCTATTCCCTATCAACGCTCTTCTTCAACAGCGTCGCGCCGACTATATTCGTCGCAGCGAGTGGCGAGACCGTACGGATACATTGACTTATGAAACGATTGAGTGGTTGGAGTCGCTAAAATCGTTCTAAAATCGTTCTGACGAGTTCTTTTTGCACAAGAGCCTCGGTCGCCAAAATGCTCACACATTTAGAGTAGTGAGTAGTGAGTAGTGAGTAGTGAGTAGTGAGTAGTTGAAAAAACTTTTAACTTTTAACTAATAAAAACGATGAAGAGATTTATGATTATTGCCGCACTTGTATTGTCGGCATTTGCGTTGAACTCCTGCGAGGAGGACAGATGGGGTTATGATAATAAGGTGGTATTCTCGGCTGCTGGCGGCGAGGAGGATGTTGATGGCGAGGCATCGATATATACTCTCTCAATTGGTACATACAATGGTGACGAAAAGGCTGCCATTGAGATTGCAGATGTGATGACTGTAACCTACGATTGGCTTACCGCTACCGCTGTGAAGGGCGACAACGAGATTCACTTGATTGCCCTCCCGAACAAGACGGGCAAAAACCGCAAACTATATGTATATGGTATGGTAGATAATAGGTCGGTGGATATTACTGTAATACAGAAAAAATAGTATAGACTATGGAGATTAAAAGCACATTCGACCACATGAACATCAATGTTACCGACTTGGAGCGCAGTATGGCCTTCTACGAGAAGGCTCTCGGCTTAAAGGAGGTAAAGCGCAAGGAGGCGGCAGACGGCTCGTTTATCCTTGTATATCTGGGTGATGACAGCGGCCATTTCTTCCTCGAACTCACTTGGTTACGCGACAAGGAGGGGGCGTATGAGTTGGGCGATAACGAGACTCACCTCTGCCTGCGCGTGGAGGGCGACTACGATGCCGTACGCGAGTATCATCGCGAGATGGGTTGTATATGCTACGAAAATCACACTATGGGGCTCTACTTTATCAACGACCCCGACGACCATTGGATTGAGATATTACCAAAAAAACATTAAACTTCCCGAACGAGATGGAGAGAGAGATTGAGTTGGCAATTGAGGTGTTGCGCAAGGGCGGTATAATTCTCTATCCCACCGATACTGTGTGGGGTATAGGTTGCGATGCCACAAATGAGGAGGCCGTTGCCAAGGTCTACGCCTTGAAGCGTAGCGAGGATAAACACGCGATGTTGGTGTTATGTCGTGATGCCGATATGGTGGTGCGCTATGTCGATAAAGCTCCGGGTATAGCCTTCGAGGTTATGGAGATGGCGACCAAGCCGCTGACGCTTATCCTGCCGGGTGCTACTGGACTGGCGAAAAACCTTATTCCTGAGGCAAAGACTCTCGGTGTGCGCGTTCCCGACCACGAATTTTGTTACAAGCTACTGCGCAAGTTTGGCAAGCCAATTGTCTCGACCTCGGCAAACATATCGGGCGAGCCTACGCCGCGCAGCGTGCGCGATATCTCGAAGGAGATTATCGAGGGTGTCGATTTTATGGTAAACCCTCGTTTTCAAGGTCGCCCTACGGGACAGCCAAGCTCGATTATCGCCTTTGGAGAGCGAGGCGAGGTGAAGATTATTCGCGAGTAGATGGGCTCTCGGCTGTGCGCTCTGCACGAGGCATAGAGAGAATAATAGCTAACATACCCGAAAATATCAAGACCGCACCGACAATGTTGGTGCGGTCTATTATGCTCTGTCCGCGCACCAATGCCAAAACAGAGGCAACGATAGGTTGCAGATAGCGATAGATAGCTGTATGCGCAGCGGTTAGATGCTCCGAGCCTATGTAGAGCAGATACATAGGCACTGCCGAGCCAAAGAGAAGAATATAGCCCACCTCAATAAGGTCGGAGTGCGAGAGTTGTAGTTGGCTAATTGTCGGTATCGTATCGACCAATAGAGGTAGTGCGAGTACAACGCCAATAAGATAGTACCAACCCATAACTTTGACAACTCCGTGCCGTTGTAGTACAGGGGTAATGAGAACGGTATTTACCGCAATCGACACCACTCCGCACAACACGAGTGCATTGCCATATCCCTCGCCATCCCCACCAACAAGTGTGCGCCCTCGGTCGAACAAAATGGCGGCTACACCCAACAACGCGATGACGATACCTATCTTCTCTCCGCGCTTTGCTTGGCGCGAGTGTACGATGATAGCGGTTATAAATGTGAATACGGGACCTATGGTTGCTATTGTTGAAGCATCGATGGGATTGGTGTACGATGCGCCCATCATCAACATATACCACCATCCGAAGATGACGAGCAGAGCAACGATAAATATCGAGCCGAAGTCGTTGAGCGACAGCCGAAAGAGGCCACCTCGCAGTAGTGCCGCAGGTGTGAAGATAAGAGCCGAGAAGAGTAGCTGCATCGTAAAGAGCTGTTCGAAGTGCAATGCTCCGTGCAATAGCGATACATATACTGAAAACGACACTCCGAAGAGGATATTTGCCACCACGAGGGCTATATTGTAGCGCAACTTACCCATAATGGCAGGGTATAGCGCAAAATGCGAGCCACTTCTTTGGCTATTCGTTTTTGATTAGTTGTTCCAAATATCCCACGATGCCTTAGCCTGCTCCTCGAACATTACCATTCCGTCGATGGTTTTTGCACCTCTCTCGGCACCAAGTTGCAGGAACTTTGTTTGTCGAGGATTGTAGACGCAGTCGAAAAGGGTGTGTTTGGCAGAGAGTGCCGAGTAGGGTAGTGCTGGCGCACTATCCACATTCGGAAACATTCCGAGTGGCGTGGTATTTACTATTATGTCGCACTCTGCTATAAGCTCTTCGCTTAAATCGTTGTAGGTCAAATCTGCCGAGCCTTGCGCGCGCGATACCACCCTCACCTCCGCACCACCCGTGCGCAGCGCATACTGCACAGCCTTCGATGCTCCACCTGTGCCGAGAACAAGAGCCTTTGCCCCTTCGAGCGTAACCCTTTCGAGTGCCTTGCGAATGCCTATAATATCTGTATTGTAGCCCTCCAAACCATCGGGCGTAACCTTCACGCAGTTTACCGCACCAATCTCTTGTGCCTCCTCGCTGATAGCGGCGAGCAGCGGCATAATCGTCTGCTTGTGGGGTATGGTAACATTAAAACCTGCAAGGTGCTCGCAGTGTGGCAACACCTCCTCAACGCGCTCTATTGCAAGGGGCGTGTAATCGGCATCGATACCTTCACACGAAAACTTCTCGGTAAAGTACGCCTTCGAGAGCGAGTGCCCAAGCGGAAAACCTATAAGTGCAAAATGCTTCATTGCGAGCTACTGTTTAGAGAGTTATCTCAGCTTGTTTCAACTCTTCGACCAATTCGTTGATTGTGCGCATCTCCTTCGGTATGTTGATGCGCTGTGGGCAGTGCGACATACAGTGGTTGCAGCCGATGCAGTGGTCGGCTTGTCGCATTCGTTCCACCTTCTTGTCGTAGCCGATAAGCCACCTTCTTCGAGCCTTGCGGAACTCGGAGTCTTTGTTGTCGCTATTAGGCAGCAGGTCCTCGGCAATACTGTTGTTGTAGTAGCCGAATACCGATGGGATGTCAATTCCGTAAGGACAAGGCATACAGTAGTTGCAGCCTGTGCAAGGTATCGCCTTCAAGTCGCAAATGGCATCTGCCAACTGCATAAGCATCGTATTCTCCTCCGCAGTGATAGGTCGCAGTGGCGAGAATGTGCGGCAATTCTCTTGCAGGTGCTCCATATAGGTCATTCCACTCAATACGGTGAGAATTTTCTCAGGTGTGCCGGCGTAGCGGAACGCCCACTCGGCAGGAGTGGCGTTGATATCCATACGCTTCATTTCGCGCAGGATATGTGTCGGCTGCTTGGCCAAACGACCACCCAACAGTGGCTCCATAATTACGACAGGAATACCTCGTTTCTCCAACTCTGCATAGAGGTAGGAGGCGTTTGTATTTCGAGCCTTCTGCACTTTGGCGTGGTTCCAATCGAGGTAGTTGAGCTGTATCTGCACAAAGTCCCAATGGTACTTGCCCTCATCGTGCCAACGAAGCAACATATCGAAGATGTTTACATCGCCATGGTACGAAAAACCGAGGTTGCGGATGCGCCCCCTCTTTTTCTGCTCGACTAACCAATCGAGAATGCCATTATCCATATAGCGACCGTAGAAGGTCTGCATCGAATCTTTTCCGGTCGAGGTGCCACCAACGCTATGCAGCAGTAGGTAATCTACATAGTCGGTCTGCAAATATTCGAGTGAACGCTCGAACATCGCCATCGACTCCTTGCGTGGCCAAGCACTCTGCGAGAAGTTGCTCAACTTGGTCGCCACGAAATAGCTGCTACGAGGGTGTCGTGCAAGCGCAATGCCTGTTGCCTTCTCGGACAATCCCTTACAATATACGGGTGCTGTGTCGAAGTAGTTTACTCCGTGCGCGAGAGCATAGTCCACCAACTCGTTTATGCGCTCTTGGTCTAATTCGTATGGAGCACCCTCCTCGACCTCCCTCTGTGGCAGACGCATCATACCATATCCCAACAACGACACCTTGTCGCCACAGTTAGGATTTGTGCGTGTGGTCATATCTTCTGGGTTACTCTCGGCATTAGCTGAGTGATTAGATTTCCCCTTCTCCTTGCAGGCAGTGAGCAACAGCGATGTGCCAGCTACTGCACTTGTGATATGTTTGATAAATTCTCTTCTGTCCATAGTTAGTCGTTGTGATGAGTGGTGTAACCTTCTACATAAATAGCACTAAATGGTCGTGCAGGACATATATATTCACATTCGCCACAGCCAATGCATCGCTCGGCATCAACAGTTGGCACCTGCACTTTGCGACCATCGGAGGTGGTGTAGTCCACCATCAATATCGCCTCGGCTTGGCAGTTGCGTGCGCAAGCACCACACTTGTCGCCCTTGGTTACAGGGATACAATTTTCAGCAATCCATACGGCACGACCAATGCGGATAGCTGTCTTCTCTTCCGCCTCTATGGCCTTGATGGCGGCCGTAGGGCACACCTGCGAGCAGCGGTTGCACTCTGGTCGGCAGAAACCGCGCTCGAATGACATCTCTGGCTGCATAAAACGCATCGGGTCCAACGATGGGCGCAAAACATTGTTCGGGCAGGCGCTCACGCAGAGCTGACACGCTGTGCAGTGCTTCTGCATATTACGAGCCGATATCGAGCCCGGAGGGGTGAGAGGAGTGTCGCGGTGAGGGACTCTCTTCTCCTCAATCTCTGCTAATCCGCCATCCACCTTGATTTTGGCTTGTGCCATAGCTGCCGAGCTGACAGCCAAAAGGGCTCCTGTTAGCATTGCACGCCTTTCGGGAGAGGCTGGTTGGTTGTCTGTTGAGGTCTTGACCTCCTCCGCCTTTTTTGCTCGCAAGTTGATAGGCTTGTAGTGTAGAGCATCGCGGTTGCACTTGTCGATGCAGTCGCCACACGCCACACATCGCGAGTAATCGACCTTTCCCGACTTGGCATCAATCGCTGCTGCCTTGCAGTTCTTCTCGCACAGAGTACACTTGTTACACTTGTTTTCGTCTACCTGTATGCGTAGGAGCGAGAAGCGAGCGAAGAATGACAATATCGTTCCTACGGGGCAGATGGTGTTGCAGTATGTTCTACCGTTGCGCCACGCCAATACGCCGAGAAGTACCAAAGTGAGCAGTGCCACAACCAGCGTGGTTACACTGCGCAGCCAAAGCTCTGCTTTTGGGATAAGATACCACTCAAAGTGGGTATCTACCAAAGCCAATGCGTTTTGGAGTAGGTCGTAGAGAGGTCTAAATATCGAATTTACGATGCGCCCGTATGCCGAATATGGCGCAAGCAGCGTTGTTACAGGGGCAAAGCCGAGGATAAGGCAGACGATGAAAATTGCCAACACCGAGTAGCGCAACCACCTCTTCTCTGTCGAGTAGGAGTAGCGGTTTCGCTTCTGCTTCTTACCGAGCCAGCCGAAGATGTCCTGCATTACGCCCAGTGGGCAGATGACGCTGCAATAGAGTCGGCCAAAGATTAGAGTCAGCACAACGAGTAGGGCCAAAACGGCGAAGTCCAACGCTATAAGGGCTGGCAGGAACTGTACTTTTGCCACCCAAGCAAACCATAGGTTAAACTGCCACCCTACGCCGAGAAATAGTAGGGTGACTGCTACGAAAAAGAGCGTAGCCAACGCGATGCGTGTTGTACGCAGTAGATTAGATTTGTATTTCATAATACGCGCGGTATATTTTGTAAAATTTCTACACACTCTTCAACGCCCTCAATACCCTCCAATCGGGTGTCCATAGGGCACATACCCGAATTTTCGCGATTGCGAATCATCGGCACCTCCTTGGCGGCAAATATTTTTATTCCTGCCTTCTCGAATATCTTGCGCGCGGGCGTGCATATAACATTTGTATGCACCTCGACCACACCGCAGTAGGTCATCAACGAGGCCGCAGCCTTGCCGATAATCTTATCCGCAACAATAGCTCCTTTGAGTCGTTCAGGCTGCGAGGCTACCAATTCGAGCAGGTCTTGTATTCCGCGATTGTCGTGCGTCGATAGAGTCTCGTTGTTGTATACAAGAAGGCTTAATCCCTGTTCGTTAAGCATTTCGAGCATCTGCTCTCCCGTAGATGGCTGCGCCTTCTTCTTGGAGATGCAACCTGTCAGTGTCGCTACAATTAAGAGAGATAGAACTAAAAACCTTTTCATGCGTAATTTTCGATAAAAATCCAATGTAAAGATAGTAAAAAGTTTTATCCTTACAAAAAAATCGCCAAGCAACTTGCTCGACGATATCTTTAATTCTCAATTCTCAATTGAAATAGCTTGCAGCTATTTCTTCACTCCTTTATAAATAAGGTAGGCGAGAGCCAATGCCACCACCGCCATAATGCCGTAGCCGATTTCGTGGCTATATTTTGTTACGGTAGCGATAAGTTGCTCCTCGGGAACTACCGCTTCGAGGAAGTAGCCGAGTGCTGCCAATACGCAATTCCACAATCCCGCACCGATAGCGGTGAAGAGGGCGAATTTGGCGATATTCATTCGTGCCAAGCCCGCAGGAATGGAGATAAGCTGACGCACCGCAGGAACAAGGCGACCAACGAGCGTTGCCGCCACGCCATAGCGCACGAAGAACTCCTCCGCCTTTACGACCTTCTGCTCATCGAGCAGACACATATGTCCGATACGGCTATTTGCAAACTTATAGACGATAGGTCTGCCCAACCATACAGCAAGGTAGTAGTTGATAAATGCCCCAATTAACGCACCAAGCGTAGCGAAAAATATCACCAACCACACATTCAGCTCGCCACTTGCGGCAGCCTTATATGCCGCAGGCGGAACAACAACCTCACTCGGAAATGGAATAAATGAACTCTCAATCGCCATCAGCAGCGTGATGCTTCCATAGTTCATATTATCCAAATACCATTGTACCAATTCCGCAGAGTCCAATCCCATATCTAAAACTATTTGATAACGCTTGCAATCTCCTCAAATGGAACACAAACTTGTTCGCCGTTAGTCATATTCTTAACGGTTGCCTTACCCTCTGCCAACTCGTTGCTGCCGATAATGACAACATACGGAATTTGTCGGCGGTTGGCGTACTCCATCTGCTTCTTCATCTTTGCCGAGTCGGGATATACCTCGGTCGAGATACCTGCATCACGCAACGCCTTTGCGCAACGCAACGATGCCAAACCCTCTGCCTCGCCAAGATTGATGAAGAGTACCTTTGTCAAGCAGGTTACATCGGCAGGGAACAACTCCAAACCTACCATAACATCGTAGATGCGGTCTGCGCCAAACGAGATACCCACGCCCGATACATCAGGCATACCGAAGATGCCCGTAAGGTTGTCGTAGCGACCACCTCCACAGATTGAGCCGATTGCAAACTCCTTCGCCTTAACCTCGAATATCGCGCCGGTGTAGTAGTTCAAACCACGCGCCAACGAGAGGTCCAACTCAACCTCTAACTCGATGCCGAGAGCCTCCACCGCAGAGAATACGGTGCGCAACTCCTCTACGCCCTTCAAGCCGGTTTCGCTCGCTGCAAGGATAGTTTCGAGCTGTGCCAACTTCTCGGTTGTTGTGCCACTCAACGAGAGTATAGGCTCCAACTTCGCCACAGCCTCTGCGTCGATGCCGCGCTCTGCCAACTCAGCCTTAACATTGTCAAGACCTATCTTTTCGAGTTTGTCGATGGCTACGGTGATATCAATCATCTTGTCGGCATGTCCCATAACTTCGGCAATGCCGTAGAGTACCTTGCGGTTGTTGAGTTTGAGGGTTACATTGATGCCGAGCTTGCCGAATACGCGCTCCACAATCGAAATCAGCTCTACCTCGTTCATAAGCGAGCGTGAGCCGATAATATCGACATCGCACTGGTAGAACTCACGATAGCGACCCTTCTGTGGGCGGTCAGCGCGCCATACCGGCTGAATTTGATAACGCTTGAATGGGAATGTAATCTCGTTCTGGTGCTGCACGACATAGCGGGCAAACGGAACGGTCAAGTCATATCTTAAACCCTTCTCGCAGATGCGGTGAGCTTGGCGTACCTCCTCGTCGTTGAGGCCTGAGCCGAAATCGCCAGAGTTGAGAATCTTGAAGAGGAGCTTATCGCCCTCCTCGCCATACTTACCCATAAGGGTAGAGAGGTTCTCCATCGAAGGTGTCTCGATAGATGCAAAGCCGTAGTTGCGGAACACCTCGGCGATAGTGTCGAAAATATATGAACGGCGAGCCGTTTCGAGTGGCGAAAAATCGCGCGTTCCCTTTGGAATAGATGGTTTCTGTGCCATAATCTTAATTGATAATTGATAGTTGACAATTGACAATTAAAGGAATTTATATTTTATTTATGATTGACTCTTGAAAAATAATAAATAACATAAAAACGGCAGTTTTTACCATAAATTGTCAATTATCAATTTTCAATTGTCAATTTTGTTGATTTATTCAACAAGCTTGCGGTACTTTACTCGGTGTGGGGTGGTATCCATACCCTGCGCCTTCTTCCACTCCTCGTACTCTGAGTACGAACCCTCGTAGAATACAACCTTCGAGTCGCCCTCGAACGAGAGAATATGGGTAGCGATACGGTCCAAGAACCAACGGTCGTGCGAGATTACCACAGCGCAACCTGCGAAGTGCTCCAAGCCCTCCTCCAATGCACGCAAGGTGTTTACATCGATATCGTTGGTAGGCTCATCGAGCAGGATTACATTGCCCTCCTCCTTCAATGCCAAGGCGAGGTGCAAGCGGTTTCGCTCACCACCCGACAAAACGCCACACTTCTTCTCTTGGTCTGCACCCGTAAAGTTAAAACGAGCCACATAGGCACGAGCCGGCACTTGGCGATTGCCCAACTGCACCCACTCGCTATTCTGCGAGATTACCTCATATACGGTTTTCTCGGGGTCAATAGACTTGTGCTGCTGGTCCACATAGGCAAGTTTCACGGTCTGACCTACGGTGAAAGTTCCGCTTGTAGGCTCCTCCAAGCCCATAATCATACGGAACAATGTGGTCTTACCTGTACCGTTAGGACCAATTACACCTACGATACCTGCCGGTGGCAACTTGAAGTCCAAACCCTCGTAGAGAACACGGTCTCCAAACGCCTTTGATACGCCATTTGCCTCGATAACAACATCGCCCAAGCGAGGTCCGTTCGGGATGTATATTTCGAGCTTCTCCTCCTTCTGCTTTGTATCCTCGTTGAGCATCTTGTCGTAAGCCGACAGACGAGCCTTGCTCTTGGCACGGCGGCCCGATGGGTTCATATTAACCCACTCCAACTCGCGCTCCAAGGTCTTGCGGCGCTTCGACTCCTGCTTCTCCTCCATAGCCATACGCTTGGTCTTCTGGTCGAGCCAACCCGAATAGTTGCCCTTCCAAGGAATACCCTCGCCACGGTCGAGTTCGAGAATCCAACCCGCTACATTGTCCAAGAAGTAACGGTCGTGGGTTACAGCGATTACCGTACCCTTATACTGCTGCAAGTGCTGCTCCAACCAGTCGATAGACTCGGCGTCAAGGTGGTTGGTAGGCTCATCAAGCAACAATACATCGGGCTGCTGCAACAGCAGACGACACAACGCCACACGACGACGCTCACCTCCCGAAAGGTGGGCTACATTCTCATCGGGTGCAGGGCAACGCAACGCATCCATTGCGCGCTCCAATACACTATCCAACTCCCAGCCGTTCACATGGTCAATCTTCTCATAGAGTTCGCCCTGACGCTCGATAAGACGATTCATCTCGTCATCCGACATCGGCTCGCATAGCTTCATATTGATATCCTCGTACTCTTTGAGCAACGCTGCGGTCTCGGCGCAACCCTCCTCGACAACCTCCTTTACGGTCTTGTTGTTGTCGAGCAGAGGCTCCTGCTCCAAGTAGCCCACTGTGTAGCCCGGTGAGAATACCACCTCGCCCTGAAAATTCTTGTCGATACCTGCAATAATCTTCATCAGGGTAGATTTACCCGAGCCGTTCAAACCGATAATACCGATTTTCGCTCCATAGAAGAATGAGAGGTAGATATTATTCAAGACCTTCTTCTGATTTTGAAAGGTCTTGCTGACACCCACCATCGAGAAAATAATCTTTTCGTCTGCCATATTTGGTTGTTTATTTGTTATATGCGTAATAATCGCACAAAGATAGTGAAATAATTCCAAATAATCGTTATCTTTGTAAAAGATAATGCATGATTAGTGAGTAACGAGTAGTGAGTAGAGAGTAGTTTTCAAATTGACAATTGATAATTGACAATTAAAGGAATTTTTAATTCTTAATTTTTAATTTTTAATTTAGCTAACGGCTAACGGCAATATAGAGAAAGTATGTCAAGAAAGAGAAAGCAGGTGGCACTTGCCCTGTCGAGTGGCGGACCACGAGGATTTGCATATATTGGAGCATTGGAGGTCTTGCAGGAGCGAGGCTATGAGGTAACGGCTGTTGCAGGTACCTCGATAGGTGCATTGGTGGGCGGAGTGTATGCCGCAGGACACCTTGCCGAGTTCAAAGAGTGGCTCTTTTCGCTCGACACATGGAAGGTCTTTTCGCTGATGGACCTCTCCTTTTCGATGAACCATATCGTCAAGGGCGAGAAGATTATCGAAGCGATAAAACAGGTCGTTCCCGATGTCAAAATCGAGGAGATGCCGCTGCCATTCTCTGCCGTTGCTACCGACCTCTATACGGGCGAGGAGGTGGTCTTCGATAAGGGCGATCTGTTCTCGGCAATTCGTGCTTCGATGTCTATTCCGTCGCTCTTTAAGCCGGTGCAAAACGGTAATACGATGTTGATTGACGGACATTCGTCTAACTGTCTGCCACTCAATCGTGTGCAACGCACGAAAGGCGATATTCTGGTTGGTTTCGACCTGAACTATTTTGATGTTGAGGCTATTCGTTCGACCATTGCCGATGTCGAGCAGAAGACCTCCGACTACGAGAAGTTACAGGTTGCCAAGCGCGAGGAGGTTCGGGCGTTGGCGACTACGATAAATGGCAATGCCGAGGTGTCGATGTTCGATAAGTTGAAGGCTCTCGGAGCGATGGGTTGGGAGGCGATGAAGGAGGTGCGCACCTTCCGTGAAAATCATATCGACAACCTTCCCGAACTCGATTGGGGTGAAAGCTACTACGGGCTTATCGACCGCACCTTCTCTATTATGAATCAGCACAATTCACGCCTTATGATTGAGTTGTGCAAGCCCGATATTTTGGTGCAGATGCCGTTTGATGCCTACGGCGATATCTCGGACTACGCTCTTGCAAAGGAGATAGTAGAGAAAGGGCGCGAACTTATGTCCGACGCCCTTGATAAATATGAGTCTGCCCACCGAAAATGGTGGCAAAAAAATAGAAGCTGTCTAACAAGGTGATTTCTGCGTTATACTCGTGTTCGAAATCCTCACATACGCCAAGTATGCTGCGGTTTCTCACACTTCGCAAGGTTGCGATTAAGGGGAGAGCAAAACAAATGCTTGTTTTGCCGAACCGGAGCAACCAAAAGCCTTCGAAGAAGGTTTAAGCCTTGAAATCCCTCTTGTTATACAACTTCGAGCAAAATGGGAGTGTCTAAAAAACTTGTTAGACACTCCCTAATGGCTAAAAGCAATAAAGGTCGGCAATCGCCAACCTTTATTTATTACTTTACATCGAAAGCGAAGATGTGAGCTTTCTCTGCCCCCCAAGTCTTATCGACTACGATGCGGACTGCATCGGTGTTTACTGCATCGAAATTCAACTTTACAAGACGGCGGAAGTTGTCAGTAACTGTTGCTACAGTTTTCCACTCGCCAGCCTCAGGATTTTTCGCAAAGGCTTTGCTCTCCTTCTTGTTCTTTGCTGGTATGCGTACCTCTACACGGAAATCGCGAGCCATCTCCGAAGGCATAGGACTGCGCTCCGATGTCTCCTCCAATTTGCGCATTCGTTTGCCGCGAATTTTTAAATCAGAATCGAAGACGAAGCGTACACCAGAAGCTGTGATTGGCTTATCCCAAGTGTAGGTCAGATGTTTGTCGCCTACAGCTGCATATACACCATTGTCTGTACCATCCCACTCGCGGTCGATACCATTGCGCATTGGCTCGTTTGCTGCGAGAGTCTTCGCTGCAGCAGTAAGTGGGTAGATCTTGCGCCAACGATATGGCAACATACAGTCGTCATCCTCCAATCTATCTTGTAACTCTTTTATGTAATCTTTGCGCAGACCAGCAGGAGTTGTGTTTTTGTCGATAATCATATCTGCCGCAGTACCAGCTGCCTGACCGATAAGTGCGCAAGTCGCCATTACACGAGTAGCCGAGAATGCCATGTGTGAGGTGGAAATATCGCGACCAGCAAACATTAGGTTTGGAACATTTACAGAGTATAAACAGTCGAAAGGAATGCCATATCCCTGCTTAATCTTGTAGATATAGCTTGCTGGACCTCTGTTCTCAAAGCCGTTAGGATCGTGATCATCAAGGTCCCAACCGCCGTATGCAACAACATCCTCGAAATGACCGCCCGATAAAATATCCTCTTGTGTGAGGGTGTGCGGTGCAACATAGCGTGTCGATTCGCGCTTTCCTGGAATAGCTCCAATCCATACGAGTTCATAGTTGTGGCCTCTGCCGTCAGGATGATTTTTGATATACTCCCAAATTCCGTATGCAATCTTTTTCAACTCGAATTGGGCCTCGTTAGCATCGAAAATAGTGTCAAACTTCACGCTCGAACACTCTACCCACCAGAAATTGTTGTCGTGAACTCGGTGTATTATCTTGTACAAGAATTTGTGTCCAGGAGTTGTTGGCTGAGGAGTGTCGTAATTGAAATCGGCATCGGTGTAGTGGTAAGCCCAATCGGGAGCCTTGTATGGATGATGCTTGTCAGTCTTACGCATCTGAATAAGAATGGAATTACCCATGGTGAGGTTGTTCGACTTGTCGTTTGACAAATAGGACTCGTTGTATGTGGTTCTTGCTTCGGTTCCTCGGCGATACTCTGCACCCGAAAGACGAAGAATACCATCTCCTGTACAATCGATGAATAATTTACCCGAAATGGTGTACTCGGTGTAATTGTTGCTGTTCCAGCACTTTACAGCTGCAATTTCCTTGCCGTTCATTACCACATCGCGTACCGAAGTGTTGAGCAGAAGTCGGATATTAGGCTCCTCAATAACGGTGGAGTAGAAGATATCATCCCAAAGAGGGTAACGCTGCAATGGGTTATAGAAGAAGTTTCGGCATTGCATCTCTTCGAGAATTCCGGTTTCCTGATATTTACTCTCTCTAACGCCAACGATACCCATACGCATCTCGCTCGATGCGTTTCCGCCAAGTACAGGACGGTCTTGTATAAGGATGACTTTTGAGCCATTGCGGGCAGCCGATACTGCTGCACAAATACCTGCAAGGCCGCCTCCGCACACAACAATCTCGGTGTCCATTTCTACAGTGCGAATAACCTTCTCGTTCTTGTGAGTCAGCATATCACCACTCTGCGACTTTCGTGCCAACTCTACGCCAGTGATTTGTGCAGTAGCCGATGTTGTAAATACTGCTACTGCAACTACAATTGCTAAAAATCGGTTTTTCATGATTAGTATTTTTTGTGGTTTTTACTTGCGTTATTTCTCTCTTTCTATATCTTTTTGCAAAGGTAGTGAAAAAAGGATAAAAACAATAAAATATAACAAAAATAGTATGAGTGGATAATTTGCAGTAAAAAGAAACAAACAAAAACAGATTGAATTTCTTGCGATATCCAATCTGTTCTTATCTGTTCTTATCTGTTCTACTTGTTTCCTACCACGCAAAGAGAGGATAGTTCTCCATCAAGGCGTTCACATCCTTGCGAACAGCTGCGATATTCTCCTCGTTCTCAGCATCCGAGAGTACGCGGTCAATCAACTCTGCGATATACTCCATCTTATCCTCCTTCAAACCACGAGTGGTGATGGCAGGAGTACCGAAGCGCAAGCCCGAAGTCTGGAATGCCGAGCGAGTGTCGAATGGCACCATATTCTTGTTTGCTGTGATATCGGCAGCCACGAGAGCCTTCTCTGCCACCTTGCCTGTCAATTCAGGGAACTTGGTGCGGAGGTCTACGAGCATCAAGTGGTTGTCTGTACCGCCCGAAATAATCTTGTAGCCACGAGCCACCAACGCTGCTGCCAATGCCTGAGCATTGCGAACAACCTGCTGTTGGTACTCCTTGTACTCTGGTGTCAATGCCTCGCCAAATGCAACCGCCTTCGCTGCAATAACATGTTCGAGTGGTCCACCCTGAATACCTGGGAATACTGCCGAATTGAGAATTTGCGACATCTTCTTCACTACACCCTTCGGAGTGGTCAAGCCCCACGGATTATCAAAATCCTTGCCGAGCAAGATGATACCGCCACGAGGACCACGCAAGGTCTTGTGAGTAGTTGAGGTTACGATATGTGCATACTTAACAGGGTTTTCGAGCAAGCCTGCTGCGATAAGACCTGCGGTGTGCGCCATATCAATCATCAACAAAGCACCAACCTTGTCGGCAATCTCGCGCATACGCTTGTAGTCCCACTCACGCGAGTATGCCGAAGCACCACCCACGATAAGCTTTGGCTTGCACTCCAAAGCCTTCTGCTCCATCTCATCGTAGTCTACACGACCATCCTCCTCGCGTACCGAGTAGCTCACTGCGTTGAAGTATGTTCCCGACATATTCACTGCCGAGCCGTGTGAGAGGTGACCTCCGTGCGAGAGGTTAAGACCAAGGAATGTATCTCCCGGCTTCAACACGGCGAAGAATACCGCCATATTTGCCTGTGCTCCTGAGTGTGGCTGTACATTGGCATACTCGGCACCATAGATTTGGCAGAGTCGCTCGATTGCGAGGTTTTCTACCTTGTCTACTACTTGGCAACCACCATAGTAGCGTGCAGCAGGGTAGCCCTCGGCATACTTGTTGGTCAATACAGAGCCCATAGCCTCCATTACTTGGTCGCTCACAAAGTTCTCCGATGCAATAAGCTCGATACCGTGTGTTTGGCGAGCACGCTCCTCGGCGATAAGATTGAAAATCTGTTCGTCTCTTTTCATAATTCTATTTTACTGTTTCTGTGTATGTTATATATATGTTCAATTCAATTTGTGTACACATCTTCTTGCAAATTTACAAAAAAAATCAAATAAAAGCGTATATTTGCCGAAAACTTATCAATAATTTTATAGAAAATGAAGTTGCTTGAAGGAAAGGTTGCCCTCGTTACGGGTGCCACTCGCGGCATAGGTCGCGCTATTGCTTTGAAATTTGCCGAAAATGGAGCAAATGTAGCCTTTACATACCTCTCGTCTGTGGCGGCTGCCGAGTCGCTGGTTGCCGAGATTGAGGCTCTCGGTTGTCGTGCTGTGGGCTACGCCTCGAATGCCTCCGACTTCGCTGGTGCACACGCCGTGGTTGAACAGGTCGTTGCCGACTTTGGACAGATAGATATACTTGTAAACAATGCAGGTCAAACCAAAGATGGCCTTATAATGCGTATGAGTGAGGAGCAGTGGGACTCTATTATCGATACCAACCTCAAATCGGCATTCAACTTTACACACGCCGTAGTGCCGTTAATGGCTCGTCGTCGCGCAGGCTCTATCGTCAATATGTCGTCAGTCGTAGGTACTAATGGCAATGCAGGACAGAGCAACTATGCTGCGTCCAAAGCTGGACTTATCGGACTTACCAAGTCCATTGCCAAGGAACTCGGTGGTCGTAATATTCGCTGCAACGCCATCGCCCCAGGCTTTATTGTTACCGATATGACCGACAAACTCAGCGACGATATCAAGGCTAAGCTCGTTGCCGACATCTCCCTTGGTCGTATGGGTACAGCCGAGGAGATTGCCAATGTAGCTCTTTTCCTTGCCAGCGATATGTCCTCCTACATCAGTGGAGAGGTTATTAAGGTTGCGGGTTGTATGAAAGGATAAAAATTTGTTCTGAACGGTAAATTTCGCACTGCTCTTCGATAAGCGAGTTCCTCACATAGTTCAACTATGCTGCGGACTCGCTTTCTTGTTTAGCGCGAAATTTCCTCGTTCATAAGCAATTTTTTAGTTGAAGAGTTTGCTGCGGAGAGATTTTCTTGTGTGCCTTGCAACCATTCGAAAGGTGCTTTTTTCTTACTTCCACTCGATTGCTGCGGTGCAGGCGACTGTGCCGTCATCGGCGCGAATTTCAAATAACGAAATATTGTCGCGTTGCTCGTAGCCAATAGTTAGTACCTGTCCGAGATGACACTCCTTAGCAAAGTGGATGTCCAATCGCATAGGGTGGTTATCGGTTAGATATTCGATAGGCAATGTGTTGAGCATCATACGAATATAACGCATTGTATTGACATGACGATTGAAGTCGATATCGCTATAACGCACCTCGTGCAGTCGTGTTACGCTTGGCTCAATACCGCGTACCTTTCGCGGTGCTTCGCAAGGCGATGGCTCGTCGCAGTAGTAGTCGGGGCTAAACAATCCCTCAACCTCTTCGAGAACTACGGGCATACGGCGCACAAAGTCGATTACGCACCACTGCGATAGGGCGCGACCGAATACCTCGCCGCTTCTATCTGTGAGTTCGAAATTTCGGGTGGAGATAAAGCGCGAAGTGTGCGGATTTACCCAAGTGAGGATATTGTAATCTTCGTACTGCTCAGGTTGTCGGTCGAGCTCAACAGAGAGTCGTGAGAGTACCCACGAACGATTTTGCTGCATCAATACATCTGCGCTTATCCCATTCTTCTTGGCATCCGCGCCTGCTACATTCAAAATATCTGCACATATAGCCTCGATGGTTTCGTGTAGTGTGAAATCAACCTTTTCGGGTGTTGCGTTAAAGTTATAAACTGCTTTCTGTCCCATACCTACAAGTAATAAATATAAAGCAAAGGTAGTAAATTGTCGCGTAATCTGCAATTTTAAATTATCGAAAAACGGCTTTTAGAACACTTTGAAGCGACAATTCGTCTAAATAAAATATTAAAAAAATGTGACTAAAATTTGGATAATTACCGATTTTTTCGTACATTCGCATTAAGTTAGTTGCGTTTATAATCAAAAATATGGGCAAATGGGAATAAAGGTAAAACTCGATATTGTAATGGCTCGTCGCAAGATGTCTCTTATGGAACTATCTGAAAGAGTTGGCGTTACGCCTGCTAATCTGTCAATATTGAAAACTGGTAAAAGTAGGGCTGTGCGCTTCTCGACACTCGAAGCCATCTGTCACGAGTTGCACTGTCAGCCGGGCGAAATTCTCGAATATGAAGAGGAATAACCCTCGCCTAAATAGGGGTTAGGAAGATGGAAAACTTTGATGTTTTCCATTTTTTTTTCTACCTTTGCGGTCGCAAAGCACAAAGTTTTGCGTATACGATGACAAGAATAGATAAGAGCTCGCGAGCATTTCATACAGCTACCATATATATTCCCTAAGGTGGGTATCTCAGGCATCACGGCCTACACTTATCCAATAATATAGATACACAACATTTTAATCCTTAATATTATGAGTAAAACATTGATGCTCATAGTGTTGCTGTGTGCTGCACTATGTGTCTTTGATGTGTCGGCGCAAGAGAGGGTAGAGCGAGTGCTGACACTGAGTGAAATCTACGACCTTGCTGACGAACACAGCAAGAGTATAAAGAGTAGTAAAATAGCCTTGACCGAGGCTGATATCGCTGTGAAAGAGGCGAAGTCGAAACATCTGCCCAATATCGACCTCTCGGTTATGGCGAGCTATCTTGGTGATGGGCTACTTACAGACCGCAACTTTGCAAATGCGATGAATGTGGATATGCCACACTTCGGAAATAATTTTGCGGTCGAGGCCTCGCAACTGATATATGGCGGTGGTGCGGTGAGCAGTGGCGTCGCTATGGCGAAGTTGCAACAAGATATGGCGACGGTGGAGTTGGCGAGTTCGCGTACACGCATACGCTTTATGCTTACGGCCTTCTACCTCGACCTCTACAAGTTGCACAATCTGCTGAAAGTGTACGATAGGAATATTGAGCTGGCAGAGTCGCTTATCGAGACGACTCGCGCACGCGAGAAGCAGGGCTTAGCGCTCTCGAACGATATTACGAGGTACGAACTGCGTCTGCAAAATATCTTGTTGGCGCGTCGCAAGATTGTGAATGGAATCGAGATATTGAATGCCAATATGGTGGAGATGCTGGCTCTTGCTCCTACGACATACATCTTGCCCGACGAGAAGTTGATTTCGCTCTCTGTTGCGCCTGAAAATGAGGAGTATTGGCAGAGCCAAGCAAACTCCTTCTCGCACGACCTACAACGCTCGGCGCTTGGAGTGAGGATGAGCGAGCAGGGCGTAAAGTTGGCGCGAGCGAATATGTTACCGAGTGTGGCGTTGGTTGCTGCCAATCACTTTGACGGACCTATAACAATCGAAGTTCCCGTAATAAACAAAAATTTCAACTATTGGTTTGTCGGGTTGCGCGTTTCGTGGAGTCTGTCGTCGCTCTACAAGGCGAACAACGGCATAAAGAGGGCTAAACACGCATCGCTCCTTGCTCAATCGCGCTATGATGAGGCGAAGGAGGGCGTGAAACTCGCGGTTAAGTCGGACTACATTAAATACTTGGAGTCGTTCGAGGAGTTGGAGTCCTATCGCAAGAGTCTGCAACTTGCCAAGGAGAACTATGGCGTTGTTGAGACGCGATACAAAAACGATATGGCTATTGCTACCGATATGGTTGATGCAGCCAACGAGCTTCTAAATGCCGAGTTGCAACTCGCCAACTCGCAGATAGGCACTATCTTCAAATACTACAAACTTAAATCAACAACAGGAAACCTCTAAATATCACAATACTATGAAACACAAGACTAAAAAACTAATTTACAACATTATAACTTGTATCATCATTATTGCAACCCTTGTTTGGGTATGCTCGAAATTTGTTCATCTCGGCAATGTGGAGTTTACCGAGAATGCGCAGGTTAAGCAACATATCGTACCCGTAAATGCTCGCGTGCAGGGCTTTGTCAAGGAGGTGCGATTTGAAGAGTACGCCGAGGTCAAGAAGGGTGATACGCTCCTCGTTATCGAGCCTGCGGAGTTTAACTATCGCTTGGCGCAGGCTGAGGCTGCATACCTCAATGCCACAGCCGACAAGCAGGCGATGAAGAAGGTTATCTCGACCACAAACACAAACCTTTCCGTTACAGAGGCGAGCATTAAGGAGGCAAATATCCACCTTGCAAATGCCGAGCGCAACTACAAGCGTTTCGAGAAGTTGTTGGCTCAAAATGCCGTTACGCGCCAGCAGTACGACGATATGAAGACACGCTACGAGGCGGCAAAGGCTCGTTGCGAGATGCTCAACCAGCAGAAGCGCAGTATCGAGGCAGTTCGTGCAGAGCAGACCACACGCCTTGACCAAAACGAAGCAGGTATCCGCGTAGCGGAGGCATCGCTCGAATTGGCACGATTAAATCTCTCCTACACAGTTGTTGTTGCTCCTGCTGATGGCGTTACGGGTAGAAAGGAGATTCACGAAGGACAGCTTGTACAGCCCGGACAGTGCGTAGTGGATATTGTTTCGCACACCGACAAGTGGATTATGGCTAACTACAAGGAGCGACAGATTGCAAACATAAAGGTCGGTAACGAGGTTGAGATTGAGGTCGATGCCGTGGGCGGACACAAGTTCAAGGGCGTTGTAACCTCCATTTCGGGTGCTACGGGAGCAAGTTTTTCGCTTATGCCGCAGGATAATTCGTCGGGCAACTTCGTGAAGATTGAGCAGCGCATACCTGTCCGCATCGACTTTGTCGGCAACGATGAGGAGATGATGCGTAGGGTAGGTGCAGGAATGAATGTTGAGTGTAAAGTTCTCTATTAGCGATGCACGAACCTGGTCAAAAATTTGAAATTCCGCAATTTCGCTCATTTGTGCCAGAGTGGCTACGCCCGTGGATAGTGATACTTTTTGTTATCATTGTCCAATTTTCGGGTGGAGTATATCTGGCAGCAGCGAGTGAGATGGTCGGCACAACGCAACTGCTCAACGAGGATATTATGATGGCAGGCTACGCCTCGTTGGTAGGAATGGCGTTGTTCTTCGGAATGATGTTTAGGGTAAAGTTTGCCGTAAAACCTCGCACTACGCTACTTATGTGCGGAGGTGTTATTGCTGTGGCAAACCTTGTGGCGATGAATACCACGAATGTTCCGTTACTTGTCGGAGTGTCGTTTGTGGCGGGATTTTTCCGTATGTGGGCGACCTTCGAGTGTAACTCCACAATTCAGTTGTGGCTTACCCCGAAGCGCGATTTGTCGGTCTTTTTCTGTTATGTCTATCTGATTGTAAATAGCGCAATTCAGTTGTCTGGTATCGCTACGATTTTCTTCTCGGTGTGGGCTTCGTGGCACTTTATGCACTACTTTATCGTGGCAGCACTGCTTGTTATGATGTTGCTCGTAATGTTGCTCTACAAGGATATTCGCGTAATGCCTCATCTGCCTTTGTACGGTATTGATTGGCTCGGAATGATAATGTGGGGTATCACGGCATTGTCGGTGTTATTCGTTTGCCTCTATGGCGAACACTACGATTGGTGGTATGCTTGGCAAATCCGCACTGCAACGCTCTGCGGGGTGGTTACGCTTGCGCTGAATTTGTGGCGAGCATCGTTTATTCGCCACCCATACATTATGCTCGATACGCTCAAAAGCCCAATCGTGCCGATAACCATCGCCATTATGATTATCGCCGATGTGTTGCTTGCGCCATCGCATATCTTTGAACACGCCTTGATGGAGGGCGTGTTGGGCTACGATACCGAGAATATGATTTCGCTCAATTGGGTGGCATTTGTCGGTACTATCGCAGGCGTTTTATTCACTTGGCTCACCTTCGCACGAAGGAAGTGGTCGTATCAGCGAATGTTCGTTATCGCCTTCACGGCTATTGCGCTCTATTTGGCATATTTCTACTTCGTGATTGATTACAATCTGCCGAAAGAGGCGTTGTATTTCCCGATTTTTGTGCGCACTTTTGGTTATATTATCGTTGCGGTGGCTGTGCTTACATCGCTTACTCGTTTGCCCTTCCCGTTCCACTTTATGCAGGGCGTGATGATGCAAAACCTGTTTAGCGCATCGTTGGCAGGCGTTATCGGCACGACCATCGTGGCACGAGCAATGAAGGTCGTGATGACTCGCAACGCTGCGTGGCTCTCGGAGGGTATGGATAGCATCAGCCTATCCACTCTGCGCACTCCGTTTATGGCTCTCTATGGCGAGGTACAGGTGCAGGCTCTGCTCGAAACGATGAAGGAGATTTACGGCTGGCTGTTGTGGGTGGCGATTGCTGCAATTATCGCACTCGGTGTGCGCTATTCGGGCATACGACCTCGCCATGTCATTCACCCGACTTTCCGAG